>JAZNRG010000057.1:0-42175 GCA_045590575.1 Acutalibacteraceae bacterium | reverse complement strand
GACAACCGTTGATTCACTCACTCCCACAGCCTTGCCGAGGCTGGAGGCGGTCATAAAAGACGCCTTTTCGTAATTCGAAACTATGTAGTCGGCAATCTTTTTGTGTCCTTTGGAAAGACTGCCGTATGCTTTTTCAATTTTTAACTGAAAGTTCTCTGCCATAGGTGAACCTCGCTGTAAAATTAGTGAATATAATTTTACACCAAAAGCAATAAAAATGCAAGTCAAATTAAGAAATCCTGCAAGATTTCTTTCATTTTTAAAGATTGACTGATTTATAGCGTTGGTGTATAATTGATAAAAAATAATCTTAAGGAGATTAAATATATGGCGAACGGAAACACTTTATGGTATAACGCTCCCGCAAAAGCCTGGACACAGAGCCTGCCCATAGGCAACGGCACTCTCGGCGGCATGATATACGGAGGAACATCAAAGGAGGTTGTGAGCCTCAACCACGATGAGCTCTGGAACGGTCATCCGAAGAACACCGTTAAGGACGGTGCACCCGAATCTTTCAGAAAAGCCCGTGACCTTGCTCTTGCAGGCAAGCTTCACGAAGCACAGAAAGAAATCGAAACAAATTTCCAGAGCACCTGGAGCCAGGCATATATGCCCGTAGGTGACCTTGTTATCACCTTAGACAAAAAAGGCAGAAGCAAAGATTACATAAGAAAGCTTGACCTTGAGAACGCACTTTCAACTGTTGAATTCACCTCGGGCGGAGTTAAATATTTCAGAGAATATTTTGCATCATATCCTTCAAAAACCATCGCCGCAAAATTCACAGCAGAAGGCGGCAAAATGAATTTCAGAGTTGGTCTTAATGCAAAACTCAGAAGCAGCAGCTTTGTTGAAGATAACTGTGTTATTCTTGACGGTGAATGCCACGGCGAAAACAATCTTGACAACGAATCCTGCAAAAGAGAATATTCCGAAATCCCCGAAATGAGGGGCATGAGATACAGAGCCGCCGTTAAAGTTATCACCGACGGCTCAACCAGAAAGCTTGAAAACCAGCTTGAAGTCAATGATGCAACATATGCGATTCTTTTCTTCACTGCAGAAACAAGCTTCAACGGCTGGAACAAACATCCTTTCACCGAAGGCAAGGAATACATCAAGCCCTGCATGGACAGACTTGCTTCTCTTGAGGATTATGAGGCTGTTAAGGCAGCTCACATTGCAGATTACAAAGAGCTTTATGGCAGAGTTTCCCTTGACCTCGGCGACGGCAAGGAAGATATGCCCACCAACAAACGTCTTGTTGCATATAAAAAGGATAAGAGCGATATGTCGCTCGTTACCCTTGTTTATAACTACGGCAGATATCTTGCAATCTCCTGCTCAAGAAAGGGTTCGCAGGCATCAACCCTTCAGGGCATCTGGAACGACAGAATCATTCCGCCCTGGCATTCAAACTACACGGTAAACATCAACACCGAAATGAACTACTGGCCCGTTCTTATGTGCCGCATGCCCGAAGTTAATCTTCCTCTTATCGAAATGGTTAAGGAACTCAGTATCAGCGGTGAAAAGGCAGCTGCAGGTCAGTACGGCGCAAAGGGTTGGACTTCTCACCATAACGTTGACCTCTGGAGACTCTCCACTCCCGTTGCAGGCAATGCCTGCTGGGCATTCTGGCACGGTTCATCGGGTTGGCTCTGCGAGCATCTGTTTGACCATTACGAATACACAAACGATGTTGAATATCTCAAAGAAACCGCATATCCCATTATGAAGAAGGCTGCGGAATTCTATCTTGATATCATGACGGAATACGAAGGCAGGCTCGTTCTTGCTCCCGGCACTTCCCCCGAAAACGGTTTCATCTATGAAAACGACACCTGCAACGTCGGTAAATATTCAACTATGTCCATGTCAATTGCAAGAGAGCTTTTTGAAAACTGCATCAAATCCTGCAATATTCTCGGCATTGACTCCGACTTTGCAGAAACTCTCAAAGACACAATCTCAAGAATGGCAGATTTCAAAATCGGCAGCGACGGTCAGCTTCTTGAATTCGATGATGACTATCCCGAATCAGAGCCCCATCACAGACACGTTTCTCATCTTTATGCTCTTCATCCCGCACGTCTTATTACGGTTGACGAAACGCCCGAGCTTGCAAAGGCCTGCCGCAGAACTCTTGAGCGCAGAGGCGATAACGGCACCGGCTGGAGCCTCGGTTGGAAAATCAACTTCTGGGCAAGACTTATGGACGGCGACCACGCACTCAAACTCATTGAGCTTCAGCTCAGACCCGTCAAGAGCGTCGGCGTTAACTACACCAAGGGCGGCGGAACTTACGAAAACCTTTTCGATGCTCATCCCCCGTTCCAGATCGACGGCAACTTCGGTTTTGTGAGCGGTATAACAGAAATGCTTATGCAGAGCTATAACGGCAAGATTTACATTCTTCCCGCTCTTCCCTCAAAGTGGAAAAACGGCAAGGTCAGCGGTCTTCTTGCAAAAGGCGGCGTGATTGTTGACATCGAATGGAAAGACGGTAAGCTCGCAAGCTATTCGCTCGAAGGCAAGGGCACATACAATGTTTTTGTTAACGGCGAAGCAAAAGAAACTGTGCTCAACGGCAAAAAGGTAACCTTCAATGTCTGATAACAAATTTGACCTTTATGATTTTGACAAAACGGTCTATCCGCAGGATTCGGAAACGGTTTTTCTGTTTTACTGCATCCTGCACCGACCGTATCTTATTATTCTTGCTCCGTGGCTTCTGCTCAATCTCATTCTTTTCTTTCTCGGCTTCGGCGACCAATTCAAGGGACGATGCTTCTCATTCCTTCGTTTTATAAACGGACCGAAAATGGCTGAAAAATTCTGGAAAAATCAAAAGAAAAACATTTATCCGATTTTCAACCCCGAAAACAGGGAAAGACCGATAGTTGTCTGCTCCGCATCACCCGAATTTTTTCTCAAACCCATTTGTGACGAATACAAGGTTGATGTTATGCTTGCAACCAGAATGGACCCTGAAACAGGAAGAATCGACGGATTCAACTGCAAGGATAAACAAAAGCCCCTGCGTCTTGCAGAGGCGTTACCCGATGCGGAATTTATAAATGTTTATTCAGATTCAATAAAGAATGATATACATATTTTCGAGCTCGGTCAAAGATGCTTTCTTGCAAAGAAAGGTAAACTGACCGAAATGAGCATTGAAGAAATAAGAATCAAAGCAAACGGATAAAAGATACGCCGTACCCATTGCGGGTACGGCGTTATTGTTTTTAAAAGGGTTTAAGACTCTGGTCATCTCCCGACAGCATAAACTGCGGATATTTCTCCGAAGCTCCTGCGTAGAATTCGCCGTCATAGCTGAGAAGCCACGCAAGGAAGTCGCTGTACTCCGTGCCGTAGTTACCTGCAACGTGAGGAGCACCTTTTATGATATAAGTATATTCGGGAAGAATGGCGGTTGAAAGGTCAACAACTCTGTCGGGTGAAAGATACTTGGGATTGGCGGGAACATAATCGTCACCGAGAGTTTTGCCGTAGTTTGCAACGGTTGCGTAGCCCGACATTTCGTAGGTTTCAAGAATTCCATCACCGTTGAAGTCTGCATTCTCATAAACAGGAATAAGCGGTGAATCGTAATGAGCGACAACGGCTATTTCAACACCGTTATCAAGCATTTCGTTGAGAAGCGCATTTCTGCCTGCGAGCATATTCTGGACTTTGTCGGTCTTCTTGATGAATTCGGAATGGGCTTCAAGGTTATCGCCGAAAACATAGTTCAATGCAGTTTTATAATCTTCGGGCTGAACAAGACCCCAGAATGAAAGCATATGGCTGAAAACGGGATTTATAACGCCTTCAAATGCTTCATCTTCATAATTCTCCGTAATGAAATCGGTTATCTTCGTAAGAGAATCAAATACGCCGAGTTTATAAAGAGAAGTAAGGAGGAAAGTAAGTGCTTTGTTGTCGCCTACCGCATCGATAACAAAATCATAAAGAATATCGGGGTCGATATCAAGTCTGCCGCTGAAAAGGTCGGATGCAACCTGACCGCCGCAGAATGCCGACGACATAAACAGAACTCGATTCACATTTTCATAACCGTATTCGGTAAGATAAGCCATAGTCATAAGACCGCCCATGCTGCAGCAAACGATGTTAACCTTGTCTTTGCCTGTTGTTGCAATTGCTGTTTTGACTGCAGCATCGATTTCATCGGCAATAACAAAGGGGTCAAGGCGCCAGTCATAGTTGACATAATATGTATATCCTGCGCCGAACTCTTCAACGCATCTTCTGACCATACCGAGCTCACTGTCAACCGCATCGTTGAATTCGGGATAATTATCGGCACTGAGAGGATACTTGGGCAAGCCGACACTGTGGACAGATTCGCCCAATTCATCGATTGCGAGACCGCCGAGAACATTATAAACACACTCAATAACAACATCGATAACATTATCAAAGCTGAAAGTTACAAGACCTTTTCCGATAGCCTTAAAAACATATTTCACTATCATGCCTGCATCGGCATTAATGGCGGGTCTTTCGTTTTCGGTTCCGTAATCAAGATAAAGTCCGCCGAAATTCATACCTCTGACGAGAACAACGGGCACCTTTTCCGCCGAAGCCTCGGGCGCATCATCGCCGCCTGCGAACGCAGGAACAACAAGCGACAAAATCATTGATAAAGCAAGAAAAATACTGATAATTCTTTTCAATTCAATTCCTCATTTCAGATAAGTTTTAAGGCTCCGTTTTCTTCTGTTATTTCAAAAAGAACGGGTCTTTCTTTCGGGTTTTCGTTCGGCGAATGCAAAATAAGATACTTTTGACCGTTATAATCTTCGAATATCATACCGTGACCGCCGTTATCATCAAACAAAGGCTCTTCGTGATACCACTTGCCGTCAATCTCACCATTATCGGAATATGCAACAGCCTGCACATAACCGCTCGGAGTAAACGTTGACCATATCATAAGAAGCCTGCCGCATTCTGTGCGGTACATAAACGGACCGTCGGTGATAAAGGTATCTCTTGATTTATCCGCCCACTCGGGTTCCGATGCCTTGAAGAGGAGAATCGGCTCCCCTGCTGCAGCGGTAAGGTCTTTGGTGAGCTTCATTGCATGGATTTCGCCGTCCTTAACCTGAACCCATTCGTGGCAAAATACGATATAGGGATCGCCGTTTTTATCAACATAAAATGTTCCGTCAAGGCATTGCCATTCAGCCGGTGTTATTGCATCATTGGTGAAAGGAAGGAAGGGACCTATCGGCGAATCGCTGCGGAGAAGCTGTGTTCCCCTTGCCCTGTTATCCGCGCGCAAAGAAACAAACATATAAAAAGCGCCATTATAAATATGCACTTCGGGCGCCCATATTTCCTTATCAGCCCAGAATCCTTCGGGCACAGAAAAGCATTCGTGAGCCTCGCTCCAGGTTTTGAGGTCATCGCTCACATACACATCCAGACCGCTTGCGCTGCACCATGCGGTTGAACCTCGGGTGCCGTAGAGATAGTATTTCCCTTCATAAGGAAGTACAAACGGATCTCTGATATTGATATCTTTGAAAGTCATAGTTATCTCCTAAAATCCGGTTTTATAATGATGAACAAATATGCCGATTACTTTGTTATAGTCCAACACGTGCATAAATGAACCGTCCTCGGATTCCCAGAAGGTAAGACCTTCCGCCTCAATATTATCGCCGCCGACATCTCTTTCGGCTGCAACGGCCACCTCACCTGTTTCAACATTTACCGATAAAATATTTTTGATGTTTCCCTTATCCTCGCAGTCGTTCGAAAGATAAAGAGTACCGTTATAGAATTCTCCGCCCTGAATACGGTGAATTGTTTCAATGCCTTTCAAAGGAATTTCTTTGACGGGTTTCATGCCGTCATTGATATCATAAACATAGATGGTTTTTATATCGTTCCACTTTGTGGCATAAAGATAACCTGTTTCGCGGTCAACGGCACACCAGGGCACACCGTCATCATACTGCTCTTCGGGAAGGTCATAAATCTCACCCGTTGCCTTGAGTGTTTCGCAATCAAAAACAACTATACAGGGATAGATATATTCGTCGCTGTCTTCAACGGATGCATAAATCTTGCCGTTATAATAACTGATTCCGCCGATGTGGTCATCGCCTCTCTTTGAGCATTCCTTCGGCAGAGGATTTATGCGGCTCTTCACGATTTCCATATCCTCGAAAGTAAATTTTGCAAGAGCAGTTAAATCCAAAGCGGCAATTGAACCGCTTGTGTAATAATATTCGCCGTCAGTTGTTATGCCCTGACCCATAAGGAGAGCCTTTTCAAAAACAAAACTGTCTTTTGAAACAAGCTCGGCTGTAGACGTTGTCTGCGCAACGGGGCTTGTGAGTAAAGTAATGATAAGCAGCGGCAGGGTGATTATACTCCAGATTTTCCTGATAATAAACATAGCAATCCTCCTGAATATATTATAAATAAATAATAACACAGTTTTACGGCAATATCAAACAGATAACAAATTTTCCCTGCCAAAAATGTTTATATTTTTTTGTTAACTATTTACAAAACCGATTATGATTGATATAATAAAATATAACAAATTTATAAAACTCTTGATTTCGGGAGGAAACAATTATGAAACAGTTCAAAAAAACCGTTGCCGTTTTGCTTGCAGCACTTATGCTTATGAGCTTTGCTCCCCTTGCATTTGCAGAAGGCAACGAAGGCTACACAATCACAAATCCCTATGCGGATATTAACTGGAGCACAGTTAATCAGTACAAAACAGCTCTCCACACCCACACCAACGCCAGTGACGGTGACGATAAGCTCATCGATTCCATCCAGCGCCATTACGAAACAGGCTTTGATGTTGTTGCAATAACCGACCACGGCATATCCAATACAAGCTGGACAGAAAAAGTAAGCAATATTGTAACAACAGTTATGAGCCTTATAGGCAAAACAGACGGTGAAATTGTATCTCTTGAAACGAAGGGCACATTCCCAAACGGAGTTGCTTATGAAATGAAAACAGTTGACGGCGATGATTATCTCGTTACGGCAGACAGAGAAATCCTCAGAATTCCTTACGGAATCGAGAACAACGCACTTTCCGTAAACGCTCACGTAAACAGCTGGTTTGCTCCTTATGAAAATAACCTTCCCAGCGATTACAGAACAGCTATTCTCGGCGTTGACAAAGCAGGCGGCATCTCGGTTATCAACCATCCCGGTGAATACACCCAGGCACGTTATGAGCTCTATGAAGAAGATGCTTATAATATGGATAACTGGTCATACAACTACTATATCAACAAGTTCTACGGCTACATCAACAACTACGATTCCTGCATCGGCATTGATATCAACAGCAAGGGCGACGGCAGAACAAGATACGACAGAAAACTCTGGGATATTATGCTCGCAAAGGCTGCCGAAAGCGGCAAAACCGTTACTGCAATTGCAACAAGCGATGCTCATCAGCTCGATAAGATCGATACCGGCAGCACACTTGTTCTTGCAGAATCCCTTACAAACGCAAGCATCAGAAACGCACTTGAAAAAGGCGAAATCTTTGCTCAGAGCACCTGCATCCACAACCGCAACGAGCTTGCACAGATCGCTGAAGCTCTCAAGAGTTTCTACGGTGAAACCGAACTTTATCTTAACATTGCAGACATCGTTGTAAGATACGACGCAGAGTGTGAGGAAAAGGATAAGTCGGGAGATGACGGTCAGGTTGGTGTAAGCTACACAGCTCTTGATGACGAAGGCTTCCTTGCAACCGCAACAAGACCTTCAATCAAATCAATCACCGTTGATGAAGCCGAAGATACAATCACAATAGATTCCGAAAACGCACTCCTTGTCCGTTGGATTTCAGACGGCAAGCTGATAGCAACAACAAAAGCTGACGACACCGCATTTGACCTCAACGATTATGAAGATGTTATCAAAGGCTATGTAAGAGCAGAAGTATTCGGTGAAGGCGGCGTTGTTTATACCGAAGGCTTCACACTCAATGCAGACAAAGCAACAGACAGCGGCGACGAAACAATCATTGACCTCGGATTTATGGATTTCCTCTTTGCAATGATTGACAGATACGGCGGACTTCTCGGCAGAATCATTATGAATCTTTTCGCATAACAACATACAAAATCACCGTACAGTTGAACTGTACGGTGATTTTTTCATTTACTCAAAAACTCAAAAGATTTCCTTCCGCTGACCGAATGTTTGCCGTTGAAGATATCAATATGAAGTTTATTCTCCGCTTCCGCAAGAGAATAAACTCTCTTTATGTTTTCGTGAGCTTTTATGCTCGATTCTATCGGGAAGAGTTTATCTTTTTTGCCCGATTCTATAAGAAGCTCTCTCGGTGCAAGAGCCGATGCAAAATCATAGATTTCGCCTATTCCGAGAATACCGGGAATATAGTTATCGGGGCAATGCCAGCGAGAAAGAATGCTGCCCTTAAAAGTGTTGATATATCCGCTGATAACGGTCTTTGAAAATCTTTCATCAATAACGGATGCGTAAAGAGCTGTCAGACCGCCGCCCGAGATACCCATACACGACAGCTTTTCTTTGTTGACATTATCGAATCCGCAAAGTATATCGGCGCAAACAAGAGCCTGATAAACTCTCATTGAAGCAACGGTAAGACCGTGCGGCAGAAGATGATGCGAAAGCTCATCGCAGGAGCTGATATAAAAAGGCTTCTGCAAATCCTTGCGAAGCCGTGCTTCTCCGAAGCCGAAAAGCTCGGGAGCAACAACAACACAGCCTCTTTTTGCAAGTTCAACCGCAAAATTCTTCTGATAATTATCAATATAATTGAATTTTTTCTTGCCGCCTCTTTTGGATATGTTGAGAATCTGCCTCACTCCGTAGCCGTGACCGCAAAGAGCAACGACTCCGGGTGCGGGTTTTTTTATATTTTTGGGGGTAAGAACATAAAAAAGCATATCGAGATTTTTGCACACGGTGACCGAACATTTTTTGAGAGTATACTCGGGATAATCAAGTTCTTTGCCGACTGATTCAACGGCTAAGTCGGTTGATTTATCGGGAATTCTGTCGATTCCGAGCATTTGCTTTGTATGTTCTTTAATCTTCGCACCGACCTCAAGAACGCTCCGCTTGTCGCAGGCGTTTTCATACGGCGTTGCGAGAATCTTGCCGTAAACACCTTCCATAAAGGCATCGGGAGAATATCTGCTTATTTTCATAAATACACTCCGAACTCAAAAACTGATTTCGCACACGGGCTTTGCATTTCTGCTGTCCGTGCCGATAAGCACGGTGTAAGATTCATCAACCTTCCATTCAGAAGATTCGGGGGCAAAGAATCTGATATCGTCAACCGATATTTCTATTACAGCCTTAACCGATTCGCCTGCAGCAACAGAAACCCTTTTGAATCCTTTGAGGAGTTTAACGGGTCGTTCTTCGGCTTTGTTGTTGCTTGAAATATAAACCTGAACAACCTCATCACCGCTGACTTTACCGATATTCTTCACCGCTGCGGTAACGGTTATATTATCGCCGTCTTTTTCAGCAGCACAGTCCGAGATTTCAAAATCCGTATAAGAAAGACCAAAACCGAAAGGATATTGCGGCTCGATATTCTTTTTATCCATAAGAGTGTAGCCGTGATAATAGCCGTAATCAATCTCACGTTCTTTATCGGCAATATGAAGAAATGCGGGATAATCGTTATCGTTGCACGCTATTGTGAACGGAAGCTTGCCGCCGGGATTGACATCGCCGCTGAGAATATCTGCAAGAGCGTTGCCGCCCTCAAGACCCGAATAGAACGAAAACAGAATTGCATCTGCTTTATCTGTCCATTCCTTTATCACATAGGCACTGCCGCCCATAATGTTGACGATAAGCTTTTTGCCCGTTGCTGACATTGCGTTGATGAGTTTAACATCCTCTGCGGGGATTCTCAGATCCGCCCTGTCGCCTCCCGAACCCTTGGGCTTCTTTTTGACGTTGCCGAGGTTAACAAGGAATTCGCCCTCCTGAAGCCAGTCACTTCCGACGCAGGCAACAATATAATCAGAGCCGCTTACGGCATCCCTTGCCTTCGTTGTATCGCAACCGTTATATACGGTAACATTTTTCGCACCGAAACGGTTTTTGATTCCTTCATATGCGGTTATTGCATAGGGGCTGAAAACATTGCTGCTGCCGTGGTCACCGACATTGACTTTATCGGCATATCTGCCTACAACGGCAATTTTCTTGCCTGAAGCAAGGGGCAATACATTATTGTTATTCTTCAGAAGAACAGTGCCTTTGCCTGCGGTTTTTCTTGCAAGGTCGGTATGCTCCTTAGAAAGTATAACGGATTTAGGATGCTTTTTATAATTAACCTGAGTTTTGATGAGTGCTCTGAGAATTCTGTCTGCGCTCAGATTGATATCATTTTCGGTCAGCTCACCCTTTTTCAGCTTATGATTAAGCACGGCATAGCGGAAATAATAAGGCATTTCCATATCCATACCCGCTTTGACACTTCTGACCGCATCATAAATACCGTAAAAGAAATCGGAAAGTGCAAAGCCTTCAAAGCCCCACATATCCCTTAAAACATCAGTAAGAAGCTCTTTGTTTTCGCAAGCATAAGTGCCGTTGACTTTATTATAGGCACCCATTATTGACATTGCGCCCGCATCGATGCACTTTTTGAAGTGAGGAAGATAGACTTCGTGGAGAGTTCTTGCATCCGCCTTTGCATCAACCTTGAAGCGAAGGTCCTCGATGCTGTTGAGTGCGTAATGCTTCGGGCAGGCAATAATTCCGTTTTCCTGCATTGCTCTTGTGAGAGCAGCACCCATCTTACCGAGCAGGAACGGGTCCTCTCCGTAGGTTTCCTGCGCTCTGCCCCACATAGGATTGCGGAGAAGATTTATGCACACGCCCGCATAGAGGTTGGCTCCGAGTGCGCTTGCTTCCTTTGCAAAAACCTTGCCGATTTCGTATTCGAGTTCATCATCAAAGGTTGCACCTCTGAGCATTGAAACGGGGAAGCAGGTGCACTTGCCCATAACGATTCCCCTGGGTCCGTCGGTAAAAAGCACGGGAGGAATTCCGAGCCTTTTGCATCCGCCTGCAGGATATGCTTCACCGTTATAATATCTGCCCTTGGTGAGAGTGTTTTTTATTGTGACACCCATTGCGTGACCCTGCATAAGGCGAACCTTCTCCTTGAGAGTCATTTCATCAAGCAAGCCTTTAACGGAATTATCAAGAACCTCTGCCGAAGGATTTTCTTTATAAAGCTTTAATGCCAAATCGAAATTCATCTTTATTTCTCCTCTCATTTTGTAACGGGCGTATTCTTGAGTCTTTTTATATCTTTAAAGAAGTTTTTCTCTTTTGAACCTTTTGTGAATTCAACAAGCACAACACCGCCGAAATTCTTTTCCGAAAGCTTTTTGAGCAGCTTATCAAGATAGGCTCTGTCCTTCTTTCTGAAGCGTTGCTCTTTCGCAAGGTCGCGGTAGCTTATATGAACATTTTCAATATAATCAAAAGTTCTCTCTATTCTGTCGATATCGTATTCAAACCGAAAATAACGGGACTGAAAATATGTTTTGAAATTATCTGCACAAAGTTCGTTTTTCAACTTAAGGAATGCATCGGTATTGTTATTAAAGGTATTATCGTGGCATTCGGGCGACACAACAATTCCGTATTCCCCTGCAACGGCACACATACTCTTCAAATCATCGAAAAGAATATTGTATTCCTCATCGGAAGTTTTTTCGCTGTCTTTGTTTCCGAGCCATACTCTGACGGTGGACGCACCCATTTCCGATGCGATTTCGCAAACACTTTTCCATTCGTCCGCATCGCGACTTCCGACTCTGTAGTAACTGCCGTATGAACAGATTTTAATTCCGTTTTCCTCGCATAAAGCCCTTGCTTTTTTTGCATCGTCAACGGATTTTACATGGACATCTCCGCCCCATTCAATATAGTCAACTCCGGCGTTTTTTGCAATTTCAACCACTTCCGCAAGAGTTTTGTTGCGGAAGGTTACACTTGCAACACCTGTTTTAAAACTGTTCATACGCACCTCCTAAATACGGTTAAGATATTTTTCAAACGGTTCATCGGTTACGGGCACGGGCTTTGTTTTCTCAAAAGAAACAACTCCGTTTGCGGTTACCGTAAGATATTTTCTGTATTCTTTGTTTTCGCTTAAGGTTTTGCCGTTTTCCGAATAAACCGCTCCCCCTCTGCTTCCCGTCAGCGGCATTTCTCCAATTACGGTTTCGAGAAGAGCCTTCGCACTCAGAAGCATATCCTTATCATAAAAATAATCGCTGAGAGATTTATGCCTTAACGGATAAGCCGAAAGAACACCGTTTATTTCACCGAGCAATACAATGCATTCTTCCTTCTTGCGAAGGAATGCGGCGCATCTGCTCATTTTTGTTTTAATATATGAATAATCAACGCTCCGGTCAATCTCAAAAGCATCGAATGTTTCTGTACTTACAGATTTGATTTCTTTTTCATAACACTTTTTCGCAATATGCTTTGCACAGAGAAGTCCGCCTACCTGAGTATCATTGAGAGCGGTACCGCCCGGCCTTGCAAGTCCGAAAGTACCTGCCGCTTCGCCGATCACATAAAGACCTTTAATATCGGTTTCGTAATTGTTATCGGTATAAACTCCGCCGTTGTTATGCTGAGCACAGACGGCTATACGAAGCATCTGCGTTGATATATCAATATTATGCCCTGAATAAACATCAATGGCTTTCGGGTTGAGTTTTCTGAGTCTTTCAATCGGAGTTTCACCGAGAGCATCATTCTTCTGAAGATAATCCTTCGCCTCATCGCAGAGAGATTCAAAATCATAACCTTTCGGATTGCGGGTATAATCGAGATAAACCTTTCTGCCCTTTTGAGTTTCGTTATGTACGGCAATATCAACTTTCGAAGAATACTCTGCTCTTTCAAAGCTGAACGGCCATTGATATCCTTTGAGAAAAATGTGGTTGCACATTTCGGCAACGGAACCAAAACAGTCATTCAGAAAATCATATTCATTTCCGTTTTCGTCAACGCTGACAAATCGGGGAACAACCTGCATAAAGCTGCCCGAAACATTCCACCTGAAATCGACGGAAGCCATGCCGTATTGCCACTGCGAAAAATTGCAAAGACGAACTCCCGCCTCAATAAGAACGCCCGTCATTCCGTGCTGTGATTCGGGATAAACCGAATTCTCATAAATGCAGGCAGGTGCACCCGTGGCGCAGATGACATTGCGGGCATAAATATTTTCAAGCTCATCGGTTTCGGTATTGAGAACCGTAACACCGACTGCATAGTTACCCTCTTTGAGAATTTTAACAACCTGACGGTTATCGAGAAGCGGGGTTCCGTTTCTATTGAGCACAACATTTTCGAGCTTTTCCGTCATCACCTTTGAAGTGAGCGGACCGATTGAAGTTGCTCTGACGGTGTTATCGTGGTCGGTTTTATAACCCGGATAGCCGCCGAATTCATCCTGCGGAAACCCTACTCCGTAATCGCAAAGGCGAAGAAAACACCTTGTGCTGTTAACGGACTGAAGATACATTTTTTCGCCGTCGCAAGCGCCTGCGGCAAAAATATCACTCGCCATTTTATACGGACTGTCCTGCGTGAAACCGTCCATAGAAAGCTTATAATATGTCTGCTTGTCGCTGCCCGTGTTACGGGAAGTGCCGCTTAATCTGTTTTCGCAGATAACGGCAATATCGGTCACGTTTTCTTTGAAAAGCCAATCGGCGGCACCGTAGGCGGCGGCACCGCTTCCGATTACTATGGCATCATATATCTTAATCATAAGCATCTCACGTTAAATCCGCCGTCGCAGTCAATGACCGTGCCCGTGCAGAAATCAAAATTGCCGTTTGCTATCGAAGCAACGCATTTGCCGATATCCTCAGGCTGACCCATTCTTTTTATCGGAGTAAGACCTTCGGCAATCATATTCTCATATTTTTCTTTGACCTTTGCAGTCATTTCGGTTTCGATTATGCCCGGTCTGATTTCGAGCACGCTTATGCCGAATTCGGCAAGCCTTGCGGCAAAAAGCTTTGTTATCATCGAAATGCCCGCTTTTGAAACACAGTATTCGCCTCTGTTAACCGAAGCGGTATATGCCGACATCGAGGAAATATTGACTATCCTCGCCTTGCCGTTTTCTTTAAGAAGAGGCACGAATTTCTGGGTAACAAAAAAGGTGCCTTTAAGATTTATATCGGCAACAAAATCAAAATCTTCGGGAGTTATTTCAAGAATATCCTTGCGCACCTTCGGCGCAACACCTGCATTATTGACAAGCAAATCAATGCTTGAGAAATTCTTTTTAACCTCAGAAACAAGATTTTCAATATCGCCGATATCCGAAATATCGCAGGGCACAAAAACAACTCTGCCGTTATATTCTTTTTTCAATTCTTCAACTTCCGGACTTTCTTTTCTTGCGGAAAGCACAACCGTACAGCCGATTTTCAAAAGCTCTTTTGCAATACCGAGACCTATTCCCCTGCTTGAGCCTGTTATTACTGCCGTCATAATCAAAACCTCTTTATTTAACGTATTTCTTATAATAAGGCATATAGACCGCTGAATCTCTTATGGGACATCCCGCAACGGTACCCGCTCTCATAAGCTGAGAGCACTTACTGCACTTGAGGCAAAGCTTTGAATTATCAAGCCTGCCGTTTTCAAGATAATCTTTATAAAAATCGGGATATGCAAAGGTCAGCCTACCAAAGCCCGCTAAATCGGCAACTCCGTCGCGTATTATTTCTGCTGCATATTCCATTGCATTTTCTCCGGGAAAAGTGAGACCCGAAGCAACAAAATACATATCGGGGAACTCTGTTTTAAGTTCTTTTGTAACATCATAAATTCTCTTCATACCAACATTACCGTCTTCGGGTGCGTTGATGCACGGGCGATTGATATGAGGAATAAGGTAAGGATTGCCCAAGGTAAGATTTATGAGTCTTACTCCCTTTTCATAAAGAAATCTTATAATAATTTTTGTTTCGGTTAAATCTATGTTGTTATCGGCATCAACGCCGTAGCCGTAAGGATAAGGGAAGCAGTCGCAGGCATTGAGTCTTGTGGTCACAAACACCTCATCACCAACCGCATTTTTGACGGCATCTATGCATTCGAAATAAAGTCTTGTTCTGTTTTCGAGGCTGCCGCCGTAAATACCCTCACGCTCTTTTGCACTCAGGAATTCATTGAACAGATAGCCGTGACAGCACTTGACATCTATGCCGTCAAACCCGACCTCTTTAGCAAGAATCGCCGCATCATAATATTTTTGGGGTATGGTTTTGCAGTAATCATCGGTTGCAATAACATAAGGCTGCTCTTCCTTACCGATTTCCCAATGAGCATTTCTGTAAGCAACAATTGGTTCGGGAGTGCCGTTCGGCTTGCTGAATCTGCCGCTGTGGGTCAGCTGAACGATGATAACGGGTTCAAAACCGTTTTCTTTGAGAGAAACCTCTTTTATCTCTTTGATAAGACTTTCGAATGAACCTTTGGTTTTTTTATTAAGAAAAAGCTGCCTGGGATTTGCTCTGCCTTCGTTTGTTACCGCAGTTGCCTCAAACCAGATTATACCCGCACCGCTTTTTGCAAAACGGAGATATCTTCTGCGTGTGAGCTCATCAACCGCACCTTCGGAAGTGCCGTCGCAACCCTCCATGGGATGAAACACGATTCTGTTGTTTACGGTTATATTATGTAAACTGAGCTTTGATTCAAAAATATTTTTCATAATTCACACGCCTTGTTCAAGTTCTTTTTCAATAAGCTCCGTGATACCGGGAGTTGTGCAGTCCGCAAGCTCTTTTATAAGCTCAACACCGTTTTCCATTGCATATGACCTGAATTCCTCAATCATCGCTCTGTCGTTGATATTATCACCGACGGCAATAACATCGTCATATTCTGCACCGAGGATATCCATAAGAAGATAAATGCCTTTTGCTTTATCCATATCGGCTCTGACTATATCTATGCAAACTCCGTTTTGAAGAGGATTGAGCACTTCTCCGAATTTTTTTCTGACAATGGCGGTCACTTTTTCAGCGGTTTCATAATCGGGAAGCTGAGTGTTTATCTGATTGAAATAAGGAATTAATGGGATATTTTCAAGAGTGTAATGCCCGTCTTCAATGCAGTCGTTTTTATCCGCAAACACCCGGCAAGGGAAATCCGTCTGCACATATCCCCAGGTGCATCCGCATTCAAAAAGCAGCTTTAAAAGAGGCACGGCAATTCCTCCGTCACATCTTACATCGGAAACACGGTTTCCGTTTGTTTCGAGGATAACGGCACCGTTGTTGGCAACAAGATAGTCGCAGCCGAACTTTTTTTCACGGTAGAGCTCAAGAACACTGTCGGGACCTCTGCCGCTTATCAGCGCAAAAACATTGCCCGCCGCACGCCATTTTTTGATTGCGTTCAGTTTGACATCATCTATTCCGCCGTGGTTGAGAGTGCCGTCATAATCGCTTGCTATTATCTTCAATGGAACCACACCTTTTGTAAGGAGTTTATATATAAGTAAATTTTATCATACAAAAAGAAAAAAGACAATATTTTTAAAATAAAAAGGGCAGACCTGAGTCTGCCCGATTATCACGATGCCCTTTTAACTATTTTAACTACGCCTGACGCTCCGTCGAGACGAACGATATCGCCGCTTTTGACCGTTGTGAGAAGGTTATCGATTCCGACAACGGCCGGAATACCGAGTTCTCTTGAAATAATGGCTGTGTGCGAAAGCAGAGAGCCTTTTTCACTCACAACGCCTTTTGCCTCTGCAAGAAGAAACACCCACCCGGGATCGGTCATCTTTGTGACAAGGATTTTATTCTTGACGCTCGTTGCTTTTTTGACATCCGTAACAACATATGCCTCTCCCTCAACAATACCGTTTGAACAGGGCACGCCAACCATTTCGTCTTTGCCCGTATAAACCGAGGTCATATTGATATTTCTGTGGTTCTTATCAAATGCATCACCGCTGAAAACGATTCTTGAATATGCGGGAAGCATTTCAAACATTTCGTATTTTTTCTTTCTGCCGAAAACGGTTTCTTTCATATCGCAGGGTGTGTCTGCAAGCGACCTGAGTTCATCAAGACTAAGATAAAACACATCACGCTTTGATTCGATATAACCCTTTTTAACGTAAATCTCACCCAGACGGAGAACAGCTTCTCTGACCATACCGAAAATGCGGCTTCTGTTCATACGCTGAATCTCTCTGTTACCGATACCGAGCATACATCTTTTACTGAGGAATTTTGTGATACGGTCATTGCCGATATCGGGAGTTTTCTGCTTCTGCTCATAAAGAAGAGGTTCAAGCTTTTCTCTGTCCTCAGCGAATTCGAGAATTTTGTTATCAAACATCTCGGGGTTGGTGCGGAAGGTTTCGGTTTCAAGTTTCAGTTCTTCAAGGCATCTGTCGCCGTAAACATCGATATATTCTTCCGCATTTCTGCAATATTCATCGAGTGTCATTTTATCTTTATTGAGAGCAATGCGGATCATTTCTTTGACGGGTTTCATACTCTCTATGTTGGAAATGCCCGAAATAAAAGCATTGGCAATTTCTTCGTGATTTTTAAATTTCTTTTTAAAGCGGCTTTTGAGCATACCCGTAAAAATGAATGCGTAGGTATCATTGATAAGAGTAACACCCCAGCAGGAAAGAAGCTGATCCTGAATTTTATCAAAAAGTTCAAGGATTTCTTTTTCGTTCATATCCTCTTTGAATCTGCGGTAAACATATTCCTTGATATCCTCAAAACGGTCGCTCAGCTTTTTCATATTCTTCGGCGCATTGATAAGCTCCCAAAGAGTACTAAAATAAACCGAGCCTTTGACTATGGGGTTGATTCTGTTTGCGCTGTCATCATAATCCTTGTACTTAACCCCGACAAGCTCCTGCCAGACGGGAATTATTTTTTTGCTGAACGGAAGAAACTTGATTGCCGAATACCAGCTGTTGAGGTTATAATAAAGCCTTCCGTTTGAGGTGCCGACAGTGTTTTCGAGAATATCATAGTGCTTTTCGAGCTCTTTTTCGTTTTTGAGAAGCCTGCGTGCGGCATCCTTGAATACGCCCGCATAAACCATCTCAACAAAAGAAACCGTAAGAGGAAGGCTCAGACCGGGATAGCTCTCAACGATATTGCTGTTATCAAACAAAAGCGGATTCTTATCAGAAACGGTTGTTATCGGTCTTGCCTGAAGAATAAAAAGCTCGTCGTTTTCGATTGCGAATTCGATATCGGTATATTCACCGATAAAGCCGCAGATTTTTTTTGATGTTGATATAAGCTCTCGAACTATTTCATCGCTGAGCAGATTTTCCTTGCCGTCATAATAATAAATATCATCGGTCAACGAATAGTAATATGATGTTGTGTCTATTCTGTCCGAAACAACATTTTCGCCGAGTCCCCTGCCCGCAACGATAACGCTTTCGTTGAGAATGCCCTGAGGATTCGCCGTAAACAAAATGCCCGAAACATCTGCATTGACCATCCGCTGAACAATAACATTCATCTGAAGCTGAGCGATATCCAGCCCCGCCTTCTCCATATAATCAAGAACATTTTCATTATAGAGCGAGCAGACACAGTCGGTTATTCTTTCGGGAATATCCTTGCGTTCAACATTAAGAAAGGTGTCAAACTGACCCGCAAAACTATTTTCCGCCGAATCCTCAACACACGATGAAGAACGCACCGAAAAAAGCTCACCCTTGAGCACGGGATTTCTGCCGATAACTACGGATTTTCTGACAGCCTCTTTGAGAATACGGCTCTTTTCACTTGCGGATTTGCCTTCCGATTCAAGGAGTGCCGCCTCAATCAGATGCTTTGACGGCACAAGTTCGTCAAACGGGAAGGTTTCGAACTCAGGCACGGGAAGGCCTGCGTTCTGCATGATTTTAAGATTTTCGATTTTGCTTCCGAGATTCATTCTTTTTGTCCCCTTCAAATAAATTATTAAATATCTCTGTGCAAAGCATAGGCTTTAGCCTTGATTTAATTATACTTTTATGCTGATTAAGGTTCAATTAACAACTCCTTAAGAAATATTAAGAACTCCTTAATTTAAAACACCGTGTCACGGAATCCTATCCGCAACACGGTGTTTTAATGCATTTTATCAGATTTTTATTGTGAATTGATTTTTACCTGTATTCAGAGTTCTCTTTTCGCCGCCGAAAACAAATTCTGCAGGCTGATTTTCCGGAATCGAAATATCAAATACTATGGTGTCTTTATTATTTCTGTAGGAAACCGAAACCTTGCCCGTAGCAAGTGTTCTGAATCCGCCGGCTCTGCTTATCCCGTCAACAATAACGGGAGATATTATTATTTCGAAATAACCCGCACAGCCGTTTTTCGCGCGGATGCCGAGGATATAATCATAGATATATGCGGTTACCGCACCGAACATCGGGTGGTTATGAGAACGGTCTCTGAGTGAACCGGGCCAGTATTCCCACAAGGTTGTTGCTCCCAGACGCTTCATTTCACCGAAGGAATGGCGTGTTTCGGAAAGAAGCAAATCAGCCGCAAGCTGACCGTTTCCGTTTTCAAAAAGAACTCTCGTGAGGATATCCGTGCCGAAAATGCCCGTATCGTAGCCGCCGAGCTTTTCATAGCGGTCAACCATTGATTTATAGGTTCTTTCGTCGCCGAGACCTATATCAACGGCAAAGGCGTTTGCGCCCTGAACTCCGCCGAGGAAGTTGCCGTCCCATTTATTGAAATAAGCCGCCATCACGGCATCTTTTCTCTGCTCTATGCGTTCTTCAAAAAGCGGAATATCAGATTCTTTTCCGATAACCTTTGCTATCTCAATGCATCTGCCGAGGGATTTGATATAGAAATAGTTGTTGACAAACGGTGCGGGCAGGATAACGGAAATGGGTGTGCACCAATCTCCGAGGCACCACTCCCCTTCCTTGTCGCTGATTACAAGACCTCTCTCGGAATGAGATTCAAGATAATCAAAATAACGGAGCATATTCGGATAGCATTCTTCAAGCACCGAGGAGTCTCCGAAATGCTTATAGAACTGATACGGCACTTCAACAATTGCACAGCCCCAGCCTCCCGGCCCGCCGCCCGAACGGATATAGGGCGCGGTGTACTGAATATGACCTGTAAGCTCATCCTGACAGTCACGGATATCGTTTATCCACTTGCGGTAAAACTCTTTGCAGTCAAAGATATTCATAACGGCGTGGCAGGCAAGCTGACCGTCGCCCGTGTAGCCTCTGCGTTCAAGATGAGGACAATCCGACGGAATACCCGTGTGCATATTGCAAAGCTGAGTGTTGATAAAAGTGTCGTGAATCCAGTTGAGAAGCGGATTATCGGACTCAAAATCCGATACGGCTTTTACGTCGGAGTGAACGACCTCCACACATTCGGGAACGGCATTTCCGTAAACCGCAAAATATCGGAATCCGAACCAGGTAAACTCAAGGTGTACCGTTCTTTCCGTGCCGTCGCTGATAATCACCATTTTCTGATCCTGCGTAAAATCGGGATTGATATCACCGTCGGCATTAAGTTCTTCCGAAAAGATAACGGTAACCTTTTCACCTGCGCTGCCGTTAAGCTTCAGCACGGGATATCCCGTTAAGTTTCTGCCGCAGTCATAAATTTTATATTCGGATGTCGCTTTAATTTCTTTTGCTTCAACTGTTTCGCACACTCTGTCGGGCGGGCAATCGCTGAAAAGATATTCTGTTTCAAGAGGCTTTGCGGGAACTGCATTCTTCCAATCGGAATCATCATAATCGGAAAGATAAAAATCAACCTTTCCGTCGGTCAGATCGTGCACTTCACATTCGGTGAAATCGTATTCTTTTATGTAACTGTCGGTGATTTTATCGTTTTCGGAAGAACAGAAATCAAAAGCTCCGTTTTCATCAGAGCCGAAAACCCGCCATATCACTTTGGGATCACCGTACGAAACGCCATCTCTGACAAACGGATACCAGCCTCCGCCGAAATGAATTGCAATAACATTTTCGCCGTCACGCATCATCGGTGTTATATCGTATTCGGGCACATAGATTCTGTGACCGCTGATTTTTTCTTTAATCGGGTAATTATTTCTTTCTTCATAGTCAGTGCTGAGAGGAAGAAACAAATCGTTGCCCACCCTTTCACCGTTTACATAGCAATAAAAAAAGCCGAGACCGATAACCCTGAGGGTTGCGTCTTTGACTTTATTGACGGAGAATCTTCCCCTGAGAACAAATATCTGCTCTCCCGCATAATCACTTGGCGCGAGCCATTTTGCCGAAGAAAAAACTTCCTGCTGTTTCATATTATCAACCTCATAAGATTTATATATTTTTGATTATAGCATACAGTATATCTTCATTTCAACAAAACCTTTGATGTTATTTTTATTGCAAAAAATGTTTTATTATTGTATAATATGTATTTATTTTGGAAATATCAGGCATCACTGCTTCAAAGGAGAAAACAATGAAAAAAGAAAAGGAAATAAAACAGAAAGCGCATATATTCAGAAACACAGCGTTTATGCTGAAATGTGCCTGGAAAAGCGCACCTCTTTCTCTGCTTATAATATATTTTTCCTATATATTGGAGAATGTTTATTATTCGGTTGTTATCGGCGTTATGTTTCTTCAAACGGCTTTGTCCATTATTGAAGGCAACGGAACGTTCAAAGAATTTGCGATTAAAATGTGCATAATCGTTTTCGGCAAGGTTTTTGTTGACCTGCTGGCTTACATTGATGTTTACACAATCAGGACTAAATTTGAAATCAAGTGCGAAAGCTACATAAACAGCCTGATTTTCAAGAAATCTCAGGAGGTTGAACTCGGCTGTTATGAAAACCCAGACTTCTTTGATAACTATAACAGAGCAACCTGGGTTGTTGAGAGAGGCGGCTTCAAGAGAATAATCGAAGGTTCGGCATGGACAATCGGTTCGGTTGTAAGCATCATTTTTCTTGTTTTTTACCTTATTTCAATTGACCCGTTCCTGCTTTTCTTCATCATATGCCCAATCATTGTTATCTTTATCAGAATCAAGAAAAACAATCTTGAGTTTGAGCTTGAAAAAGAAAAGACCCCTTATGAAAGACAAAAGGATTACACCAAAAGAACAATTCTTCTTAAAGATTTTGCAAAGGAAATCAAAACAACGGGTATTTTTGAGGTTGTTAAAATCCGCTTTAAGAATGCAATTGATAAAAACATTGAAGTTATCAAAAAATACGGTTGGAAGGTTGCGCTTCTTGAATCCGTTGCAGACTTTCTCGGTGAAATAATTCCCGTCGGCGGCGGCTTCGGTTACGGCTGCTACAGACTCATAGTTCTTCAGAATCTTGAAATCGCCGATTTCTCTGTTCTTATTTCGGCTATCACCACAACACGAAACAAGCTCAATCAGCTTGCAAGATATTTTGCAATGCAGCAGAAACATTGTCTCTGGGTTCAGAATCTGCGCGAATTCCTTGATTATGAACCTCAGCTGAAAGGCGGAGACATTGAGCCCGCCGATTTTGAAAGCCTTGAATTCAGAAACGTTTCTTTTCGCTATGAGGGCAATGAGCAAAACACCCTGAGCAACATATCATTCAAAATCAATAAGGGTGAAACTTTCGCGGTTGTCGGTCATAACGGGGCAGGCAAAACAACACTTTCAAAACTCATTATGCGTCTTTATGATGTTACCGAGGGTGAAATACTCTACAACGGAATAAACATCAAAGAATATAATCTTCAGAAATACCGTGAAAAATTTGCAAGCGTTTTTCAGGATTACAGAATATTCGCAATGACCGTTGCGGAAAACGTTCTTATTGAAGAAGTTGACAAAAGCAATATCACTCTCGCACAAAAAGCTCTTACACAAAGCGGAGTATACGATAAAATCAAAACACTTCCTCAAGCTGAAAACACCCTGCTGACAAGAGAGTTTGACAACGAGGGCGCTCTTCTTTCGGGCGGCGAGTCGCAGAAGGTTACCATTGCAAGAATGCTTGCAAAGAATTTTGAGACAGCAATTCTTGACGAGCCTTCTTCCGCACTCGACCCGATCGCGGAAAGCAAGATGTATGATGCACTTATGGAAGGCACAAAGGGCAAAACCGTTTTCTACATTTCACACCGTCTTTCAAGTGCAACCCGCTCAGACAGAATTCTCGTTTTCTCGGGAGGAAGTCTGATTGAATCGGGCACTCACGACGAGCTTATGAGCCTCGGCGGAGAATACTGCAACATGTTCACTCTTCAGGCATCGGGCTATAGAGAGGAGGGTTCAGAAAATGAATAACAAGAAAAAAAACAGTAAAACAGAAAAACCGAACACCCTCATAAACAATCTGTTTATGCTCCGCTTTATTGGCCGAAATGCACCCGGTCTGCTTTTCGGCTACATGTTCTTTGATGTGATGACAAACGTGCCGTGGATTCTTTCAAATGTTGTGCTTCTCAAATACATTATCGATGTTGTTACATCGGGTGTTGCTCTTTACAGAGCGGGTATTGCCTGCGCAGTTTTTGCTGCCGTTGTTATTATCGGTACCGTTGGCAGTACAATTTTCTACGAAATCCTTTTACCGAAGCAAAAAGAAAAACTTCATTTCAGACTGTATTCACAGATATACGAAAAAGCTGCAAAAATGGACTATGAAGCCTATGATAACCCGGCATATTATAACGACCTTGTTCTTGCGATGAATTCAATGAATGACAGGGTTGACAGAATTCTCTCAGATGCTGCGGATATCATCCGTCTTTTAACATCAATCATTTCCGTAACCGCAGTTATTGCGGCGATTGACCCTCTCTGCCTTGTTTTCATTTTTCTGTGCGTGGGAATTATGATTCCCATCGGCAGACTGATTGCCAAGGTCAATGTTAACAGAACAGAAGCTATGACTCCGCTTGACAGAAAGAATCTTTATTTCAGCAGAGTTTTCTATCTTCAGGATTATGCAAAGGAACTCAGACTCAACCCCGCAGGCAAGATGATTGAAAGAAGATATAATCTCAACGTCAAAGACCGCCTTACTACCATTTCACCCTTCCTTCGCAAGCAATGGCAGCTCTATTTCTGCCAGGAAGCTCTGCCGATGACTCTTCTCGTTTACCTCGGCATTGCTCTTTATATGGGTCACAAGGCGATTGTTACAAAAGAGATTTCGCTCGGTGACTTTGCCGCAACCTTTAACGGAGCAAACTCGGTCAGCCGATGCGTATTTGACCTGACAAGCTGGTTTGCAATCAACCTTCGCGAAAATGCACTCTACATTGAAAAATTCAGAAAATTCATGAGCGCAAAGGAAAAAATCATAGGCGGTGAAAACAAAACCGTTTTTGAAAAGCCTGTCAGCATCAGGCTCAACAATGTTTCGTTCACCTATCCCGGCAACGATAAACCGACCCTCAAAAATATCAATCTTGAAATAAAGCCGTATCAGAAGATTGCGCTTGTCGGCTATAACGGAGCAGGCAAAACCACGCTCACAAACCTTATTCTCCGTCTTTACGATGTTACGGAAGGTGAAATCACAGTTGACGGCGTTAACATCAAAGAATGGGATATTCCCTCTTATCACTCAAACTTTGCCGCCGTTTTTCAGGATTTCTCACTTTTCGGAGCAACAGTGGGCGAAAATGTTGCAATGAACACAAACCCCGATAAAGAAAGAGTTCTTGATGCACTCAAAGAAAGCAATTTCGGCAAAAAGCTCAAAAACGGAACAGATACTATTCTGCTGCGTGAATTTGACGAAAGCGGTCTTTCTCTTTCGGGAGGCGAAGCCCAAAAGGTTGCGGTTGCGAGAGCATTTTACAAAAAATGTCCGTTTGCGATTCTTGATGAACCGAGCGCAAACCTTGACCCTGTTTCCGAATATGCATTGAACGATGCTATGTCGAGAGCGGCGGCAGACAAAACCGTTGTTTTCATTTCGCACAGACTTTCAACAACCGTTATGGCAGATGTTATATATATGCTTGAAAACGGAGAAATCGTTGAAAGCGGTTCGCACGATGAACTGATGGCTCTCGGCGGCAAATATGCCTATATGTTCAATCTTCAGGCGGAGAAATATCAAGAATCAGACTAAGAATAAAAGAAGAACCTGCAACCGTAAAAAGTTGCAGGTTCTGTTATTATCAGTTGTATTTTCTTACAATTTTGAGAGTCGTTGTTTTGGGGAACTCTTCGTCACGGACTCTGACCTTTGCAATTCTCTTGAAGAGAGGCATCTTCTTGTTGAATTCGTGAACATCATCATTTATTCTTTCCTTGGCATCGGGATAATCCTCGGTGTTAAGGAAGAATTCGCCGTAGATTCGTCTGTCTTCTTCGTAAACAAGAACCTCTTTGATATAGGGAATAGCAGTCATGAGCTTCTCTTCGAGTTCTTCGGGAGAAACATTCTTGCCGTTTGAAAGGCAGATAAGATTCTTCTTTCTGCCAACCATAAAGAGGAAGCCGTCTTTATCTATTCTTCCGTAGTCACCCGTCTTGAACCAGCCGTCATCGAAAGCCGCTTCGGTTGCTTCGGGGTCATTGTAGTAGCCGACCATAACATTGTCGCCTCTTACATAGATTTCGCCGACACCTTCTTCATCGGGCTCGTTAATCTTGATTTCGCAGCAGTCAAGCGGAGTGCCGACTGAACCGAACTTGAATTTTGTGGGATGGTTGCAGGTGATAACGGGTGAACATTCGGTAAGACCGTAGCCGTTGAAAACGTCGATACCCATTTCATAAAGACCCTTTTCGTATTTGGGGTCGAGATAAGCACCGCCGCAGATAATCATATCAAGATTGCCGCCAAGGTTATCGATAACCATTTTGAAGAGCTTGCGGCGAACGTCAATTCCAAACTTGAGAAGGAAGTTGCTGATTTTGAGACCCTTCTTGAGAAGCTCTTCCTTGCCCATCTTTCTTGCAGTTTTCCAGATTTTGTCGTAAACCGTTTCAACAACAAGAGGAACACCGGTGAAATTATAAGGCTGATACTTAACGATATCCTTCTGGATATCCTTGAGGCTGTCACAAAGATAACCCCACTCTGTTACAATATAAGTTGCATAAAGAGCACTTACCCACGAAAGTGTGTGGTGAAGGGGAAGAAATGCAATTGCGTGCCTGCCGGTAAGCACACGGCATGAGGATGTGCAGTCGCTTGCAACATTTCTGTGAGTGAGCATAACGCCCTTGCTCTTACCTGTTGTGCCCGAAGTGTAGCAGATGCAAGCAAGGTCATTGGGCTGAATTTCAACCTTTGCAAACGAATCATCGCCTGCCTTGATGAGCTTCTTGCCAGCAACATAGTATTCATCAAAACTATCGGTACAGAAATATTCCATTTCGGGAATTTCGGGGTTATTCTTTACAATTTCAACAAGAGATGCAAACTTTGGTGAATAAACAAGACCGTCACAACCACAGCGTATAAGCTGGTCTTCAAGGTCTTCGTTGTTGAGCTTTGCATCCATGGGAACGCAGACATTGCCGCCAACAAGAATTGCATAGTAAGCAAAAACCCATTCAATATTGTTTTCGGAAACAATTGCAATCTTCTTGCCGTTTTTCAGACCCTTTGAGAAGAAATATGTTCCGAGTCTTTCGATTCTTTTCCAGGTCTGATTGTAGTTAACTTCCTGAACATTCTTGTTTTTATCAAGGAACATAAACTGCTTTTTATCGCCGCCTGTAGCAGTACCCTTTACAATGATTTCTCTGATTGTCTGATACTCGGGGATTGTTACTTTAACCTGATTCTTATGTGTTTTGTTTCTCATCTGTCAAAACTACCCTTTCAACACCATTTTTCAGATTATATACTATATATGTTAAAGAAATATTAAAATCCGCAAAATATTGTATTATAATCTGCAAAATATATCAATACTCAATTTTCGGCGTTTTTATTTAAAATCGGTCAAATTTCGATTTTTTTAAACAAAAAGGCACTTCATAACGAAGTGCCCTGAAAAAAATCACAGATTATTCTTTTGCTTTTTGAAATACCGGATAATATAGAGAAGCAACACCGTTCCGAGAATCGGGAAGATTGCCGTCACAAGCATACCTGCCTTAAGACCGATCTGCTCCGTTGCAAGGCCGAGCTTCAGCGAAAGATCTGCGCCTATGTCGCTTGCGGCAACTTTATCAACAACTATTCCGAGAAGCTGCGGTGCAAGCGATGCACCGAGGTCGCCGCCCGCCGCCATAAGAGCATATGCCGCAACTCCGATACCCGGAAGATTTTCTTCCATCATTATAAGAGTTCCTGGCCAGAGCATTGAAGTGAAAAGTCCCGTAAGAATGCAGGCAACAAACGCAAACATAACATTGGTGGAAAAACCTGCAACAAGATAACACACGGCTGCACCTATCATACCGCCGAGAAGAACTCTGAAAATGTTTTTGCCGTACTTGGCATATGAAATTCTCGCGATGCCGAGAAGGATTGCAAACATAGCCATACCGAGAATATCTCCGAGAGTTTTATCAACACGCAATGCATTTTCCATAAAGCTTGAAATCCAGCTTGACATTGCGTTTTCCGCACAGCTTCCGAAGAAAATACAGCCTACACACAGTGCAAGTCCGAAGGACCTTCTCGCCGTGCCCTTTGCACCTTCTCCGCTGTCGGAAATGTTCATTTCGGGCATAGGAGAGGTCATAAACAGTACCGCCGCCGCAACAGGAAGCACCGCCCAGAACATCGTGAGATACATCCAGTTTTCCGCACCGAAAATGCGCAGGAACAAAGTGCTGACTACAACTACGGTAAACACGCCGAAAGCATAGAGCGAATGGAGAAGGCTCATATCCTTCTGAGGGTTATCAGAAGGAATTGCGGCGATAACGGGGCTGAGAAGCACTTCGGAAAGTCCTGCCGAAATTGAGAAAAGCACAGTACCGACAAGCAGGCCCGCATAAGCGTATTGCGGCAAAAGCATCGGCACAAACGCATAAATCAGCATACCTGCCGATGTTATAAGCGGCATAATTCTGACCGTCTTTTTTATGTTGAAATACTTTGTGAAGAATGTAAAAACCAGGTCAACCGTAAGCTGGGTGCAGAAATTCGTAAGAACGAGGGTGCCGAGAAGAGTGTAGGAAATGCCGTACATATCCTGAAGCGTTGCAAACAACAGCGGCGGCAGGCTGAAAATGGACGACATCGTGAAATATGCCACATAGCAGGCAAATTTTGTACGCTTGAAATTTTGTGATTTCATAATACTTACCTCAACAGAATAATGGAGATATTATACATCAAATCACTGATTTAATCAATATGTATTTTTTCAAAAAACTCTTGTTGCCCGATAAGAATTAATATGCTATAATCATATCAATTCTTTGAAAGGAGAGATAAAGCGATGCAAAAAAAGATTCACAATATCGGAATACTTGCTCACGTTGATTCGGGCAAAACAACCATTACCGAGCAGCTGCTTTATCTCACGGGTGCAATCCGCCGCATAGGCAGCGTTGACGAAGGCACCGCCGCAACGGACAGCCTTTCCATTGAAAAGCAGAGGGGCATTTCCGTTCGCACGGCAACAGCCTCCACAGAATGGAAAAATACGGTTATCAATATCATTGACACTCCCGGTCACGTTGACTTTGCAGGCGAGGTTGAGAGAGCACTATCCGCCCTTGACTATGCCGTTGTTGTTGTTTCGGCAGTCGAAGGTGTGCGTGCACATACCGAAAACATACTCAAATCTCTCGATGCCGCAAATCTCCCGAGAGCGGTTTTTATAAATAAAATTGACCGTGCGGGTTCGGATTACAAAGCTGTTCTTAATGAACTCGCTCAGGTTTCGGAAAGCACATTGCTTCTCCTTTCGGATGTCAGCGGCGAAGGTCTTGAAAGTCCTGATGTATGCACCGTAGCTGGCGATGATTTCCGTTTTGCCGCAACCGAAGCTCTTGCGGAATTATGCGATGAGGCGGCAGAGCTTTACCTTAACGAAGAAACTCTTTCCGAAGAAAGAGCAACTGAACTGATAAAAGAGAATATCGCAGGATGCAGACTGACACCCGTTATCTGCGGCAGTGCCAAGCATTCAATCGGCGTTAAAGAGCTTGCAGACCTGCTTGTTGATTATATGCCCTCCGCCGAGCGCAGAGCAACCGAAGATTTATGCGGAATTATTTTCAAAATAGAGCACGATAAAACCCTCGGCAAGGTTTCGCACATAAGACTTTTCGGAGGCGAGATTTCAAACCGTGACGAGGTTGAAATATTATCCCCCGTTTCGGTTTTATCCGCAGAATCGGATGCGGTTGAGGTTGACGCAACACCTCCCGCAAAAGAAAAGGTTTCGCAGATAAAGAGTTTTTCGGGCGCAAAACTCACCGATTCAGGCATTGTCACAAGCGGCGACATTGCGGCTGTTTGCGGACTCCCTTCAGCAAAAACGGGGCATTTTATAGGTTCACTTGCAATCAGCGAATCAGCAAAGCTTGTAAATCCCTTTCTCAGAGTAAGAGTAACACCGTCTGACGGCGATGTTCTCAAGCTGCCTGAGCTTGCGGGAGCACTCGGCGAGCTTTCAGACGAAGAACCATATATCGATGCAAAATGGGAGAACGGTCAAAAGGAAATCACAATCAGCACAACAGGTAAAATACAGCTTGAAGTTATTGACACTTTATTAAAAGAGCGTTACGGTCTTTCGGCATCCTTCTCTCCCCCGACGGTTATCTATAAAGAAACTCCCTCCGCAAAGGGTTACGCACGGGCAAGCTACACCATGCCGAAGCCCTGCTGGGCAGTTGTTGAATTTCTTTTTGAACCTATGCCCAGAGGCTACGGTGTTTCATATCACGGCAGGCTCCCCTCAAACCAATGCTTTTACAGATATCAGTCGCACATCCGCACCTCATTCAACAGCTGTCTTGAGCAAGGTCTGTACGGGTGGGAAGTAACCGATTTCAAGTGTACTCTTGTTGGCGGCGAACATCATAATATACATACTCATCCTCTTGATTTCTTCGTCTGCACTCCGATGGCGTTTATGAACGGTCTTAATGAAAACGGTTCAACAATACTTGAACCTCTTCTGAAAATCAGAGTTTCCGCCCCGACCGACCTTTCAGGCAAGGTGCTTTCCGAAATAGTGAAAATGGGCGGTGAATACGATGCACCCGTTATCCGCTCGGATAACGCAGTGCTTGAAGCGATTGTGCCCGTTGCAACCTCAATGGATTTCCCCACAAGGCTTGCGGTTATATCCTCTGGCAAAGCGGTGCTTAATCAGTCATTCCACGGCTACCGTGAATGCCGTGACGGTATTGAACATATCAACCAGAGAAGAGGTGTCAATCCTCTTGACCGCTCAAAATGGATTCTATACGCAAGAGGCGCTTATCAAAAAGATTAAGGTGATATTATGAAAGAATTACATATGATTTGCAACGCTCATCTCGACCCTGTTTGGCTCTGGCAGAAACCCGAAGGCATTGCGGAAGCAATTTCAACATTCCGTGTTGCCGCAGATTTCTGCGAAGAATTCGACGGCTTTGTTTTCAACCACAACGAATCCGTTCTTTACGAATGGGTTGAAGAAAACGAACCCGAGCTCTTTGAAAGAATTCAGAGGCTTGTCAAAGAGGGCAAGTGGCGCATTATGGGCGGATGGTATCTTCAGCCCGACTGCGTTATGCCCTGCGGTGAAAGCTTTATCCGTCAGATTGAAACAGGTAATAAATACTTCAAAGAAAAGTTCGGCGTAAAACCCCTTACCGCCATTAATTTTGACCCCTTCGGTCATTCAAAAGGTCTTGTTCAGATACTGAAAAAATGCGGATATGAATCCTATGTTTTTATGCGACCCGGAAGCGATGAATACGATCACGATTTTATTTGGCAAGGTTTTGACGGCAGCGAAATCATTGCCCACAGAATGAACTGGGGTTACAATTCGGGAAAAGGCAAAATCGCCGCGAAGCTTGAACGTGTGTTTGAAAACGAATATGGCAACGGCATCAATATGATGTTCTGGGGCATAGGCAATCACGGCGGCGGTCCCTCAAGAGAAGACCTGCTTACGATTGCGGATTTTATGAAAAAGAATCCCGAAAAAGGGCTCACTCATTCCTGGTGCGAAAGATATTTTGACCGTATAGACAAATCAAATCTTAAAAGATTTGATAAATCTCTCAACTACACAATGGTCGGTTGTTACACCTCAATGGTACGCATAAAGCAGGCTCACAGACGCCTTGAAAATGACCTTGCCGTTTGCGAAAAAATGCTTGCGTTAAGCGGCATTTCATATGATAAAAACGAGCTTGAAAGTGCGGAAAAGGCATTGCTTTTCTGTGAATTCCACGATATTCTGCCCGGTTCAAGCATCAAAGCGGTTGAAGATGACTGCCTTCGTCTTTTCTCTTACGGAAACGAAATTGCAGATAAATACAAAACAAAGGCATTTTTCAAGCTCTGTCAAGGTCAAACTAAAGCAAAAGAGGGTGAAATACCCGTTCTTGTTTTCAACCCTCATCCTTATAAAATCACGCAGGATATCGAAGTTGAATTCCAGCTTCAGGACCAGAACTGGAACGAAAATGAAGTAACAATGGTAACCGTGCGTGACAGCATGGGCAACTATCTCCCCTCCCAGAACGAAAAAGAAGCCTGCACCTTCAGTCTTGACTGGAGAAAGCGAGTTTGTTTCAGAGCAGAGCTTGAACCGATGAGCATCAACAGATTTGACTGCGAGCTTCACGTTGAGAATTATCCCAAACGCCCGATAGAACCCTGCGCCGAAACCGATGAGCATTTCGCTCTTGATAACGGCACAATGCAGGTGCTTATCAGCAAGAAAACAGGTCTTATCGATAAATACTGTGTAAATGGTATTGATATGCTTAAAGCAGGAAGTGCAAAAATAACGGCATATAAAGATAACGAAGATCCGTGGGGAATGAGGGTTGACGGATTCAATGAAAAAATCGGCGAATTCTCTCTGCTTTCCGATGAAAAAGCAAATGCATTCAACGGCTATCCCGAAGAAACTCTCGGCAATGTGAGAGTTATTGAAAACGGAGCTGTCCGCCTTAAGATTCAGGCAACCTTCGGATATTCGGATTCCTTTGCCGTTGTTACATATTCAATCCCCAAAAACGGCAATTATATTGACCTCAAAATCAAAATGCTTTCCAACGACAGCAGCCGATTCTATAAGCTCGGATTTGATTCAACTATTGAGAATCCCGAATTTTACGGTCAGACTGCTTTCGGTACGGAAAAGCTCCGCAAAGAAGGTTTCGAGGCTGTTTATCAGAAATGGTGCGGTCTTACCGAAAACGGCAAGTCGCTCGCTGTTATCAACAAAGGTACCTACGGCGGAAGCGCCGAGGGCGGCAAGCTGAATATTTCCCTTCTGAGAACCCCCGTTTATTCCGCTCATCCCATCGGTGACAGACCTCTTGCGGATTCCGACAGATGCCACGACCGCATAGATATCGGTGAGCGTGAGTTTGAATACAGACTTACTGCCGATACGGAAAACATCGATATGCAGGCAGAAATCTTCAATCAGCCGTGCATCTCACTTTCGTTCTTCCCCTCGGGTGCGGGCGAAAAGAAAAAAAACACCGCAATTGAGCTCGGCAATCCCGATGTTATTATGACAAGATACCGTAAAAACACAGACGGATATACGGTCAGATTTTTCAATTCGTCAAGCAAATCTGCTGCAGCATCAGTAACGATTGATAATAACAGTTTCAATCTGAACTTCGGTGCATTTGAGGTCAAAACATTCAATTATAATAACGGCACTCTGACAGAAACAGATATGATATAAAAGCACAAAAACGGTTTGCAAGCATAGCTTCAAACCGTTTTTTCTTTTAAGGGTCGATGTGGGCATCGACCCCTACACTATTAGTTACTGTTGCTCTTCGTAAACCATATAGTAATTATGTATTTTTTCGCTTTTCCAGTAATCGTGCTTGATTATTTTAAAACCGAGCTTTTCATAGAATGCAACATTATCGGGATTCTGCGTTTCGAGCCCAAGCTTGTAGCCCTGAGGCACAAGGTCACTGATTCCTTTTTTGATAAGTTCGGTTGCTATCCCCTGACCCTGATGATTTTTATCGACAAAAACGGGCGAGATAATAAGAGTGTTTTTATCAAACACCTTTGAATCAAGGTGACTGTATGCCTTGAGAGTTTTTATTGTGTTCCAAAGATAAACCACAAGAAAAACCCAGTTGGGGCACATAAGGAAATCAAAAACATCATATTCGTTATGGGCATCACGCCAGATGCAGATACCTCTGTTTTGCTCGTCAAAATAGATTATGTCTTCTCTGTTTGAGGTTGCAAGACGCTCCATCATAAAATGATAAACAAACTTTTTTCTACGCTCAACAGATTTTGTTGCATAGGAATGAACGGGATCATCAACATAGCTTTCCGCCGCCATTCTCGCAAAATATTTGAGAGTTTTTCGGTCCATCTTTTTCATCATATTACCTCGCAACAAAATATAGATTTATTTTATCATAAACTTACATTTTATTCCATAGTCAATTTTAATTTAATTGCGAAGCAAAGAGAAAACCTGCGGCATAAAAACCGCAGGCTTTATTTATTAATAGCTTATTTTAAGAGTTTTTATTTCAAACGGTCTGAAAGAAAGTCTTCTGTCGGTAAGCTCGGACTCAACTTCTTCAAGCATATTGGTGATTTCAACCTTCTTTGCTCCGTCAAAAAGCTCAATCGGGCAGTTTGTGAAAGTTCCTTCGGTTTCATAAAGTCTGGCGATGAAAGCCTTTTCGTTATCTTCGCAGGGCTTTATTGCTTCAACAATAACATTCTCTGCTTTAGGAACGATAAGTGCCGTTGCCTCAAAACCGCCCTTACCCTGAATAACGGGAATGTTAAGCTCATACGCAGGTCTTACAACCGATTCCGTGCTGAATGAACCCATATGAGGAAGGAACGAATAAACGGTTTTATGAATCCCTCTGTCGCCGTTTGTATCGGGTCTTGTGCCGCCCTTGTGGAGAGAAAGGTGCATATTTCCGCCCTCTACGCTGATACCGTATTTGCTGTCATTGAGCACCGCCGCACCGAAACGGGTTTCTGAAATATCGGTGAATTTGTGGTTAACAACCTCAAACTTTGCCTTTTCAACGGAATCGTTTCTTGTTGTGGGGCGCATAACGTTACCGAACTGAATTTCAAAACGTGCGTGATTATTCATAACGTTGGTATCAAAGCAGGTTTTGAGGAAACGGTGGTTATCCTGCCAATCCATAACTGTATCGAATCTGATTTCTGCGGTATCGGCAAAGTAGAAAACATCCTGAGTTACGGTTGATTTCTTTGAAACCTTATACTTGCTTCTGATAACAACTGCCGCAGCACCGTGGGACACAATTTCACGGCTGATAAGCTCGGATTCGTCGGAATACTTGCTCTCCATATCCGCATCAATATCCCAGTTATCCCAGGCAAGAGGCAGGTCTTCGGCAATTATAAAGGTGTTTAGCGGATATCCGTTGCCTCTGACCTCTCTTCCCGCCCTCTTATCTATGAGAGAATCAATGTAGCCTTTAGAATCAAATTTTATTTCGGCAAAAGAAGTTGAAACGCCGTTTTCACAAACTGTGATTTCGCTGTTTGAATCTGCCTCGCCTTTGATAAGATTTATCCTGAGTGTTGAGAATGCGGGTACAGTCACACCGCTGATGATAAGGATATTCTTGCCGTCAAGATTTTTATAAACCTGCTGTTTGCAGGGAATATCCGCAATATAGCCTTCCTCGCATTCAAGGAAGATGGGGTCTGTTCTGTCGAAAGAAAGAGTATTGGTTACGCTTACACAGTCGCCCTCACGGTTTACTGTTTCGGCAACGAGCTTGCCTGCATTTTCAAGAACCTCGCCAGTTTCCTTAAGCGAAAGCTTATGCGCTTCGCCGATGCATGTGCCGGGAAGAATATCGTGGAACTGATTGAGAAGAAGCTTTTCATAAAGCGGATGGATTTTTTCGTCGCTTGCAACCTTGCCCGACTTCACCGCTTCGGATACGGTAAGATATTCAAGGTCACGGAGCAGAAGCTCTGCTTTTCTGTTGTTATGCTTGATGTTGTGCTGGTTAGTGAGAGTACCTCTGTGAAGTTCAAGATAAAGCTCACCGACATATGTTGTCGGGTACTTCGCTTCGGATTCGAGCATCTTCATAAACTCGCTGACGGTCATATACTCCGCCTTTGCAACACCGTTGAGATCCCTGATTCTTCTGATGTTCTCAATATATTCAAACTGAGGACCGCCGCCGCCATCACCGTGACCAAAAGCAACAAGCCTTTTATTTGTAACATTGCGTTCTCTGATGGGATTTTCTTTATAATCGCTGCCTGTTACGATTTTATCGAGATTCTCAGGGAACGGTGAACCGATTGTTCTGTTGAAATGAGTAAACACTTTTGTGCCGTCGATACCCTGCCAATAAAATGTATCATAGGGGAATTTATTGGCATCGTTCCAGTCAATTTTTGTTGTGAGGAAATAATCAACCTTACAGCCCTTCATAATCTGCGGAATTGCAGCACTGTAGCCGAAGGTATCGGGAAGCCAGAAGCAATCGGAAGTATAGCCGAAATGCTTTCTTGTAAATCTCTGACCCCAGAGGAACTGCCTTATCATTGATTCACCCGAGGTGATGTTGCAGTCACATTCAACCCATACGCCGCCGTTCGGCTCATATCTGCCTTCAAGCACTTTGGTTTTTATATCCTCAAAAAGCTCGGGATAATGTTTAAGAATCATATCCGAATGGCAGGCAGAGCTCTGAATAAATTTATATTCGGGGTACTGCTCCATAAGAGAAATCTGGTTTGAATATGTTCTTGCACACTTTTTGATTGTTTCGGTTGATTTCCACAACCATGCCGTATCCATATGGGAATGACCGATAACGCCGATTGTTGCCTGCTCGGGACCGTTCTTTACCGCAAGAGTTTCTTTGAGGAAAGGATGAGCCGCACGCAGACCTTCTCGGAAGGTTTCTTCGTCAACATCCTCATAAGCCTGATAAATCCTCTTATTGACCTCATAAAGAGCGTTGATAAGCTGACCCTTTCGGAATGAAGAATCGGGAAGAGATTGAGTAAGCTCATTTATAACCTTAAGGTCAAAATAAAACTCATTGATATATTCATCCTTGATGCAGATATCAAGACCGCCGAAACGGTATTTATATTCTTTGATTTTAAGCTCGTTGTTGAGAGGATGGCTGCCGTAGAAGGTGTGACCAGAATAAACCTCAAGAGCGATATTGATCTTTTCACCTGCTTTAACATCAGCCTTGAGCATATCGCAATAGTGATTTCCGTGGCCGGTGAAAACAATTTTTGTGTTGAATGTGCCGAAGGGCTTGCCGTTTACCCAGAGAAGAGATTCATAACCCTCGGTATGGGGCATTATAAAAAGAGTTTTACCGTCAAGCTCTTCGGGAACGATAAAATCGGTTTTCATCCAGCAGAAGGACTCCTCACCACCCCAGATATCACCGATATCCATAGGTGAACAAAGCGAATCTTCGGGAATCCGATAAAGCCTGTCAGTTGTTTCATAAGAAAGAACGCTTTCTATTCCCGCAACCTTTTTGAAAAGCATCGGGTTAAGAGTATCTTCAAACCTTCGGAGTTTCCTGAGCATACGCTCTATTTGTTTTTCTGTAAGCATTTTTATTTTCGCCTTTCGGATATTATTTTTCCATGAGCATTCTCATAAAGAGACCGCCCTGCACCGTGCGGTGGCGGAAGGAAACTTCCCTTGCGGAAACCGTATCATACCAGTCAGTCAGGGGTATGCGGGATACGCTCTCGTTATATGTATCCCAGAGGGGTGCAATATATTCTTCAAATGCGGATTTTTCACTTGCCAACGAAGCACACCAAACAAGCCAGTCAGACTTTGTATAGTCTGCACGGCAGTCAAGAGGCATACCGTATTTATTAAAATGTTTTTTATTATCCGCAACTTCAAAGTTTCTGAATTCATCGGTGAAAAGACCTGTGTTCCACACCTTATCCCAAACCATATTATATTTCATTGAATAGGTGTCAGGTTGGTCAAACGCAAGGTTTGAGGTGCCGTCGGAATTAAGAGCGGTATTCATCCACTGCTTTGCCATCTTTTCGGCTTCGTTACGGTAATAAGAAGATTTTTCGGTATCGCCGAGCATTTCGGTAATAATCGCCATACCCTGAAGACCCATAACGGCTTTAAGAGAAAGATTACAGTTATGAGCAAGATGACCCGCAAAGTCATCGGTGCAAAGCTGATTGCCGGGGTCTGCACCGTATTCGATAAGGTATTCGCACCATTTTTCGTATAAATCAAGGTTTTCCGCCGCAAAGTCTGCGGAGTTTTCGGCAATTGCAACATTAGCAGCCATAACAAGCATATTGCCGCATTCCTCAACGGGCATCTGCCATTTGAGAGCATTTTCGCCGTAAACCTGACCGTTGACAATAGGATACTGACCTACATCGTGGGGAGCAAAATCAAACACCCATTTATCGGTTTTTGCGTATCTGAGAACGGGGCGCATCATACCCTTGACAAGCTCGGGATTATAAATGAGGAACATCGGAATTGACGGATAAGATACATCAACCGTTGCGGCACAGCCGTTTGAGAAGCATTCTTTTGAGATAAAAAGGATATCACCGTTGTTATCAAGCACAAGCTTGTGACCTGCAATTACCTGACGGTATGCAAGAGAAAGGAGCTCCGCATATTTTTCGCCGCCTGCCTTTTCGGCATCTGCATAAAGCTTTGAGGAAAATTCGTTGCAGCGTTCTTTTACATCGTCATATTCCCCTGCCGCTTCGGATATTGCATCAAGTATACTCTTGCCGTCTTTATTCCAATATGAACGCAGATGATCGCCGAAATATTCGATGCTCTCGATATCGTCATAGGCAAAGTAATACATCAAACTTTCATTTTCTTTGATTTCACTGCCGATGTTAACGTATTTATCACCCCATATTTCGTTAACAAAGGTCTGCGACTTTGCTGCATTTGATGCAAGATAAAAATAACCCCAGTCAATTCTGACATCGTCGCCGCTTCTGTTGAGGGGCTTCTGCTCGGTATTGCCCATTTTCATAAAAGTAATTCCGTCTTTACGGATTTCTTCTGTTTCAACATCGCTCTGCCCTGCCTCGTCAAGACAAAGCTCTTCACTTGCGGCGATATTGATGCTCACTTCGTGCTCTTTGCCGTCAACGGTTTTATAAGTAATCTCAAGATATGAAACGGGTCGGGTCAGAAGATTATAATCATCGGGAATAAGAGGAGATATGAACTCTGCTTTAAGCTCAATTTCATTGTTGCGGAAAACTGCAACGGTTGAAAGAGCGGTTATATCAAGAGAAACCTGCTTTATTTTGCGGATATCACGGTGATAGCCGAGGAAAAGATATTTTTTGCCGTCAACGGTAACCGTGCCGATAATCGAATTGCTTTTGCCCGTCCAATGCTCGGTTCTGACGGTGTTTATTTCGTCTGCGGGTGACCATATTGAAAAATAAGGGTCAACGGTAATGAGGGGAACCGAAGGTGCTCTCAACTTCATTTTTATCTTCCTTTCGTGATGCAGTTATTTAAACCGCTGAAATTATAGCATAAAAAAGCGGCGGTAACAAGTACCGCCGACGTGAAATATTCAAATTATTGCGGATACGGCATCAACAATTGAGTCTACGCATTTTTCGCACAATTCTCTTGACGGTGCTTCTGCCATAACGCGGATTACGGGCTCCGTGCCCGATTCGCGGACAAGAATCCTGCCCGAATCTCCGAGCTCATTTTCGGCGTTTCTGACAGCTTTCAGAACATCTTCATTATTCATCACGGCAGATTTATCCCTGACTCTTACATTCTTCAGAATCTGCGGATAAACCTCAAAGCCTTCGGCGAGGCTGCTGAGCGGCTTTTTCTTTGCCATCATAACCTCCATAACCTTCAGGCTGGTCAGAATACCGTCGCCGGTTGAAGCGTATTTTGAAAAAATGATGTGTCCTGACTCTTCGCCTCCGAGTCTGTTGCGGTTTTCTCTCATATATTCATACACATATTTATCCCCGACGGCGGTTTTGGCATAATCTATTCCGATTTCATCAAAAGCTTTATAAAGTCCGAAATTTGACATCACCGTTGTTACAACAGTATTGTTGAGAAGTTCGCCTTTTTCCTTGAGATATTTGCCGCAAATATAAAGAATATGGTCACCTGTCAGAACATTGCCCTTCTCATCAACGCAAAGGCAACGGTCAGCATCTCCGTCAAAGGCAAACCCCGCATCCAGACCCTTTTCAACCACAAACTTCTTAAGTCCCTCAATATGGGTTGAGCCTGCGTTTTTGTTGATATTAAGACCGTCTGGCTCGGCATTGATAACAAACGTTGTTGCACCGAGGGCATCGAAAACGGCTTTTGCGATATTCCACGAACTTCCGTTTGCACAGTCAAGACCGATTTTTTTACCTCTGAAAGAATAGATGCCGAGAGAAATAAGATAACCGATATATCGGTTTCTGCCCGCAACATAATCAACCGTGCGGCCTATTTTATCTTTTTCCGCAAAAGGCAGAGATTCATATTTTTGACCGAAAGCATCGAGTTTGCCGTCGAGATAATCCTCAACATAAGCTATGGTTTCATCGTCTATTTTTTCACCGTCACCGTTAATCAGCTTTATTCCGTTGTCATAATAGGGATTATGGCTTGCCGAAATCATTATGCCGCAGTCAAAGCCTTCCGTTCTTGCAACATATGCAACAGACGGAGTGGTTGTAACATGGAGCAGATAAGCATCGGCACCCGACGCAGTCAGACCCGCAACAAGCGAATATTCAAACATATAGCTCGATTTTCTTGTGTCCTTGCCGATAATTATTTTCGGCATTTCCGCACAGCCTGAACGTCTTTTTTGTTCACCGTAATACCAGCCGAGAAAACGCCCGATTTGGTAGGCGTGGTCAGCTGTAAGGTCTGCGTTTGCTTCACCTCTGAAGCCGTCTGTTCCGAAATATCTGCTCATAAATACTCCTGTTCTGATTTTTTCTTGACAATAATACCGCCTGTTTTCATAATCGAATGCTCGGGAACGGTTCCTCTTACACACGAAAGAGGATAAACATTCGAATGCCTGCCGATAACCGTTCCCGGATTCAGAACTGCATTGCACCCGATTTCGGCAAAATCACCGAGCATTGCACCGCACTTCTTTCTGCCGGTATTAACAGATTCCGAACCGTCACGGACAACCACTTTTGAGTAATCGGATTTTACATTTGATGTGATTGACCCTGCTCCCATATGTGCCTTATAGCCGAGAATACTGTCGCCGACATAGTTATAGTGAGGTGTCTGAACATTATCAAAAAGAATAACGTTTTTCAGCTCCGAGGAATTACCGACAACGCAGTTTTTACCTATCAAGGCAGAACCTCTTACAAATGCGCCGTGGCGGATTTCCGAATCTTCGCCGACAATACAGGGTGCGCCGATAAATGCTGAAGGCGCAACAACGGCAGTTTTATGAATCAGTATATTATCTGATACTTCAATATATTCTTCTTTATCCAGAGATTCGATTAACGAAATTATAAAATCCTTTATTCCGTCAAGAGCCTGCCACGGATATTCAAACCGAAGCAGATAATCCTCCGCTTGAGTATGAGTCAAATCAAATAAATCTTTTATCCTGAGCATTCTCATCCTTCTTTCATGCTTCGCTATATCTATTATATTGTGAAAAAAAAGATTTATAATTGATTTTAAATAAAAAAACTACGGCACACTCCTCAAGGAATGTGCCGTAAATTAATTATTCAGCTTTTAAAGTGTAAACAAACTTTGAGTTGATTTCTTCGGGATTTATGAATCCGAAATCAACAGCAAGCTTACCGTTTTCATTCTGAGCTTCGAGTGCCTTTTCACAGCCGAGAAGCTGAACCTTCATACCGTCTTTATAATCGATATCGGCAAAAACGATCTTACCCATAGGATACTTATGAATGAAAGCGTAAACCGCCTTATCATCCTTGTTTCTTGTGTACTTGATGTTTTCGTCTGAACTTTCGCAGTATTTTCTGCTGCAGTAGATACCCTCGCCGTTAACCTTGAGCCACTGACCAAGCTGACGGAGTCTTTCTTCCATAATAACGGGGATTCTGCCGTCACCCGTTGGACCTACATTGAGAAGAAAGTTACTGCCCTTTGAAACGAGGTCAACAAGCATTTTAATAAGTTCTTCTTCCGAAAGATAATCATCAACGGTTTCAAATTTATTCCAACCAAATGATGCACCGATGCCTCTGCATTCCTCAGAAACTCTGTCTATCATTTCTTCGCTGCCGTCCGCAGAACCGATAAATCCGTATTCCGTTGTGAGATTACCGCCGAGTCTGCCTCTTGTTTCGCTGCCCCAACGGTCATTGGGAACAATAAAATCTTTTACGCTTGACTCGTTATAAAGCCACTGCAAAAAGTCTGTGCTGTGCCATACCGAACTGGGATGCTCCCATTCGCCATCAGTGAAAAGAGTGGCGGGCTGATATTCCTCAACAAGCTCTTTGAGCATCGGAATAAGATGCTTGACCGCATACTCTTCGGGGTCTTTGAGATAAAGAGGATGGAACCACTCATAAACCGAGTGATAAACGCCGAATCTGACATCGCTCTTATCACAGGCATCCTTGAGCTCGCGGCAGAAATCTCTGTGGGGACCGACATCAACACTGTTCCAGTTCCACGCATGCTTTGTTTTGAAAAGGCAGAATCCGTCATGGTGCTTTGATACAAGGTTCATATACTTTGCACCCGCATCCTCAAAAAGTTTTACCCACTGCTCGGCATCAAAATTTTCTGCCTTGAACTTGCTGACAAAATCGTTATATTTGAAATTCGGTCCGTAGGCTTTCTGATGATAATAGTAATATTCTCTGTCGTTCGCGCTTCTTTCAACTATTTCATCGCAGTGATAGCCGTACCACTCGGCATACTTGCCCTTGG
>JAZNRG010000056.1:0-7009 GCA_045590575.1 Acutalibacteraceae bacterium | reverse complement strand
CATGACACTTGTTGACAACGCATGGGGCGGTTTCGGTTCGGCATTCGGTCCCGTTATCATCCTTTCACTCTTCTGGAAGAGATTCACATACAAAGGCGCAATCGCAGGCGTTGTCGGCGGCGCAGTTGTTGACGTTCTCTGGATGAACTTCCTCACAGATGTTACAGGCGTTTATGAGCTTCTTCCCGGCTTTATCGCAGGTTTTGTTTTTGCAGTTGTTGTTTCACTCATCGACAAAAAGCCCTCAAAGGAAGTTGAAAAGCTCTACGATCTCGCAGTCAGCGCAGAAATCGAATAAAATCAAACCGCAGTTTCTTCGGAGACTGCGGTTTTTTGTATGAATTGATAAAAATGACCGATAATTTTTGGCACGTCCATTTCGGCATTTCGCTTGACAAATTCTCCTTTATGAGTTATTTTTATAATAACAGAATATGCGGTTTTAAAATAAAGCCGTAAAAACAAAATCAATTTTTCAGGAGGAAAAACCATGAAAAAGATTCTTGCTCTTCTCCTCGCATTCGCAATGTGCTTTGCTCTCGTTGCTTGCGGCGGAAACACAGACGAAGAAACAACCACAACAACAGTAGCAGAAGAAGTAACTGACGCAGTTGAAGACACAACAGCAGCAGTTGAAGATACAACAGCAGCTGTAGAAGACACAACAGCAGCAGTTGAAGACACAACTCTCGCTGAAGGCGAAACAGCAGCTCCCGCAGCAGATATGACCAAGGCTGAGTTTGTTGCTTTCCTTAACGCTGAAACAGCTAAGGCAGCTAAGGGTTCATACAACTACAACAGAGACTGCTCATACACAAGCCCCATCGACGTTGGCGGTGCAACAGATACTCTCAACAGCATCATCAAGGGTATTGACGAAAATTCAAGCCTTGACACAGTTGTTGGTGATTTCCTCGGCATCGGCGTTAAGAAGGGCACAATGCCTAAGGATGACCTTAAGGATGATTACAGAATCAAGGCAACTTCTCTCAAGGAAGCTGACCTCGGCTCATTCTCAGCAAACAACGGCGTTTACACCTTCACTCTTGCTAACGCAACAGACCCCAAGAAGACCGGTGCAACTCCTCTTTCAAGATTCACAAATGACTTCATCACACACGAAGAAGTTGTTGACGGTATCGCAGGCTTCACATCAGCTATCAAGGTTAACAGCACAACAGTTAACTACAAGAACATCAAGGTTACTGTAACTGTTACAGACGGCAAGATCACAAACATCAAGTATTCATATGCTTTTGATGCAGTTCTTTCACTTAAGGCTCTCGTTGTTAACATCAACGGTAACGGCGCTGCAGTTACAAAGGCTGAGTTCTCAAACATCAAGTATTAATTGATAATAACCAAGGCGTGTCGCTTCGGCGGCACTCCTTTTTTAATGCGCAGTATATTGTAGGGGTCTGAGACCTCGATGACTCGGGTAATCCGAAAGGATTACAAAATGTTTTAAAGAATACTGAACAAATAATAAATGATAGATTTCCGGTGCAAGGCGGGGTTTTGGTCACGCCGTATTTTAAATAGCTGTGCAGGGGACAGGTCTCCCGTCACGTCGGAATAAAACTTTTTAAAGGGTCGGTGAAGGCATCGGTCCCTGCATTTGAACCTCGCCCGCTTCACCGATTTAAATCGCTGGCAATTCGGGGCAAAAAAATAGCCGCCCTATTGGACAGCTAAAAAAGAAATGTCGGCGTCGACCTATCTTCCCGGGCCGCTTCCAGCCAAGTATTTTCGGCACTGTTGAGCTTAACTACCGTGTTCGGGATGGGAACGGGTGGACCCTCAACGTCATCAACACCGACTAAAAAACGCAACGGCGTTTTTTGAATGCTTAATGATTATATACCCATAAAGCGAATTTGTCAAGCCTTTTTTGAAAAAATTTTAAAAAATTCGACAGAATTCTTATAAAACCATATATTTCAATATAACAAAGACGTGAATTGCGTTTGCAAGAATAACAAAAACATGAAAAACAATGTGGAGTTTTTCGTGTTTTATTCCGAGTCCGCAGAAAACCGCTCCGACAACATAAGTAATGCATCCGAGAAGAATTCCGCCGAAAGCAAGAGGGTCAAGCTCGCCAATGAGCGGAACAACGCTCAGCAGCATCACGGCGCATGAGGTTATGTAAACAACCATCGTCGCAACCCTGAGCTTCTGAAAGAAAAAGAGCTTTGAAATCACGCCGAAAAGAGCACAAAACCACGCAATAACCATAATAGCAATGCCGTGCGGCCGGCTTACATTATAAATTGTTATCATAGCGCAGGGTGTTGCCGTGCCTGCAATCAGAATTGGAATTGCCGAGTGGTCAACCAGCCTTGCGATTCTTTTCGGCTCGCCCGCAGGCAGACCGTGATAAACGGCGGAAACGGTGTAGACCGCAATCATGGATAAGCCGAAAATAAGGGTAGAGATTATGTGGCGAAGCTCAAGCGAACCTGCTCTTGACAGCATAATCACCAGTACTGCTGCAGCCATAACTGCGCCTGCGGCGTGGGTGACGCAGTTTGCGGTATCAACCTTTTTTGAGTATTCAATTAGTTTAACATCGTTACCTATCATATAAATCAACCTCGCAAACCATTATAGCATAAATCCGCAAAAACAAAACAAGCAAATTAAGTAATACAAGAATATTTACAATATATTAATATTTTATAGTGACATAATTTGATTTTTATGGTATAATACAACTTAATTATAAAATGGAGAATTGTGCGAATGGCGGTCAAAAAATTTATTTCATGGAATGTAAACGGCATCAGAGCCTGCCTTGGTAAGGATTTTTATGAGAGCTTTGCAACGCTTGATGCGGATATCTTCTGTTTGCAAGAAACAAAGATGCAGGAGGGTCAGGCGGAGCTTTCGCTTGACGGCTATCATCAGTATTGGAATTATGCCGAGAAAAAAGGCTATTCGGGCACGGCTGTTTTTACCCGTGAAGAGCCGCTTTCAGTTTCATACGGTCTCGGAATTCCCGAGCACGACACCGAGGGCAGAGTTATCACCCTTGAATTTGAAAATTATTATTTCATAACTGTTTATGTGCCCAACGCCCGCGACGGTCTTGTGCGCCTTGACTACCGAATGGAATGGGAGGATGCATTCAGAAACTATATTCTGGAGCTTGATAAAAAGAAACCCGTTATCTTCTGCGGCGACCTTAACGTTGCCCATAAGGAGATTGACCTAAAAAATCCCAAAACCAACCGCAAAAATCCCGGCTTTACCGATGAAGAAAGAGGCAAATTCAGCGAAATGCTTTCTTGCGGATTTACCGATACTTTCAGATATTTTTATCCCGACCTTGAGGGAGTATACAGCTGGTGGTCCTACCGATTCTCGGCAAGGGCAAAGAATGCAGGCTGGAGAATCGATTATTTCATCGTTTCCGAAAGGCTCAACGATAAGCTGAAGGGTGCGAAAATCCACAGCGAAATTTTCGGCTCGGACCATTGCCCCGTTGAAGTCGAAATCGAGCTTTAATACTTTACTAATGAATAATGAATAGTGAATAATGAAAAATTGATGACGGGCGCTGCCCGTACCCGAATTATATAATAAGGGGATGCTTTTTATGGATAAAGCGAATCCACTGATCGAGCAGTCAATAGATTTTTCAATTACAATAATAAAATATTATAAGTGGCTTGTATCACAAAGAAATGAAACGGTGATGGCTAAGCAGATACTCAGAAGCGGAACAAGCATCGGAGCAAATATTCACGAAGCAAACTACGCGGTAAGCAAAGCAGATTTTATTAACAAAATGCAAATAGCTTTAAAAGAAGCGTCTGAAACTGAGTATTGGTTGATTGTTCTTGAAAAAACAGGATTTCTTCCTGAAAACGGAATGACACTGAAAGATAAATGCAACAGTTTAAAAAGAATGCTTATATCAACTTTAAATACTGCAAAGACTGATAAAAATATTTAATAATTACGTTGATTTTTAATTTTATAATTGGTCATAGGCGAAGCCTATCCTTAATTATTCATTATTAATTTTTCATTTTTCACTAAAAAGAGGGAGAAGAAAATGAAAGAAAAAACATTAAAAATTCTTGCAATCGTGCTTGCCGTTGCTGCTGTTGCAACGGGTGTGCTTTTCTTCGTTTCAAGAGGGGAAAAGTCCGCTTCGCCCATTCTTGAGCAGAAAACGGTTGAATATATTTATGAAGAAAGTGAATATACCAAATCAAAGCAGTATTCACCCCTCGGCTCGGAAAAGGTTGTTTATCTGCCGACCGATTTCGATAATATTTATTACACCGCCGACCTCAAAGGCAACGTGAAATTCTATGAATATGTGCCCGGCATAATGCAGGCCTGCCCGCTTGAGGTTAAGCAGGTTAAAACAACCATTTCCGCAACATACGAAAAAATTCCCGTAACCGTCAGCTACATTGAAAAAGACGGCAAGGCTTGCGGATACGGTGTGTTTACCTCAGATATGAGTGCGGATGTTGACGTTTACGCATATGCTTTCGTAAAGCTCACCGCAAAGCCCTCGGGCTACGGCGAAGGCTATCTTCTTCTTGCGGATTTTGATAAGAATAATTTCTATAAGGCAGACAAGCTTTATTCCGAAATCTATAACTTCGACCTTGCAAAGGGCAAGGCATCAACCTATGTTTCCAACAACACCCGTCTTATCGACAGAAACGGCAGCTTCCGTCAGGACTGGACATTGCTGACCGATGAATTCATCGCAAATCTCGGCGGCGCAAAGTTCTTCCTTTCATCAAGATACTATAATGAGAGCGATAAGGGTCTCAGAGCCGACGTTATGGAGCTTTCAAACGCATACCGCCCCAAGATAGTTGTTAAGGATATCCTCGGTCTTTGGTTTGTTAATAACGAAAGCGGAATGCATTATCTGAGAAAAACCGCAGACGGCTTTGCAAAAATTCTCAATGCGGGCGGCAATGAGCAGGTTATTTATCAGTTTGAGGGTGATTTCCATAATGATTATCTCCTCAGCGGCAACTTCATCATTAATAAAAAGAGCCTTGAAATGACCGACCTTATGACCGGCAAAACAGCGACTCTCAAGGATATTGATATTTCAACAGCTGATATTTTTGAGCTCAGCCCCGACGGCACAAAGGCTGTTTTTGCAACAAGCGGCGAAGAAAATGCCCACGGAACGGTTGTTCAGAATATTACTTATTGCTATGTTGACGGTTCGGCAGACCCTGCTATCTTCACAGAGCCTATGCTTTTCAGCGCAAGTTCTTCTTTCATCTGGCTCAACGAGAATTCAAACATTATGAGTGCCCGTGCCCTCGAAGCAACAGGCGAAACAGTTGGTTCGGTTATTTTTGTTTATTAATTCATAATTTGTAAAACAAAAAACGGTGGAGGCTTGAATCCCTCCACCGCAAACGGTCCACCTCCCTTAAAAGGGAGGCATTCCCCGCCATACACTATTTTAAAAACACTATAATTACGAATTACGCATTACGCATTGCGAATTGAATCACACGTTTTCTTCTCTGAAATCAATTGTCAGCTCTTTCTTTGCAGGCTTGAGCTGAGTATATTTTACTCCTGCGGCGTCAAACATTCTCTTTGAGGCTCTTGTGCCGGGAGTGTCGGCATATTTATCGGAGAGGTAGTAAACCTCTTTGATGCCGCACTGAATGATTGCCTTGGCGCATTCGTTGCAGGGGAAAAGAGCAACATAGATTTTGCAGCCCTCAAGGCTTGAGCCGCCGTTGTTGAGGATTGCGTTAAGCTCTGCGTGGCAGACATAGGGATACTTTGTGTTGTATTCGTCGCCCGAGCGGTCCCAGGGGAATTCATCGTCGCTGCAGCCCTGCGGGAAGCCGTTGTAGCCGACCGACATAATTTTGTTGCGGTCGTTGACTATGCAGGCGCTGACCTGAGTGCTGGGGTCCTTGCTTCTGTATGAAGAAAGCATGGCGATACCCATAAAATATTCGTCCCACGAAATATAATCTTCTCTTTTAGGCATAGCAGAAATTCTCCTTAAATTAATGTGTGTTAATCAAGGCTTCTCCTTGAGGAGAAGCTGTCACGAAGTGACTGATGAGGTGATTGCGAAGCAATGATTATTACACCTCATCCACCGCAAGCGGTCCCCCTTCCCCTCAAGGGGAAGGCTTTAAAAAATATTAACATAAAATATAATTTTTTACAATAGAAAAATTCCGAATTATCCAAGAGGTGTATTATGGGTCTTTTAAAGAAAATCTTCGGCGACTATTCCCAGAAGGAGGTTAAGCGAATCCGTCCCCTTTGCAACAAGGTTCTCGACCTTGAGGAGGAATATTCGCGTCTTACCGATGAACAGCTTCAGGCAAAAACTCCCGAGTTCAAAGAGCGTCTTGCAAACGGCGAAACGCTTGATGATATTCTTCCCGAAGCATTTGCAGCCTGCCGTGAGGCGGCATGGCGAGTTGTCGGTATGAAGCATTTCCCCGTGCAGATTATCGGCGGTATCATCCTCCATCAGGGCAGAATTGCCGAAATGAGAACAGGTGAAGGTAAAACTCTTGTTGCCACCCTCCCCGCTTATCTCAACGCTCTTTCGGGGGAAGGTGTTCATATCGTTACAGTTAACGATTATCTTGCCCGACGCGACAGCGAATGGATGGGCAAAATCTATCGCTTTATGGGTCTTTCCGTCGGTCTTATCATCCACGAAAAAGAGAATGCAGAGAGAAAGGAAGCCTATGCCGCAGATATCACTTACGGCACAAACAATGAAATGGGCTTCGACTATCTTCGTGACAACATGGTTGTTTATAAGGAACACAAGGTGCAGAGAGGTCATAACTTTGCAATCGTTGACGAAGTTGACTCCATTCTCATCGACGAAGCAAGAACTCCGCTTATCATTTCGGGCAGAGGCGAAAAATCAACCGACCTTTACAAAATGGCGGACAGATTCGCAAACTCCCTCAGATGCACCCGCATCAAGGAAGTGCAGTCCAAGGAAGAGGTTGACGACCTTGTA
>JAZNRG010000055.1:0-5718 GCA_045590575.1 Acutalibacteraceae bacterium | reverse complement strand
AGCCATGTCGTTCTGTGAGCCAAGGAGTTGTACAAAAGGATTGTCTTCCTAAGACCGCTTGGCCTCCGACTTACCAGTGAGTATAATGAGTTGCGCCGTTTTCAACAGCCCAATCCTTCATTGCGTTGGCAACAACATTCGCAATAGCTATATCAAGACGCTTGCCGTCCTGAATGGTTTTTATCATTGCCTTATAGGTTTCTCTGGGTAATCTTGCACGCATGGCTTTATCGTCAAAAACCATACAGCCGAAATAATCGGGAACGCTCTTCATTGTATACTCTCCTGTCATAAATAAAGGCAAAGACACCGATTGGCGTCTTTGCCCAAACTGTGTTTTTTAGTATATCCCCATTCCAAACCAAAGTCAAGAATTTTAATACCTTATAATATAAGTTAATACATTCTGTCGATTTTGACAGAATAAGGGGGATGTTTTTTGTTGAATATCAATACCCGATAAAGCAAAGAAAAAGGATTCTGATAATCATTCTTGCGGATGAGTTATTCAATCAATGCTTCGGTCGTCGTTTACTGAAAAGAATGTTATTCCGATGATTAAATTATAATCTTCCGTTTTAAGACACATATGCGGTAAGCGAATATGATTTACCGCTCTCTGCCAAAGCAAAAAATGCATTTCCCGAAAACTCCCCCGTTGAAGTATAACCTTGGTCGGCAATAACGTCACGAAGATAAATCGTGTTCATTCTCGTTCCCGCAGGAACCTTGACGGTAAATGTCTTTATCGGATTTGCATTCGAATCAACAACGGTAATTTTAACGGTTGCATCTTTCGGAACGGGTTTAACCGTTGTTTTGGGCTTAGCTGTTGTTTTAGGTCTGGCTGTTGTTTTTACGGTTTGAGTCGCCTTAGGTTTTGCGGTTGTTTTTGGTGATGAAGTTGTTTTGGGCTTCGTTGTCTGAACTGCGGTTGTTGGTTTATTGGTTGTTGATACGGGTTTTGCCGTAGTCTGAACAACAGTCTGTGTTTCCGTTACGGTCTCTTCAACAGTTGAAGAAACCACAACAACATCAGTGGTTTCATCGGGTTCGGTATATTCTTCTGTAACCGCTTCGGTTATAGATTCCGTTATAATATCGGTTGTTCCGTATTCTGCATTATCTCTTGATATTTTAGCAGCTGAGGCGGCACATGTGCCGACTATAACCGCCGAAACAACAAGCAATGTTACTTTCTTTGCAAGATTATTCACGGAAGAACCTGAGTTTTTATCCTGACGGTTCATATGTATTTCTCCAAATGTAAATTATATTTTTGATTATATCATATCATCGGTATTTTAACAATAAAATATCGCAAAATTTACAATTCAGATATTAGCAAAAATCCGACCCGAAAAATCAGGTCGGATTAACCGATTTATTTTATTGCATCGTAAATTCGGTCGCGGCAATTCTTATCACTGTGGAGGAAGAAACCGTCCATTCTCTGTTGATATTTATCCTCGGGTTTACCGTCTCTGTTAACCAAACCGCAGAGATAATTTACTGCCTGCTCAGAATTATGAGCAAGAGGTCCAAAGCCCTCTTCAAGAGGAAGGTCAAGCTTACGGTAATCATTCATACCCGCTCTGAACATCTCATCGTCAGGAACAAAATACATCATCGTCTTTTTGAGATAAACAAAGTCAAAGCAGAAAGACGAAAAATCGGTTATGAATACCTTATAGCTCTTTTCGTCAACCGATTTATCCGCAATGCGGATACGCTTTGATTTGAGCTCGTAAAGCGGAGCATAGTCTGCGAAAATGGGATGAGGCTTGAAATCAAGATACCAATCGTTCTTTTCAAGGGTTTCTTCAAGTTCCCTGCTGTGAAGAAAATCATAAGTTTCCTTGAAGAAAACGCTCTTTTTGAACTTATCGGGCGATGCTTTAAATGCACCTGAAGAATCGGTATCAATGAGATATTTGCGCCAGGTGGGTGCAAAAAGAATTTTCTTTTCGCTCTTTGCGGCATCGACATCCATAAAATCATATCTCGGCATACCGGCAGGAATCAGGTCGCAATTGCGGAAACCGTAGTTTTCGACCATGTTTCTCGCTTCAAAGGTTGTTGAGATAACCTCACGGTCAATTGCATTCAGACGGTCATTGGAATACTTCCATGGAAGAAATGCGTGGAGCACTCCGTGCTGAAGATAAATGACTTCAGCTTTAAAAGAATCGTTATAATATTTCCAGAGCTGCTGATGGAAAGGATTGTAGTTATTATATTCAGCAAAAGCGGTAATGATTTTTTCAGCACCAAGGAAAAGCTTCTTATGCTTTACAGAACCGAATTTAACAATATTTTTTTTCTGCTTGTTTGTGAAAAGTGCAGTTCTGTCCATTTCATCATTAACAACATAGTATCTTTCAACTCCGTCATTAATTTCAAAGTCATGGATAAACTGATAATATCCGTTGTCCTTATAGACATTTCTGCAGTCATAATAGAGCCAGACTCTCTGACCGTCTTTTATTTTATTGGCGCAAAGCTTTCTTAAAATGAAAGTTCTGGGCTTTGTAAGCATAAGGGAACGCTCATATTTATCAGTATAGGCTTTTTCGGCGGCGTGTGATGCTTTCACGCAATCAAATCCGTTCTGCTTCTGAATGAATTCATAGCCGTTTCTGAAAAGAGATGTTCTTCCGCAACCGTTGCCGAACGGTGTGTTCATAATGAATTCAAGGCGAACGGGAATTCTGTCCTCACCGATATCAACGGTGAAATAAATGCTGCCGTATTTTTTATAATCCCAATCAAATCTGACACGCCAGAATTTATTGGTTCTGATTTTTGCGTGATAATAATCCCATGCAGAATTCTCAAGATTAAGCTCAACCGTTTTATTGCAATTCGCACCTGAAAGGTGCATATGAACCTTGGGTTTATCGCAGAAAGAGAACACAGGTGAACGCAGAAAAGCATCAATATAAACCTTGTCTTTATCCGCATTGAAACGGCAGAGAGTAAACGGAATTGTACCCTCAAAGAATACGGGTTTATCATTTTTAACTATTGAAACACCGAAGCCGACCTTAACATCAAGCGAGGATTTATCCTTAAGACCGAGCATTGTGTATTTATGGGGTGCTTCTACCTTGGGATGCTTTATGATAACCTCATCGTCAACTCTTCTTAGAAGAGCGCAGATTCTTTCAACAGCTTCATCAAACTTATCCTTTTCATAATGATAAGGCAGAAGAATATCGCTTCTTGATTTCCAATTGATATCGTTTACATACATAGCCTGAATATAGGGGGGAACCTTATCAGGATATGAATCAAAAAGGGTTTCCCAAAAGGCCATTGTTGTTTCGAAAATATAGTAGGAATAGAAAATTGTGTTGGTTATGCTTGAGGGATTCTTTGTGTAAAGATACTGAGCACCCGTGCAATAACCGATTTTCATTTTTTTGCGGACAATATCGATATTATACTTCTGGTCTTCGTGACGGAAGTTTTCTGTTGTGTCAAAAAGAATATTATCCTTACCTTTATTCTTGACGCAGATATTAACATTTGTCTGAGTTATGTAAATGTTTTCAGGAAGAGTGAGGTCATAAACTCCTTCTCGAGGAAGGTACTTATATCTGTAGTGAATAACATCGCTCTGCTTGCCGTTATAAACAGGAATGATTTTATATGTTGCAATATCAATCTCGTCTTCATATTTATCAAAAAAATCCGCAAGATTCTCAAGCGAATTATCAGTCAACTCATCATCCGGATCAAGAAACACAAAATACTTGCCTTGTGCGTGCTCAATACCGAAATTACGGGTTTTTGAAAGACCTTCATTTTCTTTGGAATAAAACTTGAAAAACGGATATTTATCGGCATATTCCCTGCATATAGCTTCGCTGTTATCAGGAGAACCGTCATTAATAAGAAGAACCTCAAGCTCGTCCTTATTGATTGACTGACGAACAAGTGATTTAAGGCAATTCTCAATGTAATTTTCAACATTATAAATGGGAACTATAACTGAAATTCTGTACTTGAACATTTCACTACTCCTACATTTACATATTTAAAATATTTTAACATTTTATATATATAATGTCAAGTATTATGCAGATTCGTAAAACTTTGACCCTGTTGACATTCCGTATGAATTATTATATACTATTAAATTGAGAAAATATGTAACGGAGGTAACATATGAACAGATATGAAAGCGCTAAAGAGCTTTATTCCCGCTTCGGAATAAACACTGATGAAGCTCTTAAAAAGCTTGCTGACATAACCGTTTCCGTTCATTGCTGGCAGGGCGACGATGTCGGCGGATTCGACAGTGAAGACGCTCTCTCCGGCGGTATACAGACAACGGGCAACTATCCCGGAAAAGCAAGAACTCCCGATGAACTTATGGCGGATATCGATAAGGCATTCAGCCTCATCCCCGGCAAAAAGAAGCTTAACCTTCACGCCTGCTATGCAATATTCGACAGCGAAAGAGCAGACAGAGATGCTCTTAAACCCGAACACTTCGCAAAATGGGTTGAATTTGCAAAAGCAAGAAACATCGGTATCGACTTCAATCCAACGTTCTTTTCCCATCCTATGGTAAAAGACGGTCTTACCCTCTCATCTCCCGATGAAAAAGTCAGAAAATTCTGGGTTGAGCACGGTAAGAGATGCATTGAACTTTCCGATTATTTCGCAAAAGAAACAGGCTATCCCTGTGTCATGAACATATGGATTCCCGACGGTTATAAAGATATCCCCGCAGACCGTCTTTCACCCAGACTCCGCTTCAAAAAGTCGCTTGATGAAATCCTCGAAACACCTTACGACAAGAAAAATGTTTTTGTTACTCTCGAATCAAAGGTTTTCGGCATCGGCCTCGAGAGCTACACCGTAGGCTCCGCAGAATTCTGCCTGAGCTATTCAATTCAGAAGGGCATTGTTCCTCTTATGGATAACGGTCACTATCATCCGACTGAGCTTGTTTCCGATAAAATTCCCTCAATGCTTGCATTCAGCGATAAAATCGCTCTTCACATAACAAGAGGCGTTCGCTGGGACAGCGACCACGTTGTTCTCTTTGATGATGAAACCAAAGAAATCGCAAAAGAAATAGTAAGAAACGGTGCTCTTGACAGAGTGTTCATTGCAACAGACTATTTTGATGCATCAATCAACCGTATCAGCGCTTGGGTAACAGGCGTAAGAAATGTTCAGAAGGCTCTTCTTTTTGCTCTTCTTCAGCCCTCAAAGAAAATGCAGGAGCTTCAGGATAAAGCAGAATTCACAGAGCTTATGATTCTCAGCGAAGAAATGAAAACAATGCCCTTCGGCGATGTTTGGGCAGAATTTCTTTCAAGACAAGGCATTGAAGGCTGTTATGTAAACAGCATTAAAGAATATGAAGAAAAGGTATTGGTGAACAGAAAATGAAAAACATCTTTGAAGCACCCTTTGTAGTGGGTATGTGTAAAGCAACAGCAAATATGTACCGTATGGGCTGGGACGAAAGAAACGGCGGCAACATCAGCGTTATGCTTGAAAACGACGAGGTTGCTGAATATCTTGATATCGAGTCCCCCATCAGAAGTTTCGATATGGGCTTTGATGCAAAGGTTCTTGCAGGCAAAATCTTTATCGTTACAGGTACTGGCAAATATTTCAAGAACGTTGAAGATGACCCCGAAACAAACCTCGGAAGTCGGAGGCCAAGCGGTCTTAGGAAGACAATCCTTTTGT
>JAZNRG010000054.1:0-2067 GCA_045590575.1 Acutalibacteraceae bacterium | reverse complement strand
CGAAGGTGAATTCAAGGTATTTAATATGACTTTCGAGGAGGCAAAAGCAATTGTTGAAATGTATAGCGGCGAGGATGTTCTGCGCTGCTTTACGGGTGAGCTTCTCGAAGAAACTGTTTACAAATATCTTGACATCCGCGGGCAGCATTTTGAATATAAGAAAATACTTGATATGCGCCCGGGTCAGCACGCAATTGTTTTCAAAACCTATGTAACCCCGTCGGAAACAACGCCCGTTATCAAAACAAAATATGATTCCGAGGCAAAGAAAATTCAGAATATCTATATCTATTGCCAGCACGTTGTCAGAATGGCATAAAATCAAAAAAATACGGAGCATCCGCACCGGATGCTCCGTTTCTTTATGTCTTATATAACTCTTACCTTGATTGCGCCTTCAACCGCGGTGTCAAATGCCTTGTCGGTATCGATTACGGTGTAGCCCATATCCTTTTTGTTGGCGGTGAAGATTGCGGCAACTGTTGCACCTGCTGCCTTAGCGGCTGCCTCTGCCTTAGCTGCGAATGCATCTGCATCTTCCTTGTGAATGAAGCAGGTACGCACTGCAAAGCTCTCTGCAAGGCAGGTGTTGGGAAGGTTAACGGAATTCTTGATTTCGCCCTTGGTGAGATATGCAGAAACTTCGTCTGCCGCCATCATAGCGCAGTTTTCTTCGCTTTCAGGAGTTGATGCACCGAGGTGGGGGATAGCTGTTACTCCCTCTGCGCCGAGCTGCTCGTCGGTGGGGAAGTCGGTAACATAAGCGCCTGCTTTGCCGCTTGCAAGAGCATCGATGATGTCCTTTGAAGCAACAAGCTCGCCTCTTGCAAAGTTAAGAATTCTGATTCCGTCCTTCATCTTTGCGATGGTTTCTGCGTTAATCATACCTCTTGTGCTGTCGTTGAGGGGTGCGTGAAGGGTGATGTAATCGCTCTTTGCGTAGATTTCGTCAAGCTCAACAAGTTCAATATCGGTTTTGCCCGCTGCGAAGGGGTCGTAAGCGATAACGCTCATACCGAGAGCCTTTGCGCTCTGAGCAACGAGTGCGCCGATTGCACCGAGACCGATGATACCGAGAGTTTTGCCGAGAATTTCGGGGCCTGCAAAGTTGCTCTTGCCTTTTTCAACGAGCTTGCCTACATTTTCGCCTTCTCCCTTAAGGGTCTTGCACCAATCCATTGATGCGGCAACCTTTCTTGAAGCAAGGAAAAGAGAGCAGATAACAAGCTCCTTAACTGCGTTTGCGTTTGCGCCGGGAGTGTTGAAAACAACAACGCCCTTGTCACTGCAAGCGGGGATGGGGATGTTGTTTACACCTGCACCTGCTCTTGCGATTGCAACAGTGTTTTCTGCAAGCTCATATTCGTGCATTGAAGCGGAACGAACGAGGATTGCATCGGGATTTTCAACTGCATCGCCGCAGGTGAACTTCGCACTGTCAAGACGGTCAAGACCGTTCTTGGAGATTTTGTTTAATGTTAAAATGTTGAACACGGTTATCTGTCCTTTCATAGGGTAACGGCGGGAGCAAGCCCCCGCCCTACTTTTTGTGTCAGAAAATAAAATCAGTTCTTCTTTTCGAATTCAGCCATAAAGTCAACGAGCTTTTCAACACCTTCGATGGGCATAGCGTTGTAGATTGAAGCTCTCATGCCGCCGACTGAACGGTGACCCTTAAGGTTAACAAAGCCGGCCTCGGTTGCATCCTTAACAAACTTTGCGTTGAGTTCATCACTCTCTGTTACGAATGTAACGTTCATAAGAGAACGGTCGCTCTTCTTTACGGGATTGTGGAACATCTTGCTGTTATCGATGAAATCATAGAGAATTGAGCATTTCTTTTCGTTATGAAGCTTCATCGCTTCAAGACCTCCGAGGTTCTTTATCCATTCAAGAACGAGCTTGCACATATAGATAGAGTAGCAGGGAGGAGTGTTATACATTGAGTCATTGTCTGCAAGAGTCTTGAGGTCAAGCATTGTGGGAGTGTAGTCCCTTGCATTGCCGAGAAGATCCTCGCGGGCAATAATAACAGTTAAACCTGCGGGCGCAACCCCTTTCTGTGCC
>JAZNRG010000053.1:0-10956 GCA_045590575.1 Acutalibacteraceae bacterium | reverse complement strand
CCGCCGCCTGCATAAACAATATCGGCAGAAAGAATTTTATCTTCGATTTCCTCTTTTGTGAGCGATTTATCCGTCAGAAGGAGTGCGGATACACTGCATCCCAGTCCGACAAACAGCCTGAAAATGTGCTCATCGCCGTTGATATCGTCAAAACCTGCAGTCGGCACAAACAAAACAGACGCCTTTTTCTTTTTGGCAAGAGAAACAATGTGCTCAAAAATCGGGAGCACCTCGTTATCACAATATCTTCCGCCGCCTACACCGATAATAATTCCCATAATTCATACCTCCGTTACTTTATCATTTTACCACATTGAAAATCTTCCGTCAATCACCTTGACAACCGAAACATTTTGATTTACCATTAAACCTATATAATGATAAGGAGAAGAAAAATGAGCAACGAAAATCAGACAATGACCAAAAAGCAAAATATAATTCAGGTTATCAAATTCGCACTTTTCTCTGCATCGGCAGGAATCATACAGATTGTTTCGTTCACGCTTCTTTTTGAGGTCGCCGGACTTAACAACACCGTTGCATATATAATTTCACTTTCGCTTTCCGTTCTGTGGAATTTTACGTTCAACAGAAAATTCACCTTCAAATCAGCCGCAAGCGTTCCCGTTGCAATGCTCAAGGTTGCACTTTTCTATTGTGTTTTTGCACCGCTTTCAACTTGGTGGACACACAAGCTCACCGCATTGGGCATCAATGAATATCTTATCGAAGCGGGCACAATGGCGGTCAACCTTGTTACGGAATATCTCTACTGCCGTTTTGTTGTTTACAGAAATTCAATGAACACCAGAGAATGAAAAACCGCCCAAGGGCGGTTTTTCACTTTATTTCAGCACTCTTTCAAGCGTTTTACCAAGGATTTTTTCCTTGCATTCTTCCGAAATATCAAGGCTTCGGAATCTCTCGATATCGTATTTGATATGCTCCGGCTTTGAATACGGGAAATCAAGGCCGAAAATACTGTTATCCTCGCCGGTCTGGGCGATAACGATTTCCAGCTCATCGTCGGTCAGTGCCCACTGGTCGCCTTTACCCTTGCGGTTGCTGATGCTTGTCCAGCCCGCAAAAACATTTCCGCCGTTTCTTGAATTATTGCACATAACGGCAAGAGCCTCTTTAAAGAAATGATATCCGCCGATATGCTCCATGCTGAATTTAAGGTCGGGGAAATTCCACGCTACCTCATCGAAAAGCAGAACACGGTTGTCACGGAGTCTGTGCCAGTGCATTCCCGAATGGAAGGATATGAAAAGTCCCAATTCCTGAGCTTTTTCATAAACCTGAAACGCTTCGGGACCGTCGATAACGAATTCCTGATAGGGCGGATGCATCTTTATACCCTTAAGTCCGAGGTCTGCAATGCGGTCAACCTCGTCACGCAGATTGTTATTGAAATCTATCGTGCCGAAACCAACGAGTCTGTCCTGACCCTTTATTTCGTTTGCCAGCCATACATTCTGGCTGCCCTCAAAGCCCCCTTCGTGGAAACGGTCATCAAACGGTGCAAAGGCAACCGCTTTGTCTATTCCGCATTCATCCATGAAGCGAAGCAGACTTTCAACGCTTCCTTCGGGTCTTATCTCCTTTGGAAAAACATGTGCGTGATTTGCAAATATCATTTTCAGTCCCCCTTTTGTTTTTATTTTAATTCAGCCGAAAAAATTTGTCAATAAAATGCGTATTGTTTCAGGCAATAATAAAACTGAAAGGAGAATTATTATGGATAACAACAACGATTCAATTTATTTGCTCAAAGAATGCAGCGCAGGCATAAGAATGGCGGTTTCTTCAATTGACGATGTGCTCCCCTATCTTGAAGAAGGAGAACTCAAGCAGGTGCTCAAAGAAAGCAAAACCGAGCATAAGGACCTTGAAAAGGACATCGACAACACTCTTCACGAATACAACTGTGAAGGCAAAGAGCCCAACCTTATGGCAAAGGGCATGTCCAAAATCAAAACAAATGCCGAAATGGTTATGAAGCATACACCTGCTCAGGCGGCAAGCCTTATAACAGACGGCTGCGGAATGGGCATCAAATCCATTCATAAATATATGAATCAGTATCCAGCCGCATCATCGGACGTTATGAACCTTGCAAATCGCATCAGCACCCTTGAAGCAAAGCTCGAAGATCAGATGAAACCGTTTCTTTAAACAAAAAACGGCTTGCAAAGGGAAATCCAATGCAAGCCGTTCATTGTTATGTTTTAATTAAAAATCAACCTTGAGGTCATAGTAGCAGCACTTGAAGAGCTTTTCCATTTCTTCCTGAGTGGGAATACGGGGATTTGAGCCTGTGCAAGCGTCTCCGATAGCATTCTTTGCAATTTCGGGAAGTCTTTCAAGGAATACTTCTTCAGGAACGAAGCCCTGCTCGCAAGGATAGCTGTCTGCACCGTAGTTCTTGATGCACTGAGGAATGTTGAGCTTGTCGTTCATACCGCGGACATATGCGATAAGAAGCTGAACCTTCTCCTCAACTGTTTCGCCGCCAAGATTCATTCTGTCTGCAATCTTTGCATAACGCTTTGCAGCTGATTCAACCTTTGCATTGAATTCGATAACCTTGGGAAGATACATTGCGTTAGCTGCACCATGGATAATGTGAGCGCCGTTGCCGTAGTCAGCAAAAGCTGCGCCTGTCTTATGAGCCATTGAGTGAACAATGCCGAGAAGAGCATTTGAGAATGCCATACCTGCAAGGCACTGTGCGTTGTGCATCTTTTCACGGCAGCCGTTATCGCCGTTGTATGAATCAACAAGGTTCTCCTGAATCATTTCGATTGCGTGGAGAGCAAGGGGATCTGTGTAGTCACAGTTAGCGGTTGAAACATAAGCTTCAACAGCGTGAGTCATAGCATCCATACCTGTGTGAGCAACGAGCTTCTTGGGCATGGTTTCTGCAAGCTCTGAATCAACGATAGCGATATCAGGAGTGATTTCAAAGTCTGCAAGAGGATATTTGATACCCTTTTCATAGTCGGTGATAACTGAGAAAGCTGTAACTTCTGTTGCAGTGCCCGATGTTGAGGGGATAGCGATGAAGCGAGCTTTCTTGCGAAGCTCGGGAATGCCGAATACTACGCACATCTGCTCAAATGTGATTTCGGGATATTCATACTTAATCCACATTGCCTTTGCTGCGTCGATGGGTGAACCGCCGCCTACAGCAACAATCCAGTCGGGCTCAAACTCAGCCATAACAGCTGCGCCCTTCATAACCGTATCAACCGAGGGATCAGGTTCGATGCCCTCGAAGAGCTTAACTTCGAGACCTGCTTCTTCAAGATAAGCAACAATCTTATCGAGGAAGCCGAACTTCTTCATTGAACCGCCGCCTACGCAAACGATTGCCTTCTTGCCTTTGATTGTTTTGAGCACCTCAAGAGAACCCTTACCGTGGTAAAGATCTCTGGGGAGAGTAAATCTTGCCATTGGAATCATCCTCCTTATTTTATTACATCTATATAATATCATATATCGCCAAAAAGTACAATATAAATATTTTTTATCGATACAAAACTACAGTAAAAAGCGGCCCGCATATAGCGAACCGCTTTATTTTTTATTTGTTGAAATACTGGGGAAGGAATTCCTTGTGTGCTTCCTTAAGCTCGTTGAAGCACTTGACTGTCTTTTCGTAATCGCCAACAAGAGGATGAACAAGCAGACCCTTGATTGCGTAGTCGTCATCGCCTGTGATGGCTGCCTTAACAGCATATTTTTCATAAGTCTTAACAACTCTCATAAGACCGATAACATGGTCATTGATCTTTTCTGTTACGGGAACGGGTGTTGCGCCGTCTGCGCCGATAACAGCTGCAATTTCAACGATATCATCGTCAGCCATGAAGGGAAGAGTGCCATTGTTCTTGATGTTTACAACGTGAACATCCTTCTTATCGTTTGCGATTGAATCGATAAGCGAAACCGCTGCAAGTGAATACTTGTGGCCGCCTCTCTTATCAAGAAGGGCAGGCTTTGTAACGATTTCTTCGTTCTGATACATTTCAAGAAGCTGCTCTTCGATTTCCATACAAACCTGAGCTCTGGTCTTTTCATCCTCTCTCTGGTGAGCGAGCTTTGCTTCACGGCAGTAATAATACTGGAGATATGATGAGGGGAGACCCTGAACGGTCTTGAGGCAGTCAATCGAGAAGCCGTCGTCCTTGATGTTTGCCATTACCTTGGGTGAAAATCCGCTTTCGATAAGACCGGGAAGAAGCTCCTTGCCATCCTTTTTAACGGAAGTAATCCAGCTGAGGTGGTTAAGACCTACATATGTGATCTCGCTGTCTTCGCCTGTGATTTCCTTGACATCGTCAAGCATATCGATGGGAACGTTGCAAAGACCGATGTTCTTAACATTGGTATGGTTAAGGATAAACTCGGTGATGATGCCCGAGGGGTTTGTGAAGTTGATAAGCCATGCATCGGGGCAAATAGCTTCGATTCTGTCGCAGATGTTCTTGATAACGGGGATTGTTCTCTGAGCCTTGAAGAAACCGCCGATACCTGTTGTTTCCTGACCGATGAGGTCATACTTCTTGGGAATGCTTTCGTCAAGATGACGGCAGGGAAGCTTGCCTACACGAATCTGTGTAACAACAAAATCCGCGCCCTGAAGAGCTGTATCGAGGTCGTCTGTGAAAACAACTTCGCAGTCATCGCCCACATTCTTGAGCATTCTTACGCAAAGGTCACCGACTATGTTTCTCTTTCTCTCGTCGATATCCATAAATGAAATCTTTTTGAGCTTAAGGCTGTCCTTTGCCTTAAGGAAACCGTCTACAAGCTCGGGGCAATAGGTGCTGCCCGAACCGATTACTGCAACATTAATTTCTCTCATAATCTATATCTCCTTATCTTGCATAATCCTGCATAATCCAGTTGATGCATCCTGTTACGGGAAGTGCATCAAGCTTTATGAACTTAAGCTTCTTGCCGCTCATTTCTTCAGCCTTGGAAAGAAGCATATCAAGATAGAACTTGTTGTCAAGTTTAACGTTGATTGAACCCGAAAGAACAACTTCTACTTCACCGTCTCCGAAATCAAGCTCATTTGAAAGAGCGGAAATAAGCTGTGCGCCTCTTGTTGCCATTCTTTCGCAGTATTCCTGAGCGGGTTTGTCGCCCTGTTTTACAGCTTCAAAGAAGAAAGCAACCATATTTCTGATGTGGTCTGCACCGTCTTCGCCTTCAATCTTTTCGATAAGACCGAGAACTTCGCCTCTGTCCTTAAAGCCGTATTTATCCATAACCATAGGAGTGATAAGTGTTTTATCAAGTCCGAGGAAAAGCTCATTATAAACAAGTCTGAACGCTTCAACAACGATGTTGCCGCCGCCAGAGATATCGCCCGAAAAATCGCCGAGACCCGCAAGCTGAAGCATCTTGCCGTCAACGCCTATACCGTTGCAGCAAACACCAGTACCGCAGTTGTAGCCGATTGCACTCTTGCCTGATGCACCCGCCTTAACAACGATGAAGCCGTCATTGAAAACTTCAAAGTTATCAAGACCCTTTTTGCGGAGCATATCACACATGATATCGTACTGATAAGGATGATCAATGCCTGCAAGACCCATAAGAGTGAAGCTCACATCTGAAAGGGCAATGCCTGCCTTTTCGCAAAGCTCCTTAAGACCTGCCATAATGATATCGCTTGCACCGTCAAAGGATGAGTCAAGATTTTCGTGGTTACTGCCGGGACCCGTTACGGTATCGAGCATATTTTTGTTTTCATCGAAAAGAGCAAAAGCGGTTTTGGTTCCGCCGCCGTCAACGCCGATATAGTATTTCATATATGTACCCCTTTACTGTTTAATTATTATTCTTGTTCAAAGTATTCTTCGCACACTTCGTCAAGACAGTATTTGCCTCTTCTGGGCTCTTCTCTGTCGATCCACATACCATTGGTGAAATCGGGGAATGCAACGGGGGCGCTGCCGAGTGCGATTGACTGCTCTGAAAGGCAGGTAACAGCCATCATAACAGCTGTGTCATAAACATCGATGGGAGGCTTTGCATCAAGTCTTACACTCTCTGCGAATGCAGAAAGAACAAGGTAGTCCATACCGCCGTGGCCTGCGTGGACGCCGTCCTTTTCATATTTCTTCCAGAGGGGATGCTCGTATTTTTCACGGTAACCCTCGAAATCTTCGGGATGATGCATCCAGTCGCCTTCAATGTGTTCGGTCTTACCTTCGATATAAATCGATTCACCGTCTTCCATATATATACCCTTTGTACCCTGAACACGGTATGCTCTTGAATAATGCCTGGGAAGTGAGCAGTCGTGGGTAAGAACAACGGTTTCGCCGTTGGCACATTTGAGCATTGTTGTTACGATATCGCCCTGGTTGAAGCTATAGTCTGCAAGGTCATAATCCTCGCCTTTGTTTGCCTTTATCCATTCGTTAAGACCTCTTGATTTGCTTGCCATTGAAACGAGCGAAACAAATCTGTTGCCTCTGTTGATTCCGAGCACCTTGCAGATGGGACCAAGCTGATGCGTGGGATAAAGCTCACCGTTACGAAGCTGGAAATTGAAGAGTCTGCCATGTCTGTTTTCTCTGCCGAGGCTGATTTCGTCACGAAGGTCGTGCTGATAGCCGCCTGTCATATGAATAATTTCACCGAAAATGCCCTTCTTAACCATATTAAAGAGAGCCATTTCGTTTCTGTCGTAGCAGCAGTTTTCAAGCAGCATACAGAACTTGCCTGTTTCTTCGCTTGTACGGACAAGCTGCCAGCATTCTTCAATGCTTGCAGCACCGCCTACTTCGGTTGCAACGTGAAGACCTGCTTTCATTGCATCGACAGCAATTCTTGAGTGGGTAATCCAGGTCGTTGCAATATAAACCGCATCAAGATTTTCTTTTTCAAACATCTCTTTGTAGTCAAGGTACCAATTGGCATCCGCGCCGACTTCTTCCTTAACGATTTCAGCACCTCTTCGGGCTCTGTCTTCATATTTATCACAAACAGCAGGAACCTTTACTCCGTCACACTTGAGAAGCTCACGGAGCATACCCGAACCTCTGCCGCTTGTGCCGATAATACCAATGTTAACAAACTCTTTCATAATTCTTACCTCTGCAAAAAACAATAATAGCCGTCGGACATTCTCCGACAGCTACCATTATAAAACAACTTTTAAAAAAAGGCAATATTATTTAAAATATCTTTTAAAATGTTTTTGCCATTTTATGATGTAAAGGGTAATCATTTTTGTGAGTGCTATGTCATAAATGATAAAAGTTACCGTTCCCATACCAAGAAGAATCGGATATGCCCACACACCCCACTCTTCGGTTTCGTCAATCGTAACGCCCATAAACTTCATCATAAGGGCATACGACCCCGCCATTGTGCCCGCAAAAGTCAGCACCTTGATCACCCAGCTCATCGCAGTCGGCAGTTTGCCTTCAAGCAGAGCTTTATAAATCGGATAATAGCCGAAAAAGGCAAGGTACATAACCGCAACCTCTTTATCGGGCACAAGAAGCATTCCGAGAATCGCAACGGTGCAATAAACGCCGAATGCCCATTTTTTATCCGTTTCGATAACCATAAAAATAGTCAGCGCTCCGGCAACCGCAGGGAGCGCATATGTCATAAACGGAACTATCGCAACGGATATCATCAGCACGAGTGAGAGTGCCGCAACAATGCCGCCGATAGCACACTTTGAACTTTGTTTCATATTTTCAACCTCAACAACAGGGAATCAGATCGCCGCCGAAGCATTCGCAGCAGCAGTCTGCACAGATAAGACCCGTGCACATATCACAGCCCGAACACCCTTTCTTTTCAGAAGAATGTCTTTCTGTTCTGTAACCGCCCGTACGTGCGTTATTGACCTTGTTGTATGCCATTTTGTAGGTGTTGTTCGAAGGGTCGAGGTCGCTTGCGGTTGCAAAATTCTTTGCCGCTTCCTCGAGCCATCCCCTCTTCTGCTGAACGGTTCCCTTGAGATAATACCACTGAGCATCGCGGCTGTAGTCGGGTATTCCGTCAAGAATGGTCTGTGCATCGTCGAGCCTGCCCGAATTTATCTTTGCTCGGATATCGGAATAATCGGGTGCACCGCCTGAATATCCGCCTGCCGAATATCCCGCAGTTGAGTTCGACGATGAATTCATTATTATGGCATCATATGCCTCGTTAAGCTCATCAACCATACGCTGATTGCCTGCATCCTGATATCTGCGGAGCAATTCTCTGTATGCCGCATTAACCTGCTCCATACCTGCTCCCTGCGGGATGCCGAGAACTTCATAAGGATTTCTCATTTTCACACCTCAATCAACAATGTAAACTGTTTTTTCTTCTGTTTCGGGCAGATACTTTTTCAGCACTTTTTCTGCGCTGAAGGTCAGCCCGTCAAAAATAATATTTTCAAGAATATCTTCAAATCTTTTCTTCTCAAGAGAATCAAGGGCATCGAGTGCACTGCTCTGAGTGAGGTTAAGCATTCCCCTCACCCTCTCAGCAAATTCGCATCTTTTTTCCGCATTCTTTATATCGGAATAATCACCCTTAAACGGATTGAAACTGCCGCTTTTCAAATCATCCGCAAGGTCATCCGCCGCATCAAGAATATAAACATATCTGCCGACCATATATCCAAGAGAATAAAGCGATTCTTTTCTTTTATCTTCAAATCCGAGAGCAATAACCCTGCCGAGTGCATCGGCACTTGCGTGAGCGGATTCATCAACACCCGCATCGGCTTTCTTCTCCGTCACTGACTGTTTTTTCATTGATTCTCCGATAATTTTATCAACCTCGGGAACGAGCCTTGAAGCTTTTTTATGCATCAGCTTTACAATCGGATAAATAATTGCGGCAAGAATTTTCGAGCTGACACCCGAATCGTGAAGATTATCGAGCAATTTATAATATACGGTGATAATCAGTGCATGAGCACAGAAATCAATTGACTGCACATCCGAACATTTCAGGCATTTTTTTGCAGGATTATAGGGGCATCTTTTCTTTGAAAATGAGCATCCCGAATCCGCCGCCGCAAGCCGCAAAACAGCCGCAAACGCAAAATCATAGCTCAGGAAAAGCTGAGCTATCGGCGAATAAATGCGCCCGAGAGCACGGCAGAGAGAACAGTAAATTCCTCTGTAAAGCTCATAATCCTTAACCTTCAATTCAGGCTTGAACGCCTTCACATAACCGAGCAAAACGCACCTCCACGCTAATATTATTCTTTATTTTATAATATTCTGAACCTGAATCGGTTAACATATTGTAAATTTTGTGAGTATTAATGCAAATTTCTGCTCCTAATATAAACAAATTGATAAACTATAGCCAAACTTCAAAAAAGTGTTGACATTTTTAATATGTTATGTTAAAATACATTTCGTTCCGAATTAACGCGGGTGTAGTTCAATGGTAGAATCCCAGCCTTCCAAGCTGGTTGTGTGGGTTCGATTCCCATCACCCGCTCCATTGTATGCGCTTGTAGCTCAGCTGGATAGAGCAACTGCCTTCTAAGCAGTGGGTCAGGGGTTCGAGTCCCTTCAAGCGCGCCAAAAGCTGCGGCTTATGCAAGCCGCAGTTTCCAAATGGTGGCTGTAGCTCAGCTGGTTAGAGTGCCAGGTTGTGGCCCTGGAGGTCGTGAGTTCGAATCTCATCAGCCACCCCATTTAGATTTCAGGTTACGCAAAGCCGAGTGCTTTGCGTATTTTAGTATAACCAACAAAATATTGGGGCGTCGTCAAGCGGTAAGACAACAGACTTTGACTCTGTCATTCGCTGGTTCGAATCCAGCCGTCCCAGCCAAAAAAGAAGTGATTTCGAAGAAATCACTTCTTTTTTATTTTAGTTTGTTGGGTAATTCAAAAGCTCGTTAGCCGCATTCTTCAGGCATACCGACGGTTCCTTTGCTAAGGAGCACAAATCGTTAGCAAAATTATAGCAGAAAGTCAACTGCTGAAGTAGTCTCCTTTTCTAAGGAGGTAGATTTCGGCAAAACCGAAAGACGGAGGATTGATAAAAACATTTTTGCTGTCTGCTCGGGTCGTCGGGGTCGCGACCCCTACAAAAAGCTGAATGCAACATCGTAGGGGCGATTCGGGAATCGCCCGAAGCAATAAAAAAATCCCTGCTCTCGGACTCTCGGACGAGAACAGGGATAAATTTTTGCTTTTAATTGTTACGAGCTTTAGTGAGTAACAAGGTTCTCAGGCGAAGCCTGAGGTTCTTATTTCATTGCTTCTTCAACTGCAACTGCGCAAGCAACGGTCATACCAACCATGGGGTTGTTACCTGCACCGATGAGACCCATCATTTCAACATGGGCGGGAACTGATGAAGAACCTGCAAACTGAGCGTCTGAGTGCATTCTGCCCATTGTATCTGTCATACCGTAGGAAGCGGGGCCTGCTGCCATATTGTCGGGGTGGAGTGTTCTTCCTGTACCGCCACCTGAAGCAACAGAGAAATATTTCTTTCCTTTTTCAACACATTCTTTTTTGTATGTTCCTGCAACGGGATGCTGGAATCTTGTGGGGTTGGTTGAGTTACCTGTGATGGAAACGCCAACATTTTCAAGCTTCATGATAGCAACGCCTTCGGGAACGTTGTCTGCACCGTAGCACTTAACCTTTGCTCTGTCGCCTGTTGAATATGCTTTTTCTTCAACAACAGTAACAGTTTCAGCATAGGGATCGAATTCTGTCTTGCAGTAGGTGAAGCCGTTGATTCTTGAAATAATCATAGCTGCATCCTTGCCGAGACCGTTAAGGATAACACGAAGGGGCTTAACTCTTACCTTGTTAGCGTTAAGAGCAATTTTGATAGCACCTTCAGCAGCTGCAAATGATTCGTGACCTGCGAGGAAGCAGAAGCATTCTGTTTCTTCGGAGAGGAGCATCTTGCCAAGTCGGATCGTAGCCATGTCGTTCTGTG
>JAZNRG010000052.1:0-15483 GCA_045590575.1 Acutalibacteraceae bacterium | reverse complement strand
CCCGACTTCGCAAGGGGAAGATAGCGCATGGGAAGAATGTGCTTTACGCATTCGATATACTGGCAAATCATTCGGAGTCAGCCGCCCATATCAACGAGGCTGACTACAACTGCGGAACCTGCTTTGCCTTCAAACACAAGTCTTGCAGGGTCACCCTTGCCGCCGATTCCGAGAGGATGAACTTCAATTCTGGGTTTGTCTGCCGCAAGAGTGGGGCAGACCTCAAGCATATGGGCGCCAAGTGAATATTCCGCACCCGGAGCGAGGTTGTATGTATAATCTTCCATAAAAGCCGTTCCGCCGTTCATACCTTCGGTCATAGCCTTCATAACAGCGGTCATTGCGGCAACCTTCCAGTCACCTTCGCCGCCGTAGCCGTAGCCCTGCTCCATAAGACGCTGGCTTGCAAGCCCCGGAAGCTGTTCCATTCCGTAAAGGTCTTCAAAAGTGTTGGTGTATGCAAGGCAGCCTTCATTATCAAGCATCTTTTTCATTGCGATTTCTTCTTTTGCCTGATAGCGGACTGCGGGGATGTTATCGGTTGCAAAATCATATTTTTCGGCGTATTCAGCCATAAGTGTGTCGGTTTCTTCTTCGGTAACCGCATTGATATACTCAACGAGAGTGCCTACGGGCCAGGTGTTTACCTGCCAACCGAGAACTTCCTGAACGCCGACCTTATCGCCTTCGGTAACGGCAACGTTTCTCATATTGTCGCCGAAACGCATAACCTTAAGACTCTTTGAGAATGCGGCACCGACTGCCGAACGCATCCATTTACCAAGCTCTGCAAGAACCTTTTCGTCCTGCCAGTAACCCATAATTACTTTTCTGGGTGTGCGGAGTCTTGCGGCAATGAAGCCGTGTTCTCTGTCACCATGAGCTGCTTGGTTGAGATTCATGAAATCCATATCGATTTCTTCGTTGGGGATATCTCTGTTATATTGTGTTGCAAAATGACAGTAAGGCTTCTGAAGCTCCTTGAGACCGTTAAGCCACATTTTTGAAGGTGAGAAGGTGTGCATCCAGGTGATGATACCTGCGCACGAATCGTTGTAGTTTGCTTCTTTGACAACCTGAGTAATCTCCTCGGGAGTTTTTGCGGTTACTTTATAAACAACCTTGCATGGGAGAAGACCGCTTTCGTTCATTTTTTCTGCCATTTCGGCGGCTCTTTCCGCAACAATATCAAGCACTTCGGGGCCGTAGAGAAACTGACTGCCTACCACAAACCAGAATTCATATTTTTCCATATACATAATAAATCACCCTTTGGTTTTTTTCTTAATTTTAACATCATTAATGTGCCGTGTCAAATAAAAATCGTATATTGATACTTGAATTGGTTTTTTGTTTCTGTTATAATCAAAAAGACAAATAAACCGAATGGAGTGTACGGTATGAGTATGAAATATGTTATCAAGTATAAATCTGCGGGAGAAGTTATAACAACAAATGAAACAGAAACCGATTTCTATTCTCTTGATATAACAGCTGATGCGGACAGATATACTGTTGTTCTCAATCCCAAGTGTGATTTTGAACTTGTAGATTTCTATGCGGAAACCGATTATAAATTTGAAAAGAACGATTGGTTCTTTGCCGGAGGCTATCAGTCGTGGACAAATTCAAGAGAATATCAGAGCCATCATATCCGCAGAGGTGTAATCAAGCTTTCGAAGATTCATCCTCTTGCAAGCCATGCCGCAAAGCTTTTCGGAGACCAGTACATAGTTGATTATTCCGAGATTCCCGGTGAATTTCACAGCCATTGCTATACCTATATCAGAAACGGCAAGAAGGTTAAGCTCTTCGGTTCTCTCAGCGAAAAAACAGGCTTCACCTATTTCAAGGTGAAGATGAACGATAACTATTTCTCAATCCATAAGGATGTTCTCGGTAAGGTTGTTACCGAGCCCTACACAGTTTTTGATGTTGTTTATTTTGAAGGCACTTATGACGAAGTGTTTGATAAGTATTTTGCAATGTTTGATATGCCCGCAACAAGAAAGGGCTCTCTCAGCGGCTATACTTCCTGGTACAACTATTTTCAGAAGATTGACGAGAAAATCATTCTCCGTGACCTCAAGGGTCTTGACTGTGCAAAGAACGAAGTCAATATCTTCCAGATTGATGACGGCTACGAAACTTTTGTCGGTGACTGGCTTGACCCCTGCGAGAAGTTCCCCAACGGTATGAAATATATCGCCGAAAAGGTTCACGATAAGGGCTATAAAGCAGGTATCTGGATTGCCCCCTTCAGTGCTCAGAGAGTTTCAAGAACGGCAAAGGAGCATCCCGACTGGCTCATCAAGGATGAAAACGGCAAGCCCCAGATCGGCTGCATCGGTTGGGGCGGCGCTTATACTCTTGATATCTACAACGATGAAGCCAGAGAATATATCAAGCATTTCTTTGATGTTATCCTCAATGACTGGGGATACGATATGGTTAAGCTTGACTTCCTCTACAGCGAATGTATCAGCCCCAGAAACGGCAAGTGCCGCGGAGAAATTATGTATGATGCAATGCAGCTTCTGCGTGAATGCGTAGGCGACAAGCTTCTTCTCGGCTGCGGTATTCCCATGAGCGCCGCAATCGGCGTCTGTGATGCCTGCCGTATCAGCTGTGACGTTGACCTTACATATAAGGGCAAAATTTATAACCATATTCACGTCAACAATGAAATGCTCAGTGCGCAGAGCGCTATCAACAACTCCATCTTCCGCCGTCACCTCAACGGCAGAGTATTTATGAATGACCCCGATGTATTCTTCCTCAGAAACGAAAATCTCAAGTTCAACTGGGAACAGAAGCATCTGCTTGCAAGGGTTAATAACCTTTGCGGCAATGTTCTTTTTGTTTCCGATAACGCAAATGTTTTCAACAAGAAGCAGGTTGAATATCTCAAGAAATATTTCAAGAAGACAAATGAAGTAATCACAGGTGCGGAATATATCACCGAGGAAGTTATCAGAGTTAATATTGACGATAACGGTATGGCAAAGGTTCTTGAATTCAATCTTAAAACCGGTGAGGTTTACAGAGATAACTGATAATGGGAAGCAGTTCTGAAAGGAGTTTTATATAATGAATACCATTAAATTAATCGTGGCATTCTTCGCAGCATTTTTCCAGATTATAAGCCCCCTCGGTGTCATGATTACAGGAGGAGAAGCGGACTTCTTCGACAACTGGTCTGCTGCTGATAAGTTTGCCGAAGACAGCTACATCGAGCTTCAGAAAGCGCCTGACCGTGATTTCGTTATTCTTAATCTTGCCGATGTTCAGCTTGAGGATGATGAGCTTTTCGGCAACGAAGGCGAATATACTTTTGAGCTTATTGAGAAGATGATTGAGGATCAGAAACCCGACCTTATCACTCTTACCGGTGATAACGCATGGGGCCTCGTTTCCTATGTTGAGCTTATCAACTTCATCGATTCATTTGAAATTCCCTGGGCACCCATTATGGGTAACCACGACGGTCAGAGTACTTTCAGCGAATTCTGGTGTGCATACCTTATGGCTCAGGCTGATTATTGTCTCTTCGAATTCGGTCCAAAGAATATGGGTTACGGCAACTATATCATCAATATAACAGAGAATAACAAGATTATTCATACTCTCTATATGGTGGATACTCATGATGGCGCAACTTTCGGCGGCATTGACGGCTATGACCATCTCTGGGAGAATCAGATAAGCTGGTATAAATGGGCAGTCAGAGGAACGGAAAATCTTGCAGGCGAACCTGTTGAAAGTACCGTGTTTATGCATATCCCCGTTTATGAGTACAGCACGGCATGGGCTCTTTACGGAGATAACGCAACTCAGAAAATCAAGCCCGAGCTTTCAGAAGTAGCTCAGGGTTACAGACGTGAAGATGTATGCTGCTCACCCGTTAACAACGGCTTCTTCAAGGTTTGTCAGGATCTCGGCAGCACAAAGAACATAATCTGCGGTCACGACCACGTTAACGACTTCCAGGCATATTATGAAGGCATCCGCCTCAACTATGCTCTCAAGACCGGCTATGGCAGCTACTGGGAAGCAGACCTCAACGGCGCATCAATCATCACGATTGATTCTCTCGGCGATGCAGAGGTAACTCATAAGTATTATGCTCCCTTGCACGGTATCAGACCGTAATAATTCAGTCAATAAGAAATCATACGCTTTGCCGGGGAATTTCCTCTGCAAAGCGTATTTACTTATTTATAAAAGAGTGCTATAATACCGAATGTAAAAAAATCCGAAAGGAAATGATAAAATGAAATATGTTGGTTTCGCTCTGCTTGCGCTTCTTGCTTTGCTTTTGCTCTTTATTGTGATTGCCGCTCTCAAAGCGGTTAAAATCAAGGCTAAGCCCAATACTTCTGCCCCCGCAATCAACCCCACGGAAGCCGAGGCTGCAGACTATGCCCGGAAGCTTTCAGAAATGATAAAGGTGCCCACAATCTCACTCAGAGGCAATACAGATCTTTCACAGTTTTATAAACTGCATGAGGTTATGAAAAAGAATTTCCCTCTTGTTTTCTCGAAACTTGAGTGCACGGAAATTGAAGGCAATCTTATTTTCCGTTGGCCGGGCAAAGACCCCAAGAGAAACGGACTTCTTCTTATGGGTCATCAGGATGTTGTTACCGCCGATGAACCCAACTGGGAAAAAGACCCCTTCTCGGGCGAAATCTCGGGAGGAAACATCCATGGCAGAGGGGCAATGGACTGCAAGTCAACCGTTTTCTCGGAGTTTCAGGCTGTTGAAGAGCTTCTTGCCGAAGGCTTTGAGCCTCCCTGCGATGTTTATCTCGCAACATCCGTTGACGAAGAAATCTCGGGCAACGGTGCTCCAACTCTTGTAAATTATCTCAAGTCAAAAGGCGTTCACCTTGATGTTGCAATGGATGAAGGCGGTGCTATTCTCAAGGATGCACTTCCCACCATGGCAGGCTGGTGCGCCGCAATCGGCGTGCTTGAAAAAGGCTATATCGACCTTAAAATCATTGCTAAAGGCAAGGGCGGTCACTCCTCAACCCCCAAGAGCAACACACCTCTTGCAAGGCTTTCAAAGTTTGTTGCCGATATAGAAAAAGATAAGCCCTTCAAGGCTGAGATTTCGGGCCCTGTTTATGCAATGCTTGATCAGGCAGCTCCTTTGCTCGGATTCCCCCTGAGAATGGTGCTCGGCAATATGTGGCTTTTCAAAGGGCTTCTCACCAAGGTTTTGCCTATGGTTTCACCGATGTGTAATGCATTTGTAAAAACAACATTCTGCTGCACAATGGCAGAGGGCTCGCAGACTCCCAATGTTATTCCTTCCGAAGCATATATTGTTTGTAATCTCCGTCCTTCTCCTCATCAGAATGCGGAGCAGTCGCTTGCCGTTCTTAAAAAGTATGCAGATAAATATGACCTTGAATTTGAGGTTATCCATGCAAGAAGCGCATCAAACTGCGTTGACTGGAACGGCGAAGAATTCGGATATCTCAGAAAGTGCCTCAACGAATGCTACCCCGAAGCAGGCGTTATTCCTTATCTGATGACAGGCGGCACAGACTGCCGCCACTACGAAGAGGTTGCGGATAACTGTCTTCGTTTCTGTCCCATCAAGATGAGCAACGAACAGCTTGCCGCTATGCACGCAGCTAACGAAAGCATCGGCGATAACGAGGTTGCACACTGCGTTAAATTCTATAAGCACTACATTAAAAATCATAAATAAAGTCATCGGAAGTTTATGAAAATATCAAAAAAAGATTTGTTTGTTTATATAATGATGGGTATAACCGCTGTGCTTATAACGGCAACGGCAATTTATAACAGCCAGGAATTCTTTCAGATAATGCCGCTTTATGTGTCACTTGTTATTGCATCGCTTCAATCCCGGGTGAACCGTTTTGCGAGCCTTCTCGGAAGCTTCAATTCCATTGTTTACGGCATAGTTTATTTCCATTTCAACATTTACGGCGCAGCTCTTTCGGCAGTGCTGTTTTCGTTCCCGATTCAGCTGATAACTTTTATAAAATGGAATAAGAATAAGATAGGAAATTCAACGAAGCTCCGACGAATGAGCATAAAACAAAGAATAATTGTCGCTGCCGTTTTTCTCGCATCACTCGCCGCGCTGTGGATTGTTCTTCCGATGCTTGGCTCCGACTATGTTTTTCTCGACAGCGTTTCAACCATCCTCGGAATTCTGATTTATTTCCTTACGATGTTTGCCTTTATCGAATACCCGTTCTTTATGATTATCAACGGAATCATAACAATCGTTCTCTATATAACAATGCTTAAGGATTCTCCCGAAACGATGACTCACCTTATCTTCTCCGTCTATTCATTTATCTGCATCTGCTTCGCTTTTGTCGAAGCACAAAAGCTCTATAAAATTCAGCAGACAGAAAACATATAATTTATTTTGCTTCGAGGTGGTATTTATGAAAAAACTTTTCGCATTCGTTTTGTGTATTGTTATGGTTGTTTCTGCCGTGCCCGTAATCTCACTTGCACAGGGGAACAACTTGCTCAATTCATCAGATACAAATGTTTTTTCTTCAAAGACTGGTCTTAATCTGATTGCAAATAATCTAACATCGGGTGAAGACAGCGGCGATTATTCAATTGTTTATCTTAATATTGAAGATAAAAACGCTGAGGTTGAGCTTAACAATAAAGAAGCCTGCACTCTTGTTGTTGCAATCTACGAAGAAGGCGGCAATCATATGCTTGCTTCGGGCGTTAAAGAAATTGAGGCGAATGCGGGCACGGCTAAGGTTGAAATTGATATTGACACCATGCCCGAAACCTATGTTGCCAAGGCGTTTTTGCTTGATGCCAATCAATATGCTCTCTGCAAGGAATATGTGAGCTACAGGCACACAAACGCTTATCTTAAATTTCTTGAAAAAGAGCCCGAGGATTTCAGCGGCAAGAATGTTGTTGTTTTTGATGACGGCAAGGAGCAGACCGATTTCGGCGTTTTTGACGATTCGGTTATCGTTGATGATTCTTCGGCAGACATGACCTATTCTTTCGATGAATCAACCGATACATATACTTTTGAAAATGCAGGCGAAGAGCTGAAAAATCTCGGCGCAGGCGATATATATTATTATCAGTACGGCGAGAAGTCCAATGAGTTTTTGCTTTTCAAGGTTGAATCCGTTTCTTCTTCGGGCTCAACGGTAACTGTTGTTCAGGATGATGACATTGCCCTGAGCGAAGCATTTTCTTTTATAAGAGTTGATAACTACGGCGATTATTCCGATATCTCTGCCGATGATTTTACTTATGGCAGCGCATTGACCCCCATCGGATCGGCACCAAAGGCAAGAAATATCGTATATGAAGAAAACGAAACAAACGAGTGGGGAACTTCCGCTTCGTTGAAATATACCGCAGCAGAGGGGTTAGGCGGCGCCGCAAAAGCGGAAATTTCCGCAACAGTCGGCTATAAGCTCAAGGTTCATGTTGAACTTTATTATGACCCCGTTCTTTTTGGTAAGGATTTTTACGAATTCAAATCTGAAATAACAAACACCTTCACCATAGCGGGTCTGAGCATTACGGGCAAAATTTCTCTGCCCGAAGATAAAGTTAATATTGAGTCTCCGCCTGTTCCCGTCGGTCCGTTCACCCTTTCAATCGGAGCGGCACCGATTGTGTCGGCAAGTGCAAGCCTTTCGGGCGATGCAAATGTTACCAAAAAAATGACCGTAACGGCAGACAGCACCAACGGTATTGATAAATCCGCAACGAGCTCAACAGACTTTGAGCCTGAGTTTGAAGATGGCTTCGTAGTTAAATTCGGTGTTAAGATTTATGCAACGCTTGCTTTTACCGAAATTGTACAGCTTGTGCCGAGCGTTTCGGGCGGCGTTGAATTCACGGGTGACCTTGATTTGGTCGGTGTTCTTGCCGATAAGCATCATGATTGCTACACCTGCATTGACTGCGAAAGCAATGTTTTTATCAACGGCTCATTTACCCTCAAAGTTAAAATCATTCCCGAAATAATGGATTTTGAATGGCCATTTATTGATTTGACCAAAACATGGCATTTATATGATTTCTACATCTCAATTTCATCGCAGGGATTCAAAACGGATTTGGGCGAATGCCCCAATATCCGCTACAGAGCTTTGGTCAAGGTTAAGGATGAAGAGGGCAAAAACCTTGCGGGGGTAACGGTTAAATGCGCATCGGGTGTTTGCGACAGCAACGGCGACGGTAAATTTAACGAAACCTCAATTCTGACCGACTCCAACGGCGAAGCAATATTTTATCTCAAAAAAGGCGCTCATTATTTCACAGCCGAAAAAGTTAAATATTTAAAGGCGGAAACCGATGTTTCGGTTATTCAAAGCTCAAAATATGTGCCGATAACCATGAAAGAGGACAAGCTGTATAACGTCACCCTGAAAATAACCGACAAGGACGGCAACCCCCTCAGTGGCGCAACATTCTATTCCGAAACGGCTTATTATGATGTTGACGGCGACGGAGTTAACGAAAAAACCTCTGCCGTGACGGGCTCAGACGGCATGGCAACTCTGCAGTTTTCCGAGGGTGTTCACACCGTCAGTGCAAGCTGCAATGGCTATGAAACAAAAACACAGCAGACGATTGTTACAGAAGATAAAACCTTCACAATAAAGCTTGATAAAATTGAATATTATAACCTCAGAGTTTCCGTTAAGGACGAAGAGGGCAACGCAATCCCGGGCGCAGCCGTCACCGTGACGGGCGATGCGGATAATGACGGCACAGATGAAACCGAAACCGCAAACACAACCACCTCGGGCGAAGCAACTTTTAAACTTCTTTCTTCATCATGGGATGTTACTGTTTCAAAAGAAGATTATTATTCAAAAACCATTACCGTTATATGGTTGAATGAAGATAAAGAACTTGAAGTAGTTCTGGAGGTTGATGACAGCCTTAAAACAGGTGATATAATCGAATTAGGTTCATATCCGCAGAGCGAGGTTACGGATAGCGCCGTAATAGCCGAACTCAGTTTCTTGGCGGGCGATAACAAATCATGGACTTCCTACGGCTATTACAGCGGCACGGGTGATTATAATGACGGTCAGATGAAGCCCGGCAATTATATGCGCTATAAAGATGTAGTGTATGGATCGTATAAATACCGTGGCGTTGTATTTGATACATATAGACCTTATTGTACGGGAGACGAAACGACAACTTCCGGTTCAAATACTTATCAGGATGATAACGGCTACATATGTGGAAATGTATATTGGTTCAGATATGAGCCGATTGAATGGCGTGTACTTGACCCTGATATTGGTATTGTTATGGCAGAAACAATCCTTGATTCACAGGCATATAACAACTATGTTGTTTCTGGAGGTAAAGAATACGACGGCGAAGCAAGTTGGGGAGATTCTTCCCAAACATATTATCCAAATAACTATGCAAAAAGCAGCATAAGAGAATGGCTTAATGATGATTTTTATAATACCGCTTTTTCCACTACTGAGCAGAATATGATTGAATATACGGCGCTAGATAATTCGACATACGGACATATGTATTCTTCCTATGATTCGGAACCAACATATGATAAAATTTATCTGCTCTCATGGGATGATGTGCGGAACGAAATTTATGGTTTTAGTGATGATACTGCTCGCAAAGCTCAAATAACTGATTATGTAAAATGTCAGGGATTTTACATAGATAAATTTACAGAAGGCAGTTACAGTCTTTATTGGTGGCTTCGCACGCCCAGTCATTATAGCCATTATGCGTGCTATGTAGATCGTAGTGCTAATGTCTGTACTGCTGGTCGTGTTATTATCCACTATAACGTTGGCGTTCGTCCCGCTTTAAATCTTAATCTGAAATCTTTAATCTCTGAATCCGAAGAAATTTCAACCGCTTCAACATTCTCACTTTCAAGAACAGCCGCAAATGCAGTTTACACTCAGGCTGTTGAAGCAACCGAAACTCCCGCAGAAGGTGTTATCACCTTCACTGAAAAGAATGCTGTTGCTTCAAACGATTATATCCTGCTCAACGTCAAAAATTGGGGCGAGGAATTCAGGCTGAAGAGTGAAAATCTTTTCTTCATTGACCGTGTAACTGCCGACCAAAACGGCGCAGTTTCCGTCAGCTTTACCCCGAGCGAATATCATGCCGACAGCGTAACCCTGCTTATCGGCGATTTCGGCAGCGGAATCGAAGCAAAAGAAATCAAACCTGCCGTTTCAATCAAAAACAACCACGGCTCGGTAACAATCAACTATGGCGAAACGCTCCGCCTCACCGCCATTGCCGAAAACCTGCCATCAGGCGCATATATAAAATGGTTTGCCGAGGGCAGCGGCATTGAAATCGCTCAGAATGCCGACGGCTCGGTCTGCGAGGTCAAGTCCGTCAGCAGCGGCACAGCAACCGTTATTGCAAGAGTTGTTGATAAAAACGGAAATCCGATAACCGATTCAAACGGCGCCGAAATTTCCGCATCGCAAAAAATAACCTCAAAAGCAGGCTTTTTCCAAAAGATAATCTCATTCTTCAAGAATCTGTTCAGAATTAACCGAATCATCGAGCAATAAATTAAGGGGGCTGTTTTCACAGCCCCTTAATTCATTTGCAACGTATAGTTGTTGTTTTTATAAGCAAGTTTACGGTTTAGGCTCCCTCAAGAGGGAACTGTCGCATAGCGACTGAGGGAGTTCCGAATTTTGCGTATAATCATTGATATATAAGGCTTTGGAACAGTTACTCCCTCCGTCTTTTGCTTCGCAAAATCCACCTCCCTCGGCAGAGGGAGGCAAGGTTTGAAACTGATTTACGGAAGTATATTTCCTGCGGCACGGTATATTTCGTACCATTCTTCTCTTGTGAGGTTTATCTCGCTTGCCTTGATGCAGTCTGCAAGGCGGGTAAGATTGGTTGTACCTGTAACGGGCTGCATCTTCGCGGGGTGGCGAAGAATCCACGCAAACGCGACGCAGGTTTTTGAAACGCCGTATTTTTCTCCGATTTCTTCGAGTTTTTTGTTGAGTTCTGGGAATTTATCGTTATCGATAAAGCAGCCTTCAAAGAATCCGTACTGCATCGGCGACCACGGCTGAATCGTGATTTTGTTGAGACTGCAGAAATCAAGCACTCCGCCGTCACGGTTAACCGCCGAATCGTTATACATATTAACGTTGATTCCCGACTGAATCATAGGTGCGTGCATAACGGAAAACTGAAGCTGATTTACGCAAAGAGGCATATCAAGGCAGGACTGCAGAAGCTGCATTTGATAAGGATTCTGATTGGAAACGCCGAAGTGACGCACCTTGCCCGATGCTTTCAACTCATCAAATGCCTTTGCAACCTCTTCGGGTTCCATAAGTGCATCGGGTCTGTGAAGCAGAAGAACATCTATATAATCCGTTCCGAGCCTTTTGAGGCTGCCTTCAACGGACTGTGTTATGTGTTCGTATGAAAAATCGAATCTTCCCTGACGGATTCCGCATTTTGTCTGGATAAAAATATTTTCACGCATTGAGGGTGTTATTGCGTTTCCGAAAACGCTTTCGCTTTTACCGCCGCCGTAGATATCTGCGTGGTCAAAGAAGTTTGCTCCGTTTTCAAGTGCGGTGTTAACAAATGCAGAAACTTCTTTTTCGTTCATATCGCTGATACGCATACAGCCTACCGCAACGGTCGGTACCTGCAATCCGCTTTTTCCGAGTTCGATTTTAAACATAGCTTAGCTCCTTATATATGTGAAAGTGTTGTTTCAACCGCTTCTTCGATATTGACTGTTCCAACCCCGAAAATCGAGGTGTGGATTTTGCCGTTAATCGGCTTTTTCCAGTATTCGTCAATGCCGTCTATTGTGTTTCTCATTCCGAGAATTGAGCCGACGGTTGCACCGTTGCAGTCCGTGTCAAAAGCCATTCCGACAGCAGTGCAGATTGATTTGCCGAAATCGCCTTCACCGTAAAGCAGGGCGGCGGTAACAATCATTGCATTTGAAATTGTGTGGCACCAGCCGTGGTCTGTGTGCTCGTCATATTCCGAGTGAATGATATTGAAGCATTCGTCAACCGTAACGCCGTTTTTGTAGCCGTCAAGAATCTTCTTAACAGCTTCATAAAGCCTTGATGTTGAAGGAATCTGCGCAAGACCGCCGAGAATGATATCTTCAATATTATCCGTAACAGCGGCGCAGGCAATCATTGCAGAGGCAAACATTTCGCCGTAAATTCCGTTTTTAACATGAGAGATTCTGGCATCTGTATATGCCATTTTTGCCGCTTTTTCAGGTTCGCCGGGGTTGATATATCCGAAATAGTCACCCCTTATCTGAGCGCCTATCCATTCGCGGCAGATGTTTTTATAAACTGCCGATGCGGGCGGCTGAATGCAGTTTATGAAATTAACATAAGCAATTCTTTCGGCAGTGAAATATGAATACACCGATTGATATTTCATCCATGCGTTTGCAACATCTTCCGAATCGAATCTTTTTCCGCAATCATCAATGATTTTCTGTGCGAGAACAACATAGTTGGTGTCATCATCAACGGGCATTCCGTCAACCGTATCGGCGTATGCTTTGTTTTTCAGCATAAACTTATAACGCGAACAAATTTCGTCGGTTATATCTGTGCTGAGAATATATCTGTGCATCGGGTAGTTGCCTGTTTCTTTCAGCAGTGGAATAAGTTCGTCGCTTCTGATACCTTCAATCGGTTTCCCGAGCAGGCATCCGACAGCTCTTCCCATCCACGCACCGTGAATCTTTTTTCTGAGTGTTTCACCATCGGGGATGTTTTTCTCAAAATCGTGAAGTTTTTGCAGAACCTTGATTTCATTAAAATCCGAAGGTTCGTTATAATTGTAGTCAGCCTTTATGTCGGCATTCATAACGATATCAAAAATGATATCGCTGAGCTTTGTTTTGTATTCGCCGGGCTCGAGTGCAGCAACAGCCTCAAAAAGGTCTTTATATTCTTCAATATCAAGCCCCTCTTCAATCGACTGTTTGTATTCACCCATGATATCCTGAGGATATCTGTTGAATCCGTCAACGTGATTAAAGTCGGGTTTGATTTCAATTCCGTAATTTTTGGCAAACATAATAATCACCTCGAATGTAATAGTATCATATCCTCAAATGTATAACAAGTATAAAATAAAATATTGAGTTTTTTATTTATATATGATAAACTGAAAACAATGGATTTGTTCAGACAAATCATTTTATTAATGAACAGCAGGAGAGTATTTATGAAAAAACCTACATTCAATTTCGGCGAATTCAAACAGTACGACAAAGTTTTTCTTACAGCGGAAAACGGCATTGACTGTGAAAACGTTTCTTCCGTTGCGTTTGACGGCGAAACTCTTTATATAGCTCAGCCTGAAGGCGTTATTGAGTATGCTGACGGCAAAACAAAGAAACTTTCAATTAAAGCATCAAAGCTCTTTACAAAGGGCGGCAAGCTTTATGCGGCAATCGGCAACACTCTTGCTGAAATCAAAAAAGGCAAGGCAAAGAAAATTGCCGAGTTTGATTCTCCCGTAATCGATATGTCTGTTGCTCTTGATAAGTCTTTGTGGCTTATTACCGAAAAAGACCTTTTTCTTATGGGTGATGACGGCTTTAACAAAATTGTTGACCTTGCTGATAACACCGTTTGCCTTGCGGCTTACGACAACAAATCAAAATACGCAGAAACCGTATATATCGGCTGCACCGAAGAGGGTCTTCTTTCAATGAAGGGTAGGCGCCGCCATTGGGCAGAAATGACCCCCGAAATGTCAGGCGTTCTCAGCAAGAAAATTAATTGCCTTGCAATCGATGCTCTCGGTCATCTCTGGGTCGGCTCCGATAACGGACTCAATATTTATGATGGCAGAAATTATTGGTTCAACGGCAATGATTTTTATTCCGTGCCCGACGGCTCGTTTAACGATATGTTCTTTGCCGCAGACGGCAAGAAGTATTTTGCAACCAACACCGGCATCATTACTCTCGTTGAGGGCAAGATTTCATATTTCTCCTACGGCGTGTGGCTTATGCATCCCACCGTTAAGAAGATAACCGTTTCCGATAACGGCACTATTGCCGCCGTTACTCCGAGAGGCATCAGTATCATAACATCAAAGCTTATGACTCTCGAAGAAAAAGCGAATCATTACGATGAAATGGCGGTTAAATACTTCACAAGAAACGAAGGCTATCAGGTTGCAAGAACTCTTCGTAAATACGGTGACCTTGATTCGGGATGGCTTCCCAATTCCGATAACGACGGTCTGTTTACGGGAGTTTACTGTGCAAGCCAGTGCTTCCGATATAAGGTAACAGGCAGCGAAGAAGCAAAGGCAAACGCAAAAAGAGCTGTTGAGGCTATGATAAAGCTCACCGAAATTACCGGCAAGCCGGGCTTTACTGCAAGAGCAACAAGATATTCACACGAAGAAAACTTCCTTACAGGTGTCAGAGAGGAATGGCATGTTTGCGAGGATAATCCCGATTGCGAATGGCTCGGCGAAACCTCAAGCGACGAAATGACAGGCCATTATTTTGCCTACGGCATCTATTATGACCTTGTTGCCGATAAGAACGAAAAGAAGAAGATTGCCAAGGTAGTCAAAACAATTACCGACCATATTCTTGACAACAACTTCCATCTTACCGATGTTGACGGCATTCCCACAACCTGGGCAAACTGGGAACCCGACCTTCTCAATAATGATGACAGATGGTATTTCGAGAGAGGCACAAACTCCCTTGAAATTCTCTCTTTCCTCAAAACAACATATCATGTAACGGGCGACGAGAAGTATAATCAGGTTTATGATATGCTCATCAAGAAGCATCATTATGCAATGAACTGTATGCAGTATAAGTGTGAGGACGGTCACGTTGCTCATATTGATGACCAGCTTGACTTTATCAATATCTATCCTCTTCTTGTTTATACCGATGATGCCGCTCAGGCAGAAATATTCAAGATGGGTCTTACCCACCATTGGGAGTACGAAAGAGTTGAGCGCTCACCTATGTTTAACATCATCTACGGTGCCCTGACAAACAATAACTGCGATATCGAAAATGCGGCAAAATCACTTTCAGAGATGAATCTTGACTTTGTAAGATGGCCCGTTTACAACAGCTACAGAAAAGATATCGTCTGGGATACAGAGCAGGAAGCAATGGGTATCCCCGCACAGCTCAAGTACCCCGTTGAATACTCATCCAGAGTCCTCGTGCACTACGACGGCAACCAGTTCGTATGCGATTCAGGGGCCGAAGAGTTTGTGAAGTCGGATCGTAGCCATGTCGTTCTGTGGGCCAAGGAGTTGTACAAAAGGATTGTCTTCCTAAGACCGCTTGGCCTCCGACTTATCCCCGCACAGCTCAAGTACCCCGTTGAATACTCATCCAGAGTCCTCGTGCACTACGACGGCAACCAGTTCGTATGCGATTCAGGGGCCGAA
>JAZNRG010000051.1:0-4372 GCA_045590575.1 Acutalibacteraceae bacterium | reverse complement strand
TAGAACCAGGGGTTTATTTCCACACCTGAAGGCACCAAAAAATATCCCCGAACCAAACGGTTCGGGGATTTCTTATGCCGTGAATTAATACTTGAAGTTCTTGTAGAAGATGTGAGCTGTGCCTGTTGCGTTGCCGCCGCCGACTACATCAATAACAACGTCGATGTCATATTCAACGGTAATGCTTACAAGGTGACCTGTTGCTGCATCGATAACTGCAACGATTGTTGCGTTGTCATAGCTTTCTGTGATAACTGCACCGCTTACAACCTGACCAACTGCTGCGTAAATAACGGGAGCAGTCTTGTGGTCGAAGTAGCTCTTGTCAAGATCGCCAACGCAGATACCGCATTTGTCAATGGGAGCCTTTGTCCAGCTTTCTGATTTGGAAGCCTTGCTTGTACCGGGCTTAACATCGAATTTGATTGTGTACTTGCCGTTGCTTTCAGTGCACTTTGCGGAAGTTACATCAGCTGCTGAAAGAGTGCTCTTTCTGAGATAGTGGTGAGGAACATCGGCTTCCCACTGACCCTTTGTAACATCCATTGTGTATTTGTTTTCAGCGCCGATACCCATGAAAGAATAAACAAGATCGCCGAATGTATTGAGAAGGAAGCCTGCATTAAGAGTTTCGTTGTCTGTGTAACGCTCTTTGTTGAAGCCGACCTTTGCAGCATATGCATCATTGACAGCCTTGTTGTAGTATGCAATGATTTCGTCGGTTGTTGCGGGTGCGGCTGCGGGAGCAGCAGCGGTTGTTTCTTCTGCCGCAGTTGTGCCTTCGTCAGCAGCTGTTGCGTCTTCTGCCCCTGCTTCGGCAGTTACGTCTTCTGCAGTTGCATCAACATCTTCAGCGGGTGCTGTTGTGTCGTTTTCAACTGCGATTTCGGTGTCTTCAACGGTTGTGGTGGTTGTTTCTTCTGAGGTTTTGTCTTCACCGCAGGCTGCAAATGCAAAAAGCATTGAGAATGCGAGAAGAAGTGCGAGAATCTTTTTCATAGTCAATCTCCTTTGAATTTTATTATATGCCTTTCGGCATTGATTCCGATAATTAAACAGATTCGATGAATCTCATAAATGCGTTGAGCCCGGCGTCATTTCGTTTGTAGACGCCTGCGTGCTCAAGAACTTTTGCAAATACCTTGCCGACCTCGGCTTTGAGGATATCCATAATATTATCATTGCTTATATCGCTGTAATCTGCAAGGATTTCCTTGACCCAGTCTGCGTGGATTGCCGTTCTTTCGTCGGCATATAAATCCTTGCCTTCGATAACTGCTTCGGCAATCAGGCTCAGCTCTGTTTTGAGCCTTGCGGGGAGAACGGCAAGACCCATAACTTCAATAAGACCGATGTTTTCCTTCTTGATGTGGTGAAGCTCTGCATGAGGATGATAAACACCCATGGGATGTTCATCGGTGGTTATGTTGTTGCGAAGAACAAGGTCGAGCTCATATTTCGAGCCTCTGCGTCTTGCAATGGGAGTTATTGTGTTGTGAGGCGCATCGGTATGAGCGAAGATAAATGCGCTTTCGTCGGTGTATTCTCTCCATGCGGTGAGAATTTTATCGGCAAGCTCAATGATGCTTTCCTTGCTGTCGGACAGAAGACGGATTGTTGACATTGGCCATTTAACAATGCCTGCTTCAACATCATCAAATCCTTTGAATGAAACTGCTTTTTCTATAGGTGCTCTTTCCATTGCGAATTCGTATCTGCCGCCCTGGAAATGCTCGTGGCTGAGAATTGAACCGCCGACAATGGGCAGGTCTGCGTTCGAGCCGACGAAATAGTGGGGGAATACCGTTACGAATTCAAGGAGTTTTGCAAATGCGGATTTATCGATTTTCATCGGTGTGTGTTCCGCGTTGAAAACGATGCAATGCTCGTTGTAATAAACATAGGGTGAATACTGGAGGCACCAGTCAGCACCGTTTATTTTGATGGGAATTATTCTGTGATTCTGTCTTGCAGGAAAGTTGACTCTGCCTGCATAGCCTTCGCATTCTCGGCAAAGCATACATTTGGGATAGCCCGACTGCGGCGCATTCTTTGCTGCGGCAATAGCCTTAGGGTCTTTTTCTGGCTTTGAAAGGTTTACGGTAATATCGATATCGCCGTATTCGCTGCCGTAAATCCATTTCATATCCTTTGCAATTCTGTCGCGGCGGATATAGTTGGTGTTGCAGCTGAAATCATAATAGAAATCGGTTGCCTTTTCGGGGGATTCGGCATATAAATTGTTAAATGTTTCAATAACCTGAGAAGGACGGGGCGTGATTGCACCCATAAGTGCGGTGTCAAAAAGATCCCTGTATGTAATCGAATCTTCAATTATTCCGTTTTCTGCTGCATAATCGCAAAGAGCATCAAGAATTTCGTTGAGCTCGCCTTTGGCTTCTTCACAGTTTTCATCCAGCGAATCTTTTTTGAGAAGATACATCAGAGCGTTGGTGCAGTAAATTTTATCACAATCTTCAATCATACCTTTTTTCAAAGCATATGAAATCAGAGCTTTTATATATGAATCTGCCATCTTAAACCTCTGCTTTCTAATTATTTATTTACATTATATACATTTATCCCGTTCTGTGCAAGACCGAATTGAAAAAATATGTATATTTATGTTCAGATTTGTTTTTTATGATATAATTGCTTCGAAAAGGGGCAACGTTTATGACATTTTCAAATGCAATGAAGGGCAGACGAGGAAAAATCCTTGCGTATGCCGTAACAAAAACTTCGGTTGCAACGGTTTTTTTCTGCGTTTGCTGTTATGAATGCGGCAATAATAAATATATCTTTTAAAATTTTTTGATTTAGATATTTACAATTCGTGTTTCGTGTGTTAAAATATTAAAGTATAAAAGTGCAGAAAGGCGGATTATCAAATGAGCCGTAAAATCCAGGATAAAAATGTTGATTTTCTTTTTGAAGCAATACTTAATCTTCAGACTCTCGATGAGTGCTATGATTTCTTTGAAGACCTTTGCACGGTAACCGAAATCAAGTCGATTTCCCAGAGAATCGTTGTTGCAAAAATGCTCAGAGACAAGAAGGTTTACAGCGATATAGTGTCCGAAACAGGTGCAAGCACAGCCACAATCAGCCGTGTTAACCGTTCTCTTCAGTACGGCTGCAACGGCTATGAAGAAATTTTCAAGAGGATGGAAAAGTAATGTCATACGATGATTTTTCACGATTCTATGACTTGCTGACCGATAATGTTGAGTATGAGAAGCGTGCAGATTATTTTTGCAGGCTTCTTTCCTTGTGCGGAATAAAAGAAGGCATTCTGCTTGACCTCGGATGCGGCACGGGAAATATGTCATTCGCAATGGCAGACAGAGGTTTTGACGTTATAGGTGTTGACAGCAGTGTGGGTATGCTTAATGCCGCCCAGCAAAAGATGTTTGAAAATGGTAAACGCATTCTTCTTCTTAATCAGAATATGCAGGAAATTGACCTTTACGGCACGGTTGACTGCGCAGTCTGTGTGCTTGACGGCATCAACCACCTTGCAAACGAAGAGGAAGTGAAGCAGACCTTTGCAAAGGTTTCGCTGTTTATGAATAAAGGCGGGGCATTTGCGTTTGATGTCAATACTATACATAAACATAAGAATGTTCTTGCAGATAATGTTTTTGTTTATGAACCCGAGAATGTTTATTGCGTGTGGCAGAACAGTTATAATGAAAATGACAACAGCGTTGATATTTCTCTTGATTTTTTTGAGGAAGAAGACGGTGTATATTATCGCAGCAGCGAGAATTTTACGGAGAAGGCATATGAGCTTTCAAATATAAAGAATTGGCTTGAAGAAAGCGGATTTGAAGTTGTCGGTATTTATAATGATATGACAACCGATGCCGTTGAGCCCGACAGCGAAAGGGCAGTATTTTTAGCAAGAAAGATGTGATTTTATGAGTGAACTTGTAAGAATGATTTCAACAGACGGTACTCTTACTGTTATTGCCGCGGACACAACAGAAATAGTCAGTCGTATGCAGCAGATTCATATGACTTCGAAGGTCACCTCTGCGGCTCTCGGCAGATTGCTGACCGCCGCTTCAATGATGGGTGCAGTCCTTAAAGGCAAAGACCACAGTGTTACTCTCCGTATTAACGGCGACGGTCCTGCAGGCTCCCTTATCGCGGTTTCGGACAGCGAAGGCAATGTAAGAGGTTATGTTGCAAATCCGGTTGTTGAAATTCCTCTTAACGATAAAGGTAAGCTTGATGTTGCGGGTGCAGTAGGTACAGACGGCACATTGACCGTTATGAAAGACCTCGGCATGAAAGAGCCTTATATCGGCCAGGTTCCGATTGTTTCGGGCGAAATTGCGGAAGATATTACGAACTATTTTGCAAC
>JAZNRG010000050.1:0-3616 GCA_045590575.1 Acutalibacteraceae bacterium | reverse complement strand
CCTTACCGCTATTCTTACAGAGAACTTTGTTCTCTGCAAGTTCCTCGGCATTTGCCCCTTCCTCGGCGTTTCGAAGAAGCTTAACACCTCTGTCGGCATGTCCGCAGCAGTTATATTTGTTATGGCTCTTGCAACTGCGGTTACATATCCCATCAACAAGTTCCTTCTTGTTGCAAACGGTCTTGATTATCTTCAGACAATCGTATTTATTCTTGTTATTGCGGCTCTTGTTCAGTTTGTTGAGCTTATCCTCAAGAAGTTTATGCCGCCCCTCTATAATGCGCTCGGCATTTATCTTCCTCTTATCACAACAAACTGCGCTGTTCTCGGCGTTGTTCTTCTCAACATCACAAAAGAATATAACTTTGTTCAGTCCATTCTCAACAGCGTCGGTGCAGGTCTCGGCTTTATGCTTGCGATGGTTATCTTCTCAGGCGTAAGAAGCAGGCTTGAGGGCGCGGATATCCCCAAATTCCTTCAGGGTCTGCCCATTGTTCTGATTGCGGCTTCAATCGTTTCGCTTTCATTCATGGGCTTCACAGGTCTTGTTGAAGGCATCTTTGCATAAGGAGGTAACGGAAAAATGAATCCTATTTTATTGGCAGTTATAATCGTTTCCGCTATCGGTCTTATTGCAGGTCTCGGACTTTCGATTGCTTCAAAAGTTTTTGCGGTTCCCGTTGACGAAAAGGCAGAGCAGATAAGAGAATGCCTGCCCGGTGCCAACTGCGGTGCTTGCGGTTACTCGGGCTGCGACGGCTATGCTGCCGCACTCTCAAAGGGCGAAACAACAAATACCGCCCTCTGTGCTCCCGGCGGAAACGATACCGCAAAGGCTATCGGCGAAATCACGGGTCTTGCAGCGGGTGAAGTTAAGCCTATGGCGGCGGTTGTGCTTTGCCAGGGTCATAATATCAACGCAGCAACAAAGCTTGAATATCAGGGTGTTCAGAGCTGTAAGATGGCAACCCAGATTTTCGGCGGTCCAAAGGAATGCATCTACGGCTGCATCGGTTTCGGCGACTGTATGGCTGTTTGCGAATATGATGCAATCACAATCTGCGACGGTATCGCAAGAATCAATCCTCATCTCTGTAAGGCGTGTAAGATGTGCGTGAAGACCTGTCCCAAGGGTCTTATCGAAATGATGCCCCTCGAAGAAACCAAGGCGGCTGTGCTTTGCAAGAATCACGATAAGGGTGCGGTTACCCGCAAGGAATGCACCGCAGGCTGCATTGGCTGCATGAAGTGCGTGAAGGAATGCGAGTTCGGTGCTGTAACGATTGATAAATTCTGCGCAAGGGTTGACTATGAAAAGTGCACGGGCTGCGGCAAGTGCCATGCAGTTTGTCCCGTCGGCGCAATTGATGTTATAACATTGACTAAATAAAATTAACCGTCAGGACACAGTGCCTGACGGTTTTTTTATCCCATCTGTCTTTCGGACATTCTTTTCCAGTTTATAAATCCGTAAAGGTCGTTGAAAAGAAACATAACAAAGCAGATTATTACCGAAAGATAAGATATATCCGTTTTTGCCGCGAGTGACCATAATATAATAAGGATTATATCGTTTGCAGCGTAAGCAATGGCGAAATATGCGCTGCGGCGGAAGGTCAGATATACCGCTATGAAGCTTGTAGTGACCGAAACTGTGCTGAAAAAGAGGTTTGCAGTGTCAAAATATTTAAGGATATAATAAAACACAGCAGTTACGGCAGCGGTGAGAATAAGCATAAAAAAGATTTCATTTTTTTTCAGATGATTTACTTCAACCTCGGATTTGTTGCCTTTATAGGGATTCTTAAGCCATGAAATCAGAGCGAAAAGCGCCATCGGACCAGTCATACCGAGATAGGTTATCATTTCGCCGTAATACGAAAAGGAATATGAAATAATGCCGTAAAGAATGCTGAAAATTACCATCAGCAGCTGACCAAAGGGGTTGCCTTTTGCGTTAAAGATAAGTGAGGTAACACCAATCAGCGAGGCTGCGAGAGTCAGATAATTCCCCCTGTCAAAAACTGCAAAAGATGAAATTATCAGCAAGGCAGAAATGCTCCAAAGAGCTGTTTCCGTTTTTGTGAAATAATATATGATTCTTTTCAACTTATATCCTCCCCAAAAAAATAAGCATCCGCAGATGTATCTTCAAAGACCTAACGATACATCAACGAATGCGTGACTGCAATTCGGCTACCCGGTGGCAGCAATTATATACTATATGCGATTATAACAGCTTTTAAGCATAAAGTCAACCTTCAAACCGTCATATTGAACAACCGCATAGTTAGTTATGACTAACTATATTTGTGATAGTTTAACAAAATGAAAAAATTTCCTTCGAAACGATTGACAAATAAGGGCGAAAAGATTAAACTGTATATAGTTAGCTAAGGCTAACTTGACTTTCATTATGTGGTTAGATTGCTCTGATCGCAAAATGCCGAAGGAGGCATATAATTTGAAAACTTTAAGAGATGTTAAAATCGGCAAAACGGCAAAGGTTGTTAAGCTCCACGGCGAGGGTGCTCTCAAAAGAAGAATTATGGATATGGGTATTACCAAGGGCGTTGAAATCTTTGTTCGCAAGGTTGCTCCACTTGGAGACCCGCTTGAAATCTCCGTAAGAGGTTACGAGCTTTCAATAAGAAAAGGCGATGCCGAGATAATTGAAGTTGAATGAATTATAATGGGGAGAGCTCTCCCTGAACTTTTTGATTAGCGGTTAGTGAATACTAACTACGAAAGGAAGAAACAGTATGGACATTAAAATTGCGCTTGCGGGCAATCCCAACAGCGGCAAAACCACTCTTTTCAATGCGCTCACCGGCTCAAATCAGTATGTTGGCAATTGGCCGGGTGTAACGGTTGAAAAGAAAGAAGGCAAGCTAAAAAAACAGGACGGTGTTATAGTTACCGACCTGCCCGGCATATATTCACTCTCACCCTATACTCTTGAAGAGGTTGTTGCGAGAAACTATCTTATCGGTGAGCGACCCGATGCGATTCTCAATATCATTGATGGTACAAACCTTGAAAGAAACCTTTATCTCACAACTCAGCTCATCGAGCTCGGAATTCCTGTTGTAGGTGCAGTTAATATGATGGATATCGTCAGAAAAAACGGCGATAAAATCAATACCGAAGAAATCGGTAAGGTGCTCGGCTGTAAAATGGTTGAGATATCCGCACTCAAGGGTACGGGCATTGACGAGGCGATAGATGCGGCGATAGATGCGGCAAAAACTGCAAAAATTGAGCATCGCCACATCTTTTCGGGCCCTGTTGAGCACGCACTCGCTCATATTGAGGAGGCAGCGGTTCACGATATGCCCATTGAGCAGCAGAGATGGTATGCGGTCAAGATTTTTGAGCGTGACCCGAAGGTACTTGAACAGCTGAAGCTTGACCCCGAAAAGCTTGCACATATAGAAGAGGATATCCGTGAGGTTGAGTTTGAAATGGATGACGATGCGGAAAGCATCATCATAAACGAAAGATATAACTACATAACAGACCGTGCGATGAAGCATTGCAAAAAGAAGCGTGCGGGCAAGCTTACCGTTTCCGATAAGATTGACATGGTTGCAACAAACCGTATTCTTGCCCTTCC
>JAZNRG010000049.1:0-2583 GCA_045590575.1 Acutalibacteraceae bacterium | reverse complement strand
CAGATTGCAGACCCTGAATTTGAAGGCTACTGTCATTGCCTGCTCTATTACAAATCTAAGGATTAAAGGTGATTAAAAATGTCAGTAATTGTTAACAAAAATAACTTTGAATCGGAGGTTATGAATTCCGATAAAACCGTACTGGTTGATTTTTATGCAACCTGGTGCGGACCTTGTAAAATGGTTGCACCCGTTCTTGAAGAAATTGCAAACGAGCATCCTGAATATAAAATCTGCAAGGTTGATGTTGATCAAGATACCGAGCTTGCAATGACATTCGGTGTTTCAAGCATTCCAACTCTTGTTGTTTTTGAAAAAGGCAAGATGAAAAATAAGGCTGTCGGCTTAAGACCAAAAGAATCAATTCTCGAAATGCTTAAATAATAATAACCGAGGTATGGAATAATCCGTACCTCGGTCTTTTTTATAAAAAAATCCGAACCGCTAAGACTCGGATAATTGGTGCACCTGACAGGGCTTGAACCTGCACATCAAAGATACCAGATCCTAAATCTGGCGCGTCTGCCAATTCCGCCACAGGTGCATTTTATTTTTTATGATAATACCACTAATGAATATTTTTGTCAAGGAAATCCGAGGCTGCCTCAATGACAGCCCCGGTTATTATTTTATTATTTTGCAGGTATCATATAGAATGAGAATTCAAGACCCTTGCTGCCGTCAACTTCAAACTGAGGAAGAATATCGGGGCCGCAGCTTGCGGTGCCCGTGCCTCTTGTGAAGCCGTCAATATTGACGCAGACTGTTTTTTCATCACAGAGGTCTTCCTGGTGTTTAGCATTCTGAAGAAGTTTCTGAGTATATGTTCTTGCATTGAAATTGAAATAATTTTCATCAAACGCAAACTTAATGCCGTCGCCCTCAGAGTCGGTAACCTTAAGATATCTTACCAGTGTTCTGTTACCTGCATCCTGAGGTCTGATATAAGGCTCGTGCATTGCTTCAACGGTTGTTTCATAAACGCCGACGAGTGACTGAGCATAGAGGTCGCAGAGGTTTTCATCAGGACCCATACCGAAATACTCAACATTTCTGTAATTCTCGGGCATTTCAAGGGTAAGACCGAATCTCGGCATATGAGCCGCAAGACGCTTCTTTGCAACGGGCTTGAATTCAGCTTCAACCTTGATTGTGCCATTTGCATAAATCTCATATTCAAGCTCTACCTTGCCGAGGGGAAGGAGAGTCTTCTTGCTCTTGAGCTTATATTCAACCTCAACCTCTGCCTTATCCTTCTTAAGTTCAACTTCAAAGTCGGTGCAGATGCATTTATAATCATCGTAGCCCGCTTCAATCCACTCATCTCTGTACTTGGTATCATTATCGAGATAAGCTCTGTAGATATTGGGCACAAAACCCTTTACGAATGCGGGATTTTCGTTGATAAGCTCCTTGCCGTCAGCAACATAGCTTTCAAGCATACCAGACTCAGCATTAAATGTAACCGAACCGCCGTTGAAACCGATAACATTCAGCTTGCCGTCAGCATTAAGCGTGAGCTTTTCCTTGCACTTTTCGGGTTTTGCTTTGTATTCTTCTTTAAGAGCAAACTGCTCAAAAGCAACTTCTCTGTCACCGTCATAATAATAGATATTGAGGTGAACGTCGCATTTTTCCTTTGGAAGCGTGATTTCAGCCTTGATTTCCATTGTCTTCTCGGCATCAATATCAAGAACAGCTTCGTCGGCAGAAAGAAGGATATTGCCGTTTTTAACAACTTCCCAGACTGCGGTCAGATATGATGTGTTGCGGAATCTGTTGGTATTGAGGAAGGAGATAACACCGTCCTTATAACTTGCTCTGACGGGTCTGTAAACATTCTTCATTTCCTTTGCGCCGGTGTGAAGACGTCTGTCGGGATAAACAAGACCGTCTACGCAGAAGCAGCCGTCATGACGCCATTCACCGTGGTCGCCGCCGTAGGTGAACTTAAGCTTGCCCTTGGGATAATAATATGAATGGTCTGCCCATTCCCAGATGCAGCCGCCCATAAGATTATCGAATTTATAGAAGATTTCCCAGTATTCTTCAAGTCCGCCGGGACCGACGCCCATTGCGTGAGCATATTCGCAAAGATAGAAGGGCTTGGGAGTGTATTTTTTTCCTCTGGTATGCTTGCCGCATTTCTCAACGTCTTCGTGGCTTGTATACATTTCCGAAACAACATCATATGAATGTCTTTCATTGCGGACAACGCCTTCGTAATGAACGGGGATTTCGGGGCATACGCTGTGAAGGAAGTCATAGCATACGTCCTGGCAGGCATAGCCACCCGCCTCATTGCCGAGTGACCACATAATAATGCCCGCACGGCTTCTGTCACGCAGATACATTCTCTTTACTCTGTCAACATATCTCGGTGCCCATGCAAGGTCGTGGCTGATAAGGTCAAAATTGTTATGAGGCTCGCAGGCAACGCCGTGAGTTTCTATGTCTGCCTCATCAACTATATAAAGACCGTAAATGTCGCAAAGAACATTGAATAATGCGTCGGGAGGATAGTGCGATGTTCTCACAGCATTAACATTGAGCGATTTCATAAGCTTAATATCTTTTTCAAGG
>JAZNRG010000048.1:0-9183 GCA_045590575.1 Acutalibacteraceae bacterium | reverse complement strand
TTCATGGAATATGACGATTCGCCGATAATTCTCTGCGCATTTTCAATACCCGTCAACGAGTCGGGCCGCATACCGTCAGGTAAAATCACTATAACTTTCATTTTGATTTTCCCTTCTCTCAATCAAATATAACGTAAATTTCGTGAGCAATGGTCTGGAAGAAATTCTTTATCATACGGATAATAAGTACAAGAATGCTCTCGCCTTCATATTCCGCATCCGTACCCGTGCCGCCGTAGCAGCCGATATTGTTGCTTTGAATCATATCGCCGAAGAAATCCTTTTCAATGCCTTCAATCTTCGCACCTGCACCGACAAGCGGAGAATCTGCGGAAAGCTTAAAGCTGTTGATATCGGTATAATCCGTTCCGCTGAAACCGGGCAGAGTGTTCATCGCACCCATATCAACAAGCGGAGTCATAACATTATAATAACAGTTGTTTTCAAACACATTTCCTCTGGATGAATCAACATCATAGGCAAAGGTTGCACCTTCCTCGGGAATGATTATATTGTTTGCAATATACGCATTATAGAGATTCTTGAACTGGAATTCTCCGCAGTTGATGATTGTGTTGTTATAGAAGCTGAAATTATGCTCACCGCAAGATCCGACGGCTGTTGTTGAGCGCCCGCCGTTATCGTTGACGGAAAGGCAGTAGCGCACGGTGTTGCCGTTGTGGCCGCTGTAGTTCGGGCAGTTGCACATAAATCTCACATTATCATGGGAATAGATATACTGATAGGTGCAGTTGTTGCTCTGGGAGTCGAAGTCAACCGCCATACCGTCGCCGATGTTTTTCTGACCTGCAATTTCGCAGTACTGAATGGTACTGCTTTCGCTGCCCCAGAACCACATTGCCGCAGTGAAATATTCGATTTCGCCGTTTTCATCAAGTTCAGCACCACCCTGACAGCAGTTGATTGCACGGCAGTTTGTGACGAGCGCACCTTTGCAGATACCCACTACAACCGCTTCGGCATCCATTTCGTGGAAATAGCAGTTTTCAACGAGCACACCTTCGTTGTAGACAGGATCGATATCTTCTTCGTTTTCGCACCAGGGTGCCTGCTGATCATTCCATGAACCCCAGAGCATAAAGCCGTTTGCGCATTCAAACACTTCGCAGTTTCTGATTGTGAGGTCATTGACTGCATATCTTGACTTTGCGGGCAAGCCCTTGACCATAACCGCCGCTCTTGCAGCAGCCGCACCGTTTGAAAAATCGTCACGGCTGTGAACCTCATAGTTCTGCATATCATAAAAATAAACATTCTCGATTATGATGCCTTCGGAGGTCTGATTACGGGTGTCAATCCAGATACCGCCACCGTTGGGAGCAGTTATCTGAAGGTCTGAAACGGTTACATACGAACAGTCGAAAAGACGGAGAACATCGTTTTTTTCGTTGGTATAAAGAATCGCTTTTTCGCCCTCACCGTAAGATGAAACAACAATGGGGTTTTCTTTTGTTCCGTTGCAGGTAAGCGTTGCGGTACACTCATATTCACCGCCGTTGCGGAAAAGGAAATGAGTGCCCGGTTTTACTTCAAGATTCTTAAGACCCGCAAGGGTTTTTACTGCGCTGTCAATCTCCGTACCGCTGTTTGAATCATCGCCGTCAATCGCATCGATATAGTAATAATTCTTTGAGTTTTCTTCGGCAAATGCAAAAGCCGCCATACTGCCGAAAACAAGTGAAAGTGCCATAATAAAGCATAAGATTTTAACTGTTTTTTTCATTGTTTACCCCTCCTCGGTTTTATGCAATTTCGTCAAGGTTTGCACCTTTGGTTTCTTTAACATTAACTGCAAAAAGGATTGCGGCAACCGAAACAGTGGGAACGGAAACCGCAAGGCATGCCCACCAGATGGGCATAAGGGTCATTCCGAGAATGATGCTTCCGTAGCCGACAACAAGACCGATGATAACAAGAAGCCCCTCCGCGCCGACAACCGATGCACGGATATCCGTGGGCACCTTTTCGGTCATCATAACATTCATATAATCTCTGCCGATCCAGTACGAACCCTGATAAAGGCCCGCAAAAGAACCGACAAGATAAGGATTCCAGCCATTGAGGATACCCGTAACAAAGAGAACATATCCCGCAACACAGGTTACGGAGAAAAGGGTTACGGTTGTTTTTCTGCCTGCCTTATCGGCGATAAAACCCGAAAGGAAGGTTATTGCCGCATATATAACGGGAACCATAAACAGAGCCTTTGTGATTTCGCTTGTGCTCATTCCCGCACGGTGCATCGAGGATTCGAAATAGAGCGCAATCGCAGGCATCGCCGCATCAAAAATAATGTGAGAAATGATGAGCATCTTTGTATCTTTGTTTGCGAAAATATATTTTACGCCGTTGAAAACACCCGACTGATTTCTCTGTGCTTCTTTGTTTTGCTTTTTGAGAGCTTTTTCTGCCTGACGTTCTTCATATGAACGGGAAAGATATGCGATTCTTTCGCCGATGAAAACCTTTGTGTCCTTTGCGAAAAGAAGAACAAGCACAACCGCAGCAAAGCCGATTAACGCGGGCACAAGGAAGATTTCTCTCCATTTTGTTGCATCGTCACCCATCAGGATATCACGGAGTGCGGGAATAAGGATAACACCGAGAATGCCGAAACTCTTGAGGAAACTGTAAATCTTCGCCCTGTGTTTATCGGGAGCTTCTTCAAGAATATAGATAATCTGGATATCGTGACCCATAAAGAAGCTGATAATCGCAAAGCCGACAAGGAACATTATGTAGCTTGACGAAAGATGGATAACAAGCAGACCCGTTGCCATGCCGAGAGTTGAAAGGGCAAAAAGAGGTTTTCTTCCCCATTTATCGGCAAGAGCTTTATAGAACGGGGTGAAAAGTCCGAGCACATAAGTAAAAACACCGATGCCCGAATGAAAAGCAAGTCCGTCTTCATAGGAATAATATTTACCCATAAACGGATTGTTGACGAAAAACTCGGTAACAAACGATGACTGAACGGTAACCGTCAGATTGCTGGTTACTTCATCGAGGATATTGACTATCGCAATAAGCACAAGCAGCACGAGGAAATATCTGCTTCCCGAACTGCGGCTCTGCATTTTTCTGAGCCTTGAAAGCTCCTTTTGTTCATTCTTAAGAATTTTTTCGGTAGTTTGCATATCCACACCTCACTCAAAATCATTATAAGATATCGGCATTGCCTTTGCAAGAGCTTCTGTTAAGACTGATTTTTCCCGAAAACGCTCTTGAAATGAATGCCGCTGTTGCAAGAAAAATAAATCCTTCCGCTCCGAAAAGTTCAACCGAAAGAACCGCAGAGGTTATCGAGCAGTTGGTCACTCCGCCAAAAAACGCCGTCATACCGATTGCCGCAGCAAAGCCTACAGGTAAGCCGAAAACCGACGATAAAACCGCTCCGAGGGTTGCACCGATGAAAAACGAAGGTACGATTTCGCCGCCTTTGTATCCTGCAGAAACAGTTATAACCGTAAAAATAATTTTCAGAAGAAATGCCTCGGGATGAACCGTGCCCTCTTCAAAAATTCTCTCAACAACAAACATTCCACCGCCGTTATAATCCGTGCCGAATATCAGAGTCAGAAGAATCACGGCACAGCCGCCGACAAAAATCCGAAGAAACGGATTTCCGAAAACCTTCTCAAAAAGCTTTTCGCCGCCGTGAAGGAGATGACAGAACAGCGATGCCGCCAGCGAAACAATAATCGCAACTCCTACGGTTTTAAGAAATAATTCAATTCCGAAATCGGGCACGATGCCGATATGAAATCTTTCGGGAGTAACTCCGATTAATGTTGAAATGAAGTAAGCAGAAATGCTTGATATGATAACGGGAAACATTGCAAGAGCATTGATGCTGCCTGCAAAAGCAAGCTCAAAAGCAAACACGCACGCTCCGACAGGTGTTCCGAAAACCGCCGAAAACAGAGCCGCCATACCGCAGAGAGTCAGCACGGAACGCATCTTCACGTCTGCTTTTGTGACTTTGGAAATCAACGATGCAACTCCGCTTCCGAGCTGGAGTGCCGCACCCTCTTTACCTGCTGAACCGCCGAAAAGATGGGTTATCACGGATGCCGTGAATATAGCGGGTATCAGCACAACGGGAGTTTCGGCGTTGCCTCTTGCGGATTCAATCGCCGTGTTTGTTCCGAAACATTCGGTTTTTGCCAGTTTATATATTCCCGCAGAAACAAGTCCGCCAAAGGGCAGAAGATAAAGAATCCACGGATATTCTCCTCTGAGTGCAGTCACAAAAGCTATGCTTCGGGCAAAAGCTCCGCCCACCGCACCGCAAATCAGACCGACCGCAAGAGCAGAAAGAATAAGATATATCCATTTGATAATTGTTTTTTTCACAATGTTTCTCCTGAAAAACTGTTTATCCGGTAATTACCGTATCTGATATCGCCGATAAAACGATGGTAATGACCCAAAACACCGCCACTGCGATAAGAACATATTTTATAACCTTTTTGGCAACCGCTCCGTCATCATACTTCGGTGCTTCCGCTCCGCATACGGGGCAAAAATTCTTTTTCTGACCGACCTTTGTTCCGCACGAAACGCATTTGAGGTTTGCCATTTTTATTCTGATGAATATATAAACGGGCAGGCTGTAGAAGTTGAACAGAAGCGCCATAAGCGCCCATAGAACAGCTTTCATTTTGTGGCGGTATGCATCAATAAAAATCACGGCTGCATATATACAGATTACTATAACACAGCAAATCCAGGCTATGCCGCCACCTATCATACCGATGAGCATCGCTCCCAATCCTGCCATTCCCGTTTCTCCTTTATATATATTTATTTATTTTACCACATTAATGCCGAATGTTCAACCGATAATTAATTTCAACGAAGCGTAGGTTGAATGTGCAGGAGTTATGATTTATAATAATTCCGCAAAGGAAAAACGGTTATGGATAATTATATAACAGGTGCAACAAACACGGTCTGATGAAAATGAAGATATAACTATAAATGCCGTCCGAGTTTTTACTCTCGGGCGGCTTGATTTTTATTGATACTTACAATTGATTTTGATTGCTTCCGATACGAATTCTGCCGTTCCGATTCCGTTTTGGTCGATGTTGGATTTGAAACGTTCATCGGCTGCATACATCTGACCCAGACCCGCAAGAATTTCGGGAGTGCAGGTGTAGAAATTATCGGTTATATACGCTTGCAGTTTTTTGACGAGTAACTGTGCGGTTTCGCTTTCGGGAGTTGCACCGTTATTAAGTGCCGCCGAAAATTCGGCAAAAACCGCATTCAGGCCCTCATTGACTTCGCTCCATTTATCATCAGAATACTCTGCGGTTTTCTGCTCGCTTTCTTTGTAGGCATCTGTGCTGCCCCAACGCTGTTTTGCTTCGGCGGCATACTTCTTGCGGGCATTTTCGTATTCGTTATTGGTGAATGTATTCATCGGTATCTCTCCTTTTTCTGCTTTATCAAGGGCGGAAATCAGCCTTTCCAGACGCTCTTTTTTGAGAGTAAGAAGTTCTTTCTGCTTGCGGATTGCCGCCGCCTTATCGTAATCGGGTGACGACAGAATTTCCGCTATGCTTTTCAAAGGAAAATCAAGCTCACGATAAAACAGAATTCCAATCATGCGTTCAAGAGACTTTTCATCATAATCCCTGTAGCCGTTTTGCTCATCAACCAACGCAGGCTTCAGAAGTCCGATTTCATCGTAGTAATGCAGCGTTCTCACGCTGACACCGGTAAGCTTTGCAAACTGATTTATATGCATTCTTTCCACCTCCGATATAATTATAAACCATAACGTTGCGTGAGAGTCAAGAGCTTTTTTATCTCTCTCTTACCTTGCATTAACAAACAAGCTGTGATATATTTAAAATGTTATAACACAATAGTTTAAGGGAGATGAGAAAATGTTTTCAAAAATAATTGCGGTAATAATGAGCTTCGTTTCTGTTTTCACCGCTCCGTTTTCGCAGATTTTCTCCGAAATCGAGCTTAAAACCGAGCTTGCAAAAGGCAACTATGAAAGCCCGTATATCGTCAGACCTCTTGAAGAGATAACGGTAAACGGTGTGTCTGTTGAAGAATACTGCATTGTTGCTCCCGACGGTGCAATATACTCCCGTGCCGCCGAAACCCTTTGCGATGAAATTTACGATGCCTGCGGCAAAAGGATTTCCGTTGCCGATAACAGTGAAAAAGCTTTTATTATTGACAAAAATCTTAATGATACCGATACTTTCAGCCTTATGGTTGAAAACGGTAATATTTATATCAAGGGCAGCTCGTGTGCGGGAATTTCAAGAGGAATAACCGCTTTTGCAAACGAGGTTTTGTTGAACTCACAAAGCAGTTATGATTTTAAAGACGGTTATGAATTCGCCAAAACTTTCACGGATTATGTTACATATGAGCAATTCGGAGCTGTCGGCAACGGCAAAGCAGATGACTTTGAAGCAATTGTAAAAACCCATGAATATGCGAATGCAAACGGTTTAAGCGTTTTTGCATACGAAACCGCAACTTATTATATCGGCGGTGCAGACAAAACCGCAAAAATTATGACAGATACCGATTGGTCAACCGCCCGCTTTATAATCGATGACGCAAACGTTGAAAACAGAAATGCGTGGATATTCAACATCGCTCCGTCACAGGGCACAATAAACATAACCGACAAGGTATCCCCTCTCAAAATCGATGCAATAAATATCGGCACATCGCTTGACGGTAAAAGCCTGGTTGTTCTTACGGATTCCAATGTGAAGAGATATATCCGCAAGGGTGCAAATCAGAATTCGGGCAGCAATCAGACAGATGTTATACTTGTTGACGAAAGCGGAAATATTTCTGCGGATACTCCGCTTATCTGGGATTTTAATGCAGTCACAAATGCCGTTGCTTATCCCGTCGACACCGAAACATTAACCGTTAAAGGCGGCAGATTCACAACTCTTGCAAACAACGCTGCCTCTGAATATAACTATTATTCAAGAGGCATTCAGGTCAGACGCTCAAATACCGTTATAGACGGACTTTATCACGATATAAGAAACGAGGGCAAAACGGGTGCACCGTATTCGGCATTCGTCAGTCTTTCTTGCTGTGCCGATGTAACGGTTAAAAACTGCACATTCACGGGTCATAAAAAGTATTCAACAACAGGCTCCGCGGGAACATCCGTAACAATGGGTACCTACGATATCGGTGCCGCAACGGCAGTCAATGCGAAGTTTATCAACTGCAACCAGACAAACGACATAACAGATATTGATTATTGGGGAATTGCAGGCACGAACTACTGCAAAAATCTTGTGTATGACGGCTGTGCACTCTCCCGCTTTGATGCTCATCAGGGTGTTCTCAACGCAACAGTTATAAACTCCGTTCTCGGTCATCACGGAATTAAGCTCATCGGCAGCGGCACGGCTCTGATTGAAAATACAACCGTTTTAGCCGAAGACTTCGTTGACCTTCGCCCCGATTACGGCTCAACCTGGAACGGTGAGCTGATTATCCGCAACTGCAAATTCTATCCCACGGGAATTTCAAGCCACATTATCAATGCCGAAAACTCGGAAGACCACGATTTCGGATACACCTGCTATCTGCCTCAAAGAATAGGAATTGACGGCTTTTATGTTCACCGAATCGGCTTCAATTATCTTTTCAACAAGGTCAATTCAAAGCATACTTCCGATTCATACAAGGCGGACTATCCCGTTGTTCCCCCAAAAGAAATAACCGTTAAGGATTTCAGCAGCCTGCTTTTCGGCAAGCTTGCAGTTTCAAAAAACAAGGCGATATTCAACGTTGAAATATCGGAATAACACACATCAAAGGCCCCTTGCTTCGCACAAAGCCGTTACAGGGGGCTTTTCCCAGTGTACAAATTATTTAACAAACGGTTTGAATGTCAAGTTTATATATCCATATCAAAACAACGGAGAATAAATATGAACAATATTATTGAAATAACGGATTTTCTTGCTCCCGAGCTGGATGTCTATGCAAGGTTAAGCGAGGTTCAGCTGTTGAACAGAGAGTTTCCCGAAAAAGGCTTGTTTATAGCAGAAAGCCCGAAGGTTATTGAACGCGCTCTCGATGCAGGATACGAACCGGTCTCCTGCCTTATAGAAAAAAGACATGTTGAGGGTGAAGGCAAGCAAATTCTTGACAAAATAAAAGATGTTCCTGTTTTTTGTGCGGAATTTGATATTCTGACGCAGCTGACAGGCTTCAAACTTACGAGAGGTATGCTCTGCGCAATGAAACGAAAACCCCTGCCTGACGCAGTGGAGCTCTGCAAAAACAAAAACAGAATAGTTATCCTTGATAAAGTTATGAACCCGACCAACGTGGGCGCGATAATCCGCTCGGCTGCGGCACTCGGAATGGATGCTGTAATCCTTACTCCCGGTTGCTCCGACCCTCTCTACAGACGAGCTGCAAGAGTCAGCATGGGCACCGTGTTTCAGATTGAATGGACGTTTTTAAACGACGACAGTCTTGATAAAATAAAGGCTCTCGGGTTCAAAACCGCAGCTATGGCACTTAAGGATAATTCTCTTTCCGTATGTGACCCCGTGCTTACAGCCGAAGAAAAGCTCGCTGTCATTATGGGAACAGAGGGCGACGGACTTTCAGATAAAACTATTTCCGACTGTGATTACACAGTGAAAATACCGATGTATCACGGAGTAGATTCGCTGAATGTTGCCGCCGCTTCCGCGGTTGCATTCTATCAGCTCGGCAACAAACAGAACGGCACCTGAACCGACGTAATTAAAGGAATACTCCGAAACCGAATGTGTAAGTATCGCATTGTTAGATGAATTACAACAGCTCATTTGGATATGAACAGAACAAAAATGGCGGTGGAATTTTTCTTTTTACTGTGGTATGATTAGAGCGATAAATAAGAATTTGAAAGGAAGATTCGATGCTTCTGAAAATAGTTTCTTTTATTGCTTCAATATTGTTGTTATTTACTTCGTCTGCAACAATACCCGACAAATCCGATGTGCTTGCTGAAGTGCTTAATAACTTAAGTGAAAACAGAACGGCAGACGAAATAAACGGCGCAAACGGAACAAAATTTTATATTCAGCGACCCAAAGCTGATAAATTGAACGAGGTCAATGCCGCTGATTTCGGACTTTCTGAAGAAAA
>JAZNRG010000047.1:0-4303 GCA_045590575.1 Acutalibacteraceae bacterium | reverse complement strand
CAACCCGTTGCAAGAAGCCCGTTCTTCTCTGCAACCGTGTAGGCGGGATGATTCCCACAACAGAAGATGTTCTTAATTCTATCAACGAAGCAAATTCCGTCGGAGGTGACAAATAATGACAGTTTTTGAAAAACCCAAGGCACTTGCCGATGTACCCCTTCATTATTGCCCCGGCTGCACACACGGCATTATTCACCGCCTTGTTGCCGAGGTTATTGACGAGCTCGGAATCGAGGGCAAAACAGTAGGTATTGCTCCCGTTGGCTGCTCAGTTTTTGCATATAACTACTTCAACTGCGATATGATCGAGGCTGCTCACGGCAGAGCTCCCGCAGTTGCAACCGGTGTTAAACGTTCATTCCCTGAAAACATTGTATTTACATATCAGGGCGACGGTGACCTTGCCGCTATCGGTACTGCAGAAACAGTTCACGCTGCTGCAAGAAACGAAAACATCACAATCATTTTTGTTAACAACGCAATCTACGGTATGACAGGCGGACAGATGGCTCCCACTACCCTTCCCGGTCAGGTTACTCAGACTTCACCTTACGGAAGAAATCCCGAACAGGTTGGTCTTCCCGTTAAGGTTTGCGAGCTTCTTTCAAATGTTGACGGTGCAACATACCTTGAAAGAGTTGCCGTTAACAACGTTAAAAACGTTAAAAATGCAAAGAAGGCTATCAAAAAGGCTTTCCAGAATCAGCTTGAAGGCAAGGGCTTCTCTCTTGTTGAAGTTCTTTCCACCTGCCCCACAAACTGGGGACTCAAGCCCGATAAGGCTCTTGAATGGCTTGAAGAAAATATGATTCCTTATTATCCCCTCGGAGTATATAAAGATAAGACTGCAGAAAAGGAGGCCGAATAATTATGACATATGAGATTCTTCTTGCCGGTTTCGGCGGTCAGGGTATCCTTTTCTCGGGAAAATTCCTTGCATATGACGGTCTTCTTGAAGACAGAGAAGTAAGCTGGCTCCCCTCTTACGGTCCCGAAATGAGAGGCGGTACCTGTAACTGCTCCGTTATCCTCAGCGACACTAAAATCGGTTCACCCATCGTTTCGAACCCCAATGTTCTTGTTGCGATGAACCTCCCTTCACTTGATAAGTTTGAAAATTCAGCCGTTCCCGGCGCAAAGATTTTTGTTGACAGCTCACTTATAGAGCGCAAGGTTGAAAGAAACGATGTTGAAGTTTTCTACATCCCCGCAACAAAACTTGCTTCTGACGAAAATCTTCCCGGTCTTGCAAATATGATCATGATCGGTCATATGATTAAACATGCTGGTGTTATGCCCTACGAAAATGTTGAAAAGACAATGACAAAACTTGTTCCTGCAAAGAAACAGAACCTTATTGAGCTTAACATCAAAGCTGTTGAGCTTGGCTATAACTATTAATTGTATTATATAAGGAGGAACCCCCATGCTTGAATTAAAAGAAATCGGCCTGCGAGTTGCTTCTCTTCGTGAAACCTGCGGTCTTTCTGCTGCTGACATGGCTGAAAAGCTCGAAATTTCCGAGGAAAACTATATTGCATTTGAACACGGCGAATACGATTTTGCAATCAGCACGCTCAATAATATTGCTTTAATTCTCGGCGTTGATATTCTCGACATCATCAGCGGCGAATCCCCCCGCCTTTCAACCTGCACGGTTGTTAAGAAAGGCAAGGGTTTTGTCGTTAACCGTAATCCAGGTTACGAATTCCAGCATCTTGCATACACTTTCAAATCAAAAAAAGCAGAGCCGTTCCTTGTTAAAATCGACCCTTCGGGCAACCCTCCCGTAATGGATGAGCACGAAGGTCAGGAATTTGATTATGTTATTTCAGGAAGCCTTCATCTCTATATCGGAGATATCTGCTATGAACTCAATGAAGGCGACAGTGCATATTTTGATTCCACCATACCTCATGCACACAAGAATGTGGGCGACACTCAGGCACAGTTTATTGCGCTTGTGTTAAAATAATATTCAGGAGTCAGAATAATGCCTATTTATGAAAAATTCATCGGCAGAACCCGTGATTCATTCGTATCACTTAAGGACTGCCAAGAAAATTTTAAAATAACATATGAGAACAACTTCAACTTCGCATATGATGTTATTGATGTTCTCGGAACGGAAATGCCCGATAAACTTGCTCTTCTCTATATTTCAAACAAAGATGAAGAAACCAGATTTACCTTCGGTGATATGAAACGTCTTTCCGATAAATGCGCAAATTATCTTGTCAGCGAAGGTGTTAAAAAGGGCGACCCCGTACTGCTTATCCTTAAAAGAAGCTATCTTTTCTGGGTTATCACTCTTGCGCTCAATAAAATCGGCGCAATAATGGTGCCCGCATCAAATATGCTCAAGGGTAAAGATTATGTATACCGCTGCAACAAGGCAGAAATCAAGTATGCGATTATAACCGGTGACGATAACTGCACGGAGTATTTTGATGACAGAAAAGACGAATACGAAACCATCGTTAAAAAGTTTGTTACAAAGCATAAGAATGTTCCCGGCTGGATTGATTTTGAAGAAGGCTTTGATAAAGCAAACGAGGATTGGACAAGACCCACAGGCGATGCCGCAACAACAGTTGATGACACAATGATCATCAACTTCTCATCAGGCACAACGGGTTATCCCAAAATCATCGCTCACGACTTCAAATACCCGCTCGGACACATTATGACCGGTGTTTTCTGGCACAGAGTTGTTGACGGCGGGCTTCACTTCACCGTTTCCGATTCAGGTTGGGCAAAATCACTCTGGGGTAAATATTACGGTCAGTGGATGGGCGAAACCGCAAATCTTGTTTATGATTTTGATAAGTTTGACGGTGCGGATATTCTTTCAAAGCTTGAGAAATACAAGGTCACAACCTTCTGCGTGCCGCCCACAATGTACCGTCTTATGCTTCAGAATGATGTAAGCAAATACGACCTTTCGTCAATCACTCATTGCTGCACAGCAGGTGAAGCACTCAATGCCGATATCTTTAACAAATGGAAAGAGGCAACGGGCCTTGAAATCCACGAAGGCTTCGGTATGAGCGAAACACCTGTAAGTATCTGCACACTTTATCCCTGGACTAAGCCCGTGCCCGGCGCAATCGGCTTCCCCGCACCAGGTCTCAGAGTTCATATTCTTGATGAAGAAGGAAACCATTGCCAGAGAGGCACAATCGGCGAAATCTGCATCAAGGCACCCTCACCCGCCGAGCATCCCTGCGGCGTTGTTGCAAGCTACAACTTCAGCGACGAGGACACAAACGACGCTTACAGAGGCGGTTTCTTCCACACGGGCGACCTTGCGTACAGAGATGAGCAGGGACGATTTGTTTACTTCGGCAGAAACGACGACGTTATCAAATCCTCGGGCTACAGAATCGGACCTTTCGAAATCGAAAGCGTTATGCTAGAGCATCCTTCTGTTCTTGAGGTTGCCGTTACAGGTGTCCCCGACCCCGTAAGAGGCTTTATTGTTAAAGCTACAGTTGTTCTCCGTCCCGGATTTGAAGGCAGCGACGAGCTCATTAAAGAGCTTCAAACTTATGTCAAGACCAACACCGCTCCTTATAAGTATCCCCGAATCATTGAATTTGTGGACGAGCTTCCCAAAACCTTCAGCGGCAAGGTAAGACGAGTTGAAATCCGTCAAAATGACGCATCCAAATAAAAAAATAACACCGCCTAAGGCTTCATTAAAAACCTTGGCGGTGATTTTTTATGCTTATTTAACTCCAAAAAGAAGGTCACCGTATGAAGGATACGGCCAATATTCGCTGAAGGTTATGGTTTCCGCTTCGTCAACCGAAGCTCTGATTTCTTCCATAAGAGGAATGATTACATCCCTGAAGCAGTTTGCAATCTGAACAGAATCGGAAAGATTCTTCAAAGCAAGTGTTTCGTTTTCAAGAACGGTAATCTTATCAAAAACAAACGCTGATATATCGGAAAGCTTTTTAATGATTGTTGTTTCATATCTTGAATCCGCAGCGAATTCCGTTTTGCGGGATGCGGTCTTGCAAAGCTTGCCTACATACTTGCTGATTGCAGGAAGGATATCCTTATTTACCATATCTATCATTGTAAGAGCTTCAATGTTAACGGTTTTGCAGTAGCTCTCAAAATAAATTTCGTGGCGTGACTCAAGTTCTGCTCTTGTGAAAACTTTATGGTCCTCAAAGAGTTTAATATTCTTTTCACTCAGGAGGCAGGGAATTGCATCGGGAGTTGTTCTGAGATTGAAGAGGCCTCTTGATTCGGCTTCTTTAATCCATTCATCATCATAGCCGTTGCCGTT
>JAZNRG010000046.1:0-18141 GCA_045590575.1 Acutalibacteraceae bacterium | reverse complement strand
CTTCAACCGAAAAGCTTACCGGCATTGAAATAACAAAGCTTCCCTCAAAGCTGGAGTATAATTATAAAGACAGCATTGACACAAGCGGAATGGTTGTTGTTGCAAAATATTCCGACGGCACAGAGAAAGAAATCAAGAGTTATAAGGTATCTCCCGCAACCTTCACTAAAACGGGCAGCCACACCGTAACGGTCAGCTATGAGGGATTTACCGACAGCTTCGGTGTAAGCGTTTCCTATTCATTCATTCAGATTATTATTCTTATTTTCCTTCTCGGCTTCCTCTGGTATTGATATTCAGGCTCCGGCATCAACCGGAGCTTTTTTAAAAGGGTGATAAAAATGATTTATGCAAATCACGCACACGTTTTTCCGAAAGAATTAAAAGAAAGCGGCACAATCGATAAGCTGCTCGGATTCCTTGATGAATGCGGCATAGACAGAGCAGTTGCTTTTGCTCCGTTTCCCGACAGATTCAAGGATGCGGGCATAACCGAAAGCCCCAATGAATGGCTGGCAAGAGAAATAAAGAATCAGGACAGACTTGACGGTTTCGGCACAATAGATTTTGAAAAAAAGAATCTCAAAGAGCAGGTGGAAAAGATTTATCAGCTCGGTCTGAAGGGCATAAAGCTCCACCCGCCCTATCAGGAATTTGTTATTGACGGACCCGAAGCCTTTGAGGTTTATGATAAAGCACAGGAGCTCGGACTTTTTATTTCTTTTCATTCGGGTATGCATTGGCACAGACTCAGGGATAACAGAGTTATTCTTTTTGATGAGGTTGCGTGGAATTTTCCGAGGCTTAAATTCAGTATGGAGCATATAGGCGGCTATCATTTCTTCAAAGAGGCTCTCGCCGTTATGTGCAACAACTCGCGTGGCGGATTTGACCACGTTTATGCGGGCTGGACCAGCGTCAGCAACCGCAAAGGCAAGGGTGACGAATGGGCTTTGACCGATGAAGAGCTTGAAATCGTTATTGCTCAGACGGGTGAAGACAGAAGCATATTCGGTCTTGACTTCCCTTATTCAAAACCCGAACATATCAAAGCGGATATTGCGAGGTTCAGAAGCCTTGATATATCCGAGGAATGCAAAGAAAAGATTCTCGGCAAGACACTTGAGAGTATTCTTAAATGAGAAAAACGGCTCCGTGAGGAGCCGTTGATTTTTATTCAGCCGTATTCATTGAATTTCTGTAAACAACGAATCTGCAGTAGAGATATTCCGTAACGAGGTTAACTGCCATTGTGCCGAATTCGATTATGTATTCGTTAACCCCCATATCGGTGAATTTGTGTGTCCACCAGGTTGAAAGGGGAGCGAATACACAGTAGAAAAGAGCAACCATCAGCATTGCAACGGGAACGTTCGCAGCGGATTTGAAGGTGAATTTTCTGTTGAAGGTGAAATTCCAGAGTACGGAAAGGGCGAGTGAAATAATGTAACTCACGGTGTTGTTGAGCCCCGCAACTTCAAACAGAAGAGTGAACGAAACAATCTGGATTATTCCCGCGGATGCGGAAAAAAGAGCGAATTTGATAACCTGAATTATGTTTTGCTTTTTGGTGAGTTTCTGATTACTCATTTTTCATAGTCTCTCTTTCTTTGATAACAAGCGTTGCGAATCTGCAGGCTCTGTTGTATGCTTCGGCGATGAAGGCTTCAATAGGCATTGCGGCATATTTGTCGTTTTCGTGTCTGCCGGGTTTGCTTAAGGTTGAAAGCTCAAACGAAATCGGACCGTTAAAACCGCATTTAACAAGCCTTATTGCGGCTGCATTCCAATCAGTGATGCCGTCAAACGGCAGAAGATGAAGATCGTCTATGTATGTGATTTTGCCGTCATAGTCTTTGATACCGAGATTGTCGTTTATATGAGTAACAGCAAGTCTGTCGCCGTAAAGTGCAATCAGATCTTTGCCGTAGTTGTAGCAAAGCTCGTGACCCGAATCCCAGCAGAAGCAAGCGCTGTCAATATCCTTGAGTTCTTTCATAAGAGCAAAAAGGTATTCTTCGCCCTCGGTATTCTCAAGAGCAAGTTTTATTCCGAGCTCCTTTGCTCTTATCGCAAGCGCACCGTAACGGGCAATGCCGATATTCGTCGGATTGTTGTCGCTGTCGAAACCGATGAATGCGTGGGCAACCATTGCGGGAATTTCAAGCTTTGAGCATAATTCAAGGCAATCGAGAAGCTCCGCAAGAGCGATATCTCCGATTTCACCGTCCATCCACATATCGTCTGATTTATTGAACGGTGCATGAAGATAGGGGATAATCATATTCTCTTCCTTGGCTTTGCGTGCAAGCAACGCGGCATCTGCTTTTTTATCGCTCATGTCAATGGCACAGCCCTCAAAGCCTGTTTTTTTGAAAAGCGTTATCTGCTCATCATACGGAATACCGTATGAATTGGAGAGTGAAAGACAAAGTTTTTGTTTATACATATTAATCACCTGTTTTTATGTTAATTCAAAAAACGGTTATTGTCAAGATTGACGAAGGATTTACCTTGTGATAAAATATAATAAAAATTCAAAGGGGAATGGCAATGGGTATTATTGTTGGAGTTGGCGGCGGAAGATATTGCGATAACGAGGTTCTTCCGATTTTTGAGCGTATAGTTGCACTTTCAAAGAAGAAAAATCCGTCTGTTTTGTTTGTGCCGACGGCGGGATTTGACGATATCAACGGCGACGAGCATATTTTCAGATTGTTTATCGGTCTGGGATGCAGCGTTTCTGCTCTTATGCTTACCGATAAATCTCTCACGAAAGCTGAAATTGAAGAAAAGATTCTTTCTGCAGATATTGTCTACGCAGGCGGAGGTAACCTCAAATTCCTTATGGATACCTGGAAGGAAACCGGAGCAGACGAGGTGTTTAAAAAAGCCTATGAAAAAGGCATTGTTCTCTCGGGCTACAGCTCGGGTTCAATGTGCTGGTTTTCAAGAGGATATGACGATTGCGGCGAAAACCACGAGTTTATGTTTGTTGATTGCCTCGGTCTTCTTGATTACTGCAACTGTCCTCACTATGAGAGTGATTACTGGCAGGTATTTACGCAAGCTGTCAAGGAGCAGAACCTTTCCGGCATTGCAATTGATAACGGTGCGGCATTGATTTACGATAACGGAAAATTCTCGGTAATGAACGGTAATGACGGCGGCGAAGTTTATTTTCTTGACAGCAAAAACGGCTTCAAAAAATCACTGTTTGAGGCATAATATATTATAGTATATAATAATATATAAAACGGATCGTATTGCGGTCCGTTTTTTTGTATTTTATCAGAGAAAACGGATAATAATAGATATGCAGGCATATTATTCCTAAGGTGGTAAAAATGTGCGTTATTATTCCACAAACGAAAAATAAGGCTGTTTTTGGTGCTTTTGTAACCGTTTGTAACTTTTTCTGTTTTTCACAAAAAAATTCCCACTAAATGGCAATACGTTAAGTCTGCAGGCTTTTGATTTATTGCTGTTTGGAAATAAAGTGAAAAGATTGTTGTGGTTTTGCACAAAAAAGAACGGGAGAAAAATTTGACAAATCGGTTTTTTGACAATATAATGCCGTTGCAAAAGGAAATGGAGGTCTGACCCCGCACAAGGGCTTCACCAAAACTACTAATGCAAAAGGAGAATTTATGATTACAAATACAATATCCGTTAACCCCTCAGCACATAAGCGAGGCTTCAGAGTGTTAACAGCGGTTATCACCGTTTTGTTTTTTTGCTCTGTAACGTTTACTGCGTTTGCAACCACAAACAACCGTTCAAAAGCATCCGATGAAACCAAAAACAAAAAATTCGGTGTTTCTGAGGTTTTCGGCTTTATTCCCGAAAACGGATTCGCTTTTCTTTCTCTCGATGATATGCCTGAGGGAGAAACAACAGTCAGATTTTTCAGAGTAACCTATAAAACAGTAAACGAAAAAATAACCGTACCCTATGAAACAAAAGAAATCGCCGACAGCAGTCTTTATGAAGGCGAAGAAAAGATTGTTACCAAGGGTGTTAACGGTGAAAAGAAAGTTATCCGCACAGAAAAGTATGTTGACGGAGAGTTCAAAGAAAACCTTTACTTCAAGGAAACCGTTATAACTGAAACAGTTAACGAGGTTAAAAAGGTCGGCACAAAGCAGAGAGTGACCCTTGCAGCGTTCAAGAACAACGATGCTCCCATCTCTGACCTTAAATTGCCTTCTGACCTTAAGCTGGATAAAAACGGCATTCCCGTTGACTATGCTTATTGCGTAAGCGGCAAAGCAACCGCATACACAGGTGACCCCGCAACTGCATCAGGCAGAAAGCCTATGCCCGGCCATATTGCGGTTGACCCCAAGGAATTCCCCTACGGAACAGAGCTTTATGTTGTTTCGGCAGACGGCAGCTATGTTTACGGATACTGCATTGCGGCTGATACAGGCGGATTCGTCAAAATGGGCAACACCGACATAGACCTTTATATGGATAACAAGCAGATGTGCCGTGACTGGGGCAACAGAAATGTAAAAATTTATGTTCTTAACTGACCAAGAAGCGAAAACGAGATGAAAAATGTCTCTTTTTCGCTTCTTTTTTGCAGAATGCTAAATATAAATGTATTTTTTTGTCGAAAATGATAAACAATATAACTTGTAGAGCGCAAACAATAGGTGTTTTGTATATTGACTTTTCACCTTTTCATCATTAAAATAAAACGCATGAGAGAACTTGTGCTAAGTGTCTTGTCAGAGGGTGCGAAGAAGGTCGAGATTCTGTAAAGAGCCGTCATATCTTATTCAGAATACCTTCTTCCGACAGCCCCTCAAAACATTTAAAATTGATTTTGTCTATCGTCAATTTCAACAAAACAAAATTTTTTGTGTGCCTGCACTTTGGCCGACAAGCCGAATTATTGCAGAGAGCCTCAAAACTGCGGCCAAAGTTGTTGACGAAGCAAAGTTTTATGATATAATAGATAATATCCAAACAAGAATTTTATCAGATTGGGAGATATATTATGTGTGTTAAAGATGTAACCGTTCAGAATCAGGTTGGCCTTCATGCCCGCCCTGCAACTTTCTTCATCCAGAAGGCAAACGAATTCAAGTCATCTATCTGGGTTGAAAAAGAAGAGCGCAGAGTAAACGCAAAGAGCCTTCTTGGTGTTCTTTCTCTCGGCATTATGGGCGGCACAGATATCCGCATCATTGCAGGCGGCCCCGATGAGGAGCAGGCAGTTGCAGAGCTGGTAAAGCTCGTTGAATCAGGCTTTGCCGAATAATCAGATTAAAAAGTCAACAGACCGTAAGTTTTTCTTACGGTCTGTTTTTTATGTTTCAAAAACGATATCACATTCCTGCTCAATTGAAAATTCTTTAAAATATCTGTTTTCAAAAGGTATCCATTTTGATTTGAACACTTCGAGAGAATCGGCTCCGTTTCTTTTGAGGATACGTTCAAGCTGAGTGCAGAAATCTGTTTTAACGAATATCTTCAAATCATATATATCCGGGATTGCAGGATGAAATGCATATGTACCTTCAATTATTATCGGCTTATCGGGATAAACGGTTTTTTCCTGCGTATAATCGCATACCTTGCAGTTGAACACCCTGTAATCAAAAGGCTTGTTGCTCTTTATTCCCTCGGTCACTTCTTTTATAAAACGTTCATAGTGAATGTTTCCGCCCGCCTGAGAAAGCCTTGCTTCCGTGCGCATTTCAACGGGGAGAAAAAAATCATCCATATGAATAACCTGCGCTCCGGTTTCTTTTGCAATTGCATCTGTGAGCGTTGTTTTTCCCGAAGCGCAGAATCCGTCGATACCGATAACCGCTTTATTGTTTCCGGATATCAAGTTTTTAATTGTGTTTATAGTCTGTTCCATATTCACCTGTTAAAAAAGCCCCGACACTGTCGGGGCTTTATTTTTATTCGCTGATTCCTTCGCCAACCTGATCGTTATATTCTTTAACTTCGGCTGCGATTGCTTTACGTCTTTCACGAAGCTCTGCATACATTCTGTCTCTCTTTTCACCCTGAAGGTCATAGAAGAGCTGAGGAACGATGCTGAGAATACCGGTAACAACGGGAAGGAGAGTGCACATGAAGAAAAGTGCGTAGCGTGCTTCGGCAGTCTGTGCGCCCTGGTTTTTAGTGTTGTCGTATCCGAAGGCCTTGAAGAGAAGAGGCTGGATGATACCCTTAACTGCATTAACCATTTTGGTGATAAGACCCTTTGCAACGCCGGTCATACCTTCTGAACGGAAGCCGTTCTTCCATTCGCCGTAGTCAATGGCTTCGTTTCTCATTTCTTCGGGAATAACTTTTCTGATACCCCAGAAGAACATCCAGATTGTTTCGCGGAGCATAAACGAGGGGATCATAACTGCAAGGCTTTCGTAACCCGGCTTGCCGCCGATCTTTATGAACTTACCTGCTGCGTAAACGCCGAGCATCAGCACGCTGTCAATATGCGAGCCTGCAATCCAAAGAGCTTTTGTTGAGAATTTGGAACGTGCCCAGGGAACGTATGAATAGGAAATGGGCGAAACAACCGCACCGGGAATACCGACGATTGTTGACATTGATGCAAGGTTAAGAACTTCGATGTAATAGAGGTTTGTGCCCGAGTTGAGGCTGAATGCGCCGAGGAACTCGGAAAGAGTGATAAGGAGCAACGGCTTGTTGGTGATAACCGATTTGATGCCGCTGAAGATACTGGGACGGTCAACTGTCTGCATAACTCTTTCTTTTGCAACAAATGCGTAGAAGAGAGCGAAAAGACCCGAAACAACTGCGGTGATAACACCGCCGAGAACGAACATTCTGTTATAGCCTGCCTGATACATATCAGGATTTGCAAGCTCAAGAGCCTGCTTTGCGGGGCTGTTGATATAAATATCAATCAGAAGACCCATAAGAATTTCGGGAGCCTTTTCAACGAAACCTGAAAGGAGGTTTGCTGAAGTGATGAGTCTTGTTCTGTCAATGATGTTGGGCGTGATTGTTGAGGTCATACCTTGGCGGACAATCGCAATCAATGAACCGGCAAGGTTTGAGAAAATCTGTAGCACCAAATATACCGCAAACCTCGGTATGTTGTTGCCGATACCTTCTGTTCCCATGAATATGGGCAATGCCCAGAAAATCACAGTAAGGAAAACGCCCGGAATAGCATAAATTACAAGCCAGGGTTTGAATTTGCCCCATCTTGTACGGGTTTTATCAACGATTGCGGCAAGGAAAATATCATTGATGATATCCCATACGCTGATAATACCGTTTGTAACCGACTGAAGAACAAGGTCGATTTTGAGGATGTTCATTTTGAAAACATCATCGTATTTACCGATGTTAAAGCTCTGAGCTATGTCATCGAGTATGTACGCAAAGGTTTCTTTTGAGCCGACATATCGTCTGTCCTTGGGAACGGCAGACGATGCCTTCTCTTCAACAACCTTGGCGGTTGATTCAGATGCCATATTATCTCTCCTTATTATAAATATATAAGCTATATTAACACACTGTTAATGCTTTTTCAATACCGCATTATTTTTTTATTGAATTTACACAGTAAACTGTGCCTGATTTTGTTCATATAGACCATAAAAAAGGAGCAGGATGTTCTCCTGCTCTTTTTTTATGGTAATTTGAGAATTATACTTTGAAATTTACCGAGGTATCGCCTTTTTCGTCGGTTCCGAATTCGTAATCCTTGCCGGGAAGGATAGCGTTGAGAATGATACCGACGAGTGCGCCTACTGCGAGACCCGAAAGGCTGATTGTAACTGAACCGACGGGAATCTGAATTGCACCTGCGTAGTTAACGCCGATTGAAAGAACAAGGATGATGGCTGCAATGATAACGTTTCTTGTGTTTTCAAAGTTAACCTTGTTTTCAACAATGTTTCTTACGCCGACTGCGGAAATCATACCGTAAAGCACGAGTGAAGCACCGCCGATTGTTGCGGTGGGCATAAGGCTTACGAGAGCAGCAAACTTGGGCGAGAATGAGAAGAGAATTGCAAGATAAGCTGCGATTCTGACTACCTTGGGGTCGAATACCTTTGAGAGTGAAAGAACGCCTGTGTTTTCGCCGTAGGTTGTGTTTGCGGGTGCGCCGAAGAGAGAGGCGAGAATTGTTGCAAGACCGTCGCCGAGAAGAGTTCTGTGGAGACCGGGGTCTGCAATATAGTTTTTCTTGCAGGTTGAAGAAATGGCGGAGATATCGCCGATATGCTCAACCATTGTTGCAAGAGCGATGGGCATGATCGTGATAACTGCGGAAACAAGAAGGTTCTTATCGAAGTCGCCTGCCAGCATTCCGAATACGGTGTCCTTCATCTGGAAGGGCAGACCAACCCATTCCGCAGCTTTGAATGCTTCAAGCTTTGCGGGGTCAAGAGTTTCCATAACTCCTGTGAAATGAAGAATAACCGCAACGAGCGATGAGCCGAGTACGCCGACCATAATACGGATAATCTTTATCATACCCTTGCCCCAGATGTTGCAGCCGATGATGATTGCAATTGCGATAACTGCAACGAGCCAGTTTGCCTGGCAATTTGAGATTGCACTTGATGAAAGGGTAAGACCGATAGCTATGATGATGGGGCCCGTTACGATGGGCGGGAAGAAGCGCATAACTTTCTTTGCGCCGAAGGCCTTGATAAGTGCCGAAAGAACAAGATAAAGCAGTCCTGCACAGGCAACACCGAAGCAAGCATAGGGAAGAAGGCTGTAGTCATTGATTGTGTTACCTGCTTCGTCGGCGCCGACAGCGGTTATTGCGGCATATCCGCCGATGAAAGCGAATGATGAGCCGAGGAATGCGGGTACCTTGCCTTTCGTGAGCAGGTGAAAGAGAAGAGTGCCGAGACCTGCAAAAAGAAGCGTTGCCGAAACACTCAGACCCGTGAGAGCAGGAACAAGAACGGTTGCTCCGAACATCGCAAACATATGCTGAACACCGAGCAGACCCATTTTGGGATAACCAAGCTGTTTGGCATCATAGATACCGTCGCCAAGTTCAATTTTTTTCTTTGACATTTTCTTAAACCTCCGTGTTTTTGTTAATTTCACTTTACCATATAATAGACATTATGTAAAGATTTTTTTAGTCTTATTCCAAAGCTTCAATCAAAATCAGTTCCGATGAAAGTGAAGCGGGGATTCTGATGCTTATTCCATTTAAGATAAGTTCATAACCGCTTGCCGTGTATACCGCACCGCTGTTATCGAGGGTTACTTTATATTTAATGCTTTGCATTATTCCTCTTGGTATAAGCGTGAACGAATCTGCTTTTGAATCGGCAAGCGTGAATGCCGCAATTGCTGCCTTTTTGCCGTCGGGAGAGGCGATTTCAAGAGCGGAAAAGCCTTCTTCAAGTGATTTTGCAGTTTCGGGAGTGTGATGGTATGTTTTTGCGTGCGGCAAAAATTCTCTTATGAAATTCTTATAGATATCGGTGCTGTGGCGGATGAACTTCATCTGTACTGGATTGATTTGTGCAGTTTTCGGCGAGATAACATTCAATGACATATGAGTGAGCATCGTGTTTCTCATATGCAGGTCAAATGAACCCTGCTCGTGGCAGCCCATTCCCGCAAAGAGTCTGTCCACTCTTTCGGGAGGCAGGGCGATTGTCATACCGTTTGTTATTGTTACGGAGCGAGGTGCTCTCTGACAGTCGGAAACCCAGGTGTGATTGAAATTCTTCATCATTCCGAGGTCGGTGCGTGCACCGCCGCCGGCGCAGTTTTCAAATATAACTTCGGGAAAACGGCGTTTAAGCCTTTGGTACATTCCGTAAACCGCCTGATGATGCCTGATTGATGTGCATTCACCGACATTAAAGGTGAAATAATCTCTGAAAGAAACATTGTGGTCAACACGCAGAAGGTCGAGATTATATTCCGAAATAATGCGTGCAAGCTCGTTTTCTGCCCATTCTGCAGCTTCGGGAATGCTCATATCAATAAGATTCCCGCTTTGGGTACCAAGAATTGTTTTTGAACGCCATTCGGGGTGTTTTGCGAATAAATTGCACTGATTGCCGAGGTTTTCAATATCAACCCAAAGACCGAATTTCATTCCTTTTGAATGACAGTAATCCCTGATTTCACTTATACTGTTCGGATAACGTTCGGGGTCGGGGATGTTTCTGCCGTTATATTCACCCCAGCGGGTTTCTTCGTTCGGCGGGCATTCCCAGCCTGCGTCAACGATGAATACTTCCGCGCCCATTTCGGCGAATTGGTCGATGAATGCTTTGGAGGTTTCAACGGACATATCATGCTCCGCACCCATTCCCGCACCGATAAGGCACGCAGAGGGGTCTGCTGCGGGTGAACAGAGAACGGATTTTCTTATATGAGAATGCATTTCGTTGACCGCATCATCAAGACCGCCCATAATAACGCCGAAATGAACCTCGGGTGAGGTGAAAATTTCATGAGGATTTATAATAGCCATCGGGTTATGAGAGGTGATTTCAGCCTTGAAGGCAAGAGAACTGAAGTTTCTTTCGGCTGTTGCATTCAGGTCTGCGGTGAAACGGCATCCTCCGCTCCAGCCGATCTGGTAGAAGTACATTTTGCCCGTGATATTGTTGCGGATAAAATAAAGGGGGTGACCGAATCTGTCTCTGCCAAATCGGAAGTTTACGCTGTGAACCCCGGGGGTGAGGTCGTGCCACGCAAATTCGCCCTCTCTGCCCCAGTTGTCGTTATCAAAATAACCTGCAGAGTAGAGCTTTGCCACATTATTTTTTGCGGTGAACTGCGCCCTTTCCATCGTTTCGAGTCCGCCCGAAAGAAGAGAAAGCCTGCTGAGATTTATGGGCGTATCCGAAAGGTTTTCTATTTCGATGAATCTCGTTATCATCTGATTGCCGTCGAGATTTGTGTGAATATTCAGTCTTACGGGTTTCAGAGTGCTTTCCAGAGTGAGGATCGCCTGAAGAGAATTTTCTGTTTTCAGTGCCTGAAAATCAACAAACTTAAGTGAACGGTCAATACAAATCCCGTCAATATCTATATTGAATGCCGAGGGTTCGTGAAAATGGAGAGGATTCAGCCTTGACGGAAAGTTTGAGAGCACATCGAGCGGATAACCCGCCGCATTGCTGCCCGATGCAAGAAGAATTCCGTTTTCAAATGTTTCTTCCCACACGGCAAGACCGCTTCTGTAGGAAAAAACGGGTGATTCGCCCGGCTTATAATACACATCAAAAAAATCATTCATTTTATCGCCTTCTTTCTACAGGTTCATTTTAAGGTCAAAGCCTGGTAATGTCAATAAAAAACTCCCCCGAAAAATCGGAGGAGTTGATAAATTACCAATTATACATCTGCTCGGGATTTGCAAAAATATCCTCAAGTCTGTTGATGAAGGGAATAAGGTCGCCGAAGTCGCAGGCTCTGTGGTCAAAAACAAGGTCGATGGGCATTTCATTGCCGACAACGATTATGTCGTTGCCGTTTTCATCCTGCTTTACAACTGGCTTCTTGTTGACTGCGCCGATGCAGGCAACGAAAACCTGGGGAGGAATGATTGAAAGAAGAGCAACTCTGCCGGGGATACCTCTGGTAACCGAACCGATATTTGAAACGGTAACGGTGCCCTGCTCGATATCGTACTTTGTGAGTCTGTCTTTTTCCGGAATCTTGTTGTATTCCTTCTTTGCCTTGCCCGAGAGTGTCTTTACTCTGTGTTTGCCCGTCTTTGAACCGATAAGTCGCTGGAGAACCTGAACAATCTTGCCCTTCTTGAGCTTCTTGATTGTGTCGTGCATTGAAACGGAGAACATAACCTCGTTAAGGTCTGTGTTGCCGATTCTTCTGCCGACATCAGCTATGTATTCGGTGAGTTCAACAAGGCTCTTGTTGCCGATATCATGAAGGTTGAGAGTCATCATTTCACCGTTGGGAAGAATCCAGGTCATTGAAACGTGGATTTCATCAAACTCGGTAATCTTGCCTCTTACAAGCTTGCGGTTGAAATCAATGTGGGCATTGAGGCAGGGAGCTGCTTTGAATGCTTCGGAAAGTGCCTTGAGCATAATAGTGTTTACTGTGATTTTAACAGGGAATTTGCCAGAAGCGTTGAGCTCCTTGACAACTTCGAGGAATCTTGAAACCTCAGGCTCATAGATATATGAGATATGGGGAATTGTTTCCCAGCTCTCGGAAGTCATATTTGCAACTATTTTGCGCTGAATGCCAAAATGTGTTTCTTTTGTTACTTTCATTGTTTGTGTCCTCCCTCGAAAGGATAATAATCAAAATTATATTATCATACCATTTTTAAAATATATTTCCGAAACGGAATTAAAATTGAATTTAGATACATATTTATCAAATTGTACGGAAGCACTTCACAAAATGGTTTATGTGTGATAAAATAAAGAGATTAAATTTCAAAGGATATAAACTGATGAAAAAACTTCTGAAATATCTGAAAGGAAGCAGAATCCAATGTGTTCTTGCTCCGCTGTTTAAAATGCTTGAGGCAATCCTCGAGCTTTTTGTGCCGCTTGTTATGGCAAACATAATTGATATCGGTATCGGTAATTCCGATAAAAACTATATTTTGAGAATGTGCGGAGTGCTGATTCTTCTGGGTGCAGTAGGTCTTGCATTTTCAATTACCGCGCAGTTTTTTGCGGCTCAGGCGTCGGTTTCGTTTGTTAAAAGACTTAAGCACGTCGTTTTTGCTCATATCGGCAGAATTCCGTTTGAAAAGCTTGATTCCGCAGGCACATCAACCCTTATTACCCGAATGACGGGCGATATGGACAGCGTTCAGAACGGTCTTAATCTCACTCTGCGTCTGCTTCTCCGTTCGCCGTTTGTTGTTATCGGTGCAATGATTATGGCGTTTACCGTTGATTCGAAGGCGGCGGTAACTTTTGCCGTTGTTATTCCCGCTCTTTCCGTTGTTGTTTTCGGAATAATGTTTTCCTGCATTCCTCTCTATAAAAAGGTCAGAAATTCTCTTGACAGAGTGCTTTGCACTGCAAGGGAAAGTCTTACGGGCGCAAGAGTAATCCGTGCGTTCTGCAAGGAAGATGAGCAGGTTGACGAATTTAAAGAGCGAAACGATGCCCTCACTGCAATTCAGCAATTCACGGGCAAAATCTCCGCTCTTATGAATCCCGTAACATTTGTTATTGTCAATGTCGGTATTGCTGTGCTTATTTACATCGGCGCAATCCGTGTTGATTCGGGAATCATAACTCAGGGTGCGATTGTTGCGCTTTATAACTATATGACGCAGATTCTTGTTGAACTTGTCAAATTCGCAAATCTCATTATCAGCATTACGAAATCCGTTGCCTGCGCAGGCAGAATAAGTGCCGTGCTTGAAACAGAAACTGAAGACGGTCTTGCAGGCGGTTCTCATATCAACGATTCTGCCGAAAGTATTGTTGAATTCCGTAATGTTTCTTTTGCGTACTCGGGTTCGGGTGAGAATTCGCTTGATAACATCAGTTTTACCGTCAGAAAAGGCGAAACGGTAGGCATCATCGGTTCAACGGGTTCGGGCAAAACAACTCTTGTTAACCTTATTCCAGCATTCTACAAAGCAACTCAGGGCGATATTCTTATCGGCGGTGCAGATATCAATGATATACCGCTTGAAGAACTCCGTGAAAGAATTTCCGTTGTTCCGCAGAAAGCTGTCCTCTTTAAAGGAACGGTTAAATCAAATATGCTCTGGGGCAATCCCGATGCAACAGATGAAGAAATATACAAAGCTCTTGAAATTGCTCAGGCTGCGGATTTTGTTACCGAAAAGCAGGGCCTTGAAACTCCCGTTGAGCAGGGCGGACGAAATTTCTCGGGCGGTCAGAGACAGCGGCTTTCGGTTGCAAGAGCTATTATGAAAAAATCAGACGTGCTTATTCTTGATGACAGCTCGAGCGCTCTTGACTATGCAACAGATGCCGCTATGCGCAAGGCAATCGCCGCAAATCAGGGCGATACCGCCGTGTTCATCGTTTCGCAGAGAACTTCGTCAATTATGAATGCGGATAAAATAATCGTTCTTGATGACGGAGCAGCGACCGTCGGAACTCATTCCGAGCTTTTGGAAAACAATGCCGTCTACAGAGAAATTCATCTCTCTCAGTTTGATGAGGAGGTGAGCGCATGAAAAAGAAAGTGGACAAAAACACGGTTAAAAAGGTTCTGTTTTATGTCGGCAGATACAAAGTACATCTGTTTATATCTATCGTTCTTGCTGCTCTCAGTGTTGCCGCAAGCCTTTATATTCCCGTGCTTGCGGGTCAGGCTATAGATACCGTTATCGGTGCGGGCAGTGTTGATTTCAAAGCACTTATGCCTTATCTTTACCGCATCGGAATAATAGCCGTTGCCGCCGCCGTGGCTCAATGGATAATGAACACTCTCAACAATAAAATTACATTCAGCGTTGTTCGTGATATCAGAAATGCCGCAATGGAAAGAGTTCAGATTTTTCCGCTGAGCTATATTGATTCAAAGCCTGCGGGCGAAACCGTAAGCCGTATTATTTCGGATGCGGACCAGTTTGCAGACGGCCTTCTTATGGGTTTTACCCAGCTCTTTACGGGCGTTATAACCATTCTCGGCACTCTCGGGTTTATGGTTTCAATCAACTATAAAATTGCGCTCGTGGTGGTTGTTCTTACTCCGCTTTCGCTCTTTGTGGCAAGATTCATAGCGAAACGCACATATTCAATGTTCAAACTTCAGTCACAGACCAGAGGCGAGCAGACTGCATTTGTTGAAGAAACGGTAGGAAACCGAAAAGTAGTAACCGCTTTTTCAAGAGAAGAAAAAACTCTTGAAGAGTTCGACGAAATCAACGAAAGATACGCAAAGTATTCTCTCAAAGCGATATTTTTCTCGTCGATTACCAATCCATCAACCCGATTCATAAACAGCATTGTTTATGCGGGTGTCGGTCTGACGGGTGCTCTTGCGGCGGTAAGCGGTGCGATAAGCGTCGGTGGTCTTTCGTGTTTCCTCAGCTATGCTAATCAGTATACAAAGCCGTTCAACGAAATTTCGGGCGTTGTTGCGGAGCTTCAGAATGCTCTTGCCTGCGCCGAAAGACTCTTTGAACTTGTCGAGCAGGAGCCGCAGACTCCCGATGCCGAAAATGCATATAAATTCGGCGAAGTTGACGGTAAGGTAACTCTTGATAACGTTGCATTTTCATATTCAAAGGATAAGGAGCTTATCAAAAACCTCAATCTTGACGTTGAAAGCGGCAACAGAATTGCAATCGTCGGTCCTACGGGATGCGGCAAAACAACTCTTGTTAATCTGTTGATGCGTTTTTATGATGTTGATGAAGGTTCAATCAAGGTTGATGGCGTTGATATCAACACCGCAACGAGAAACAGCCTTCGCAAGAGCTACGGTATGGTGCTTCAGGATACCTGGCTCAAGGAAGGCACTGTGCGTGAAAACATTGCAATGGGTAAGCCCTATGCAACCGATGAAGAAATCATCGCAGCAGCAAAGGCATCCCACGCCCACAGCTTTATAAAGCGACTGCCGAACGGATATGATACCGTTATTTCCGATGAAAATTCGGGTCTTTCGCAGGGTCAGAAACAGTTGCTCTGCATTGCAAGAGTTATGCTCTGCCTGCCCCCGATGCTGATTCTTGACGAAGCAACTTCATCAATCGATACCAGAACCGAAATACGCATTCAGAAGGCGTTTTCAACAATGATGCAGGGCAGAACAAGTTTTATTGTTGCCCACAGACTTTCAACAATCAAAAACGCCGATGTTATTCTTGTTATGAAAGACGGTAACATAGTTGAGCAGGGCAGTCATGGTGAGCTTATGGCAAAGAACGGATTCTATGCCGAGCTGTATAACAGCCGCACGGATGCAACGGAGTAAAAGTATTATAAAATTTAGAAAAGGTGAAAATATGAAAGCATCAAAGAGAATTTTTGCTATAGCTATAGCTTTAATTGTTTGTGTTACCACGGTTTGTACATATGTATTTTACTTTGCACCTATGGGGAAATTCAATTCTGCCACAGACCTTGTGGAGTCGGGTAAATACGATGAAGCCCGAGAGTTGTTTGTTGAACTTAACGGTTTTGGCGAAAGCGAGAAAATGGTTTGCGAATGTGACTATCTCTCGGCTGTAAAATGCTTTGAAAGCGAAAACTATGTTGAAGCGGCCGCTCTTTTTGAATCATTAGATGGTTATAAAGACAGCAAAGACCAGCTTACAGAGAGTAACTACATGGCTGCAGAAAGATTTAATTCAAAAGGGAAATATGAAGAAGCTCTGGAGCATTATGAGGCGGCAGGTGACTATCGTGAAAGCTATGACCGCCGATTTGAAGTGATTCTTAAATATTATAAACAGCTTGCCGATAACGGTCATTTTACCGATGCAGATTTGGTTTTAGATAGAATTTTTGACATTCCGGATTATGATGACGGATTTACAAAATCAGAAATTGATGAAATTAAGAACACTGGCAAAAAGCTTAATTTTCAGTGGCTTTTTGCGGCTTTTTCTTTGAGCAAAAGAACCGCAAACGAAGCGGTTATTGAAATGTTGACGGAGTTCAGACGTGAAGCATATAAAAATGCTGACAATTACGGCATGGCAATTAAAACACTTTATGACGGAAAAGTTTATCATAATGTTGGAGGCGGCAAAACTGTTTTTAATAAAGACAGAGCTACGGCACTGAAAAAATTGATAAGTCTTGCGGATGAAACAATGTCAACCGAATACAGAATAATAAATCTTGCTGACGAGAACCAAAGTTATGAACCTTACAGGAGATTTCATAAACTGTTGAGGGAATCTTTTGACGCATACAAAGCTTACAGTGATTATATTTATTCTGCTTCCCACGATTCGCCCGAGAAGTTCAAAGAAAAGGCAACTGCCTTGCTGAACGAATATCTTCCTCACCTTAAACTGATAGAAGAAGAGTATAATGCCATAGGCGGGGTATAAATCAGAAGGCTTATTCCGTTTTGCTTGCGGTATTTTAAGGTTGACAAAAACACTTTATTATGTTAATGTAATAACACAATAATAAAATAAAGGAGCAAAAACAAAATGAAAAAGATTTTTGCAGTTATCCTCGCAGTTCTTATGATGTTTTCATTTGCAGCTTGCGGCGGCAATGCAGACACAGAAACAACAACAGATGCACAGAACAGTGAAATCAACAACGAAACAAAAGACACAATCGTTGTCGGCTACACTATTTATGAACCTATGAACTACAAGGACGAAAACGGAGAGCTTGTAGGCTTTGACACAGAGCTTGCAAAGGCAGTTTTCGGCAACCTCGGCTATGAAGTTATCTTCCAGGAAATCGAATGGAGCAGCAAATACACAGACCTTGATTCAGGCACAATCGACTGCGTATGGAACGGCTTCACAGCTAACACAGCTGATGACGACGGCGTTATGCGTGCAGATAAGGTTGACTTCTCATACAACTACATGGAAAACCGCCAGGTAGTAGTTGTCAAGGCTGACTCAGGCATCGCAACCGCAGCTGACCTTAACGGCAAGTTCGGCGTTGCAGAAAGCGGTTCTGCAGGCGAAGCATACGCAAAGGAATTCGAAGGAACGGCATTCAAGGGCTTCATCAAGCAGACAGAATGCCTCACCGAAATCAAGTCAGGCACAGCAGATTTCGCAGTTGTTGACGCACAGCTTGCAAAGAGCTATGTGGGCAAGGGCGACTATGCAGACCTTGCAATCGTTGATGAGCTTTCAAGTGATGTTGAATTCTATGCAATCGGCTTCAAGAAGGGCAGCCTTCTCACAGCTAATGTTAATGCTCAGCTCGAAGCTCTTGCAGCAGACGGCACAATCTCCGCTCTTGCAGAGAAGTACGGCGTTGCTAACACAGCTATCACAGATTTCTCCGACCAGAAATAATTTTAAAGATATAATTGGAGTTTTAAGATGTCCTTTTTAGAAGTCACGGCTTTTTTGTTCGACGGCTTTAAAATATCTTTGCTTATCTTTGCGGTGACGCTGCTTTGCGGCGCCCCGCTTGGTTTGCCTATAGCCTTTTGTTCGATGAGCCGATTCAAGATTGTCAAATCAATTTCAAAGGTGATAGTATGGATTGTAAGAGGTATTCCTCT
>JAZNRG010000045.1:0-3609 GCA_045590575.1 Acutalibacteraceae bacterium | reverse complement strand
AACTTACGGCACAATAATGCGTTAAAAAGCACCGATACACGACAGTGTTATCGGTGCTTTTCGCCTTTTCTTGTACACGCAATTTCGCATTTTAAAGTGCTTCGCAGTTTCGTAGAAAGGCAAAATTTCTTGAATTGAAGCCAAAAATGCAGCAAGGCTGACGCCTTGCGAGGCTTTTGGCAATAATACAAGGAATTTTGTACGAGAAACAAAAACTTCCTTACCAATACTCGGCGAAGCGGTTTTGTGTTATTTATATATTCCTTCTTCATACCAGATTCGGTTCATAAGTTCATATCTTTCAAGCGGGAGACCCGTATATGCACAATTTGATGTGCAGAACACATATCCCCAACCGTTCATACCGTCACGAAGTGAGCGGCGGACATCGGCAATTACTTCTTCCTCTGTACCCGTCTGCAGAAGTCCGCAATTTACGTTACCGCAAAGGGCAACTCTGTCGCCGTAAAGCCGTTTTACCTCAGCAAGGTCAACTCCGCCCTGAGGGTCCAGCGAATGAAGCGCATCGGGCTTGCATTCAACAATTTGGTCGATTATCGGCATAATATTGCCATCGGTATGCTTGATTGAGTAAAATCCCATATCACGATAATCTTTTATAACTTTCTGAAGATACAGTGCAATGAATTCGGAAAACATAGACGGCGAAAAGAACGGATTAACATTGAAGCAATAATCCGAGCAAAGCGCAAAGCCGTCAAGCAAACCGTTATGTTTTGCAAGTTTTTCGGCAAGGTTCACCCGATCATCAAGACGCTTTTGCGCCTCTGCTTTGAGTCCGTCTTCATCCTCATACATTCTCTCGGTGAATTCCATCATATTCTCACCGTTGGGGATTTCAAAGGTCGGGTCGCCGTGAATCATAAGGAAATATTTATCGCCCGATTTTTCTCTTATCGTTTCAAGAAGTCTGACTATATTCTCATATCCCCACGGATTGGGATGCACAAAAATTGCGCTGTGATGATATTTTTCGGCAACTTCAATGTGACAATCAGCGATATAATCAATATGGAGCTTCTGCTCCGTTTTGCTCATCTGATTCCATTGGTCAAAACGCTGCTGTGAGGGATGAATTTTTCCGATTGCTTCAAGAGTCAGAAAAAATACAAGCTCGAAGGTGGGACAATGTCCTTCAATCGGCTCTCTTTTGAGTGCTTTTATAAATCGTTCACGCTCTGTCATTATTACACCTCAAACATCATATTTTCGATAAACAAATCTGAAAAAGTCGGATTTGATTATGTATTGGCACGAAAGTTCTTCTTTGCCGTTGACGGTAATAACACATTTTCTGCACGTTCCTCTGCCGCCGCAATGGTGGTCAACACCTTTACCCGATTTAATCAACAAATCGGACAAAAGCGTTCCGTCTTTTGCATATTTAGTTTCGCCGTTGATTATTACCTTATGCATAAAGCTCATTTACCTTTTTGAAATATGCTTCGATGTTTTCCCATTTTGATGCGGCGGGAACATCGCATCCCGTTGAAATCATAAAGTTTTCGTGCATTGAGCATTCATCAAACACCTTCTGCACATCGGCTGTGATATCATCGGGTGTTCCCGTTTTGAACAGAACAGGGTTGACGTTACCCATAACAATTTTATCTTTCGGTAACTCTTCAAGAGCTTTTTTTATGCTGATTGCATTACCTAAATGGATTATATCTGCGTTAAGTTCACCTATCATATCAAGCATATCTCCTGCCGCATTGCCGCAGTTGTGATAGCATACGATAAAATCATCGCTGTTTATTTCATTGAATATCTGCTGAACAAAAGGAAACGAAAATTCTTCTGCAAGTGCAGGCGAAAGCAGGCCCGCCGCAGGCTCAGCCATAATAACGCCGTCTGCACCGATTTCTTTGAATGCTTTAATATATCTGATTGTAAATTCCGTTGCTTTTGAGAGCAGAATTCTGACCTCATCGGGGCTGTCGAAGCATTCCATCATAAGCTCGGTCATATCAAAAATTCTGCCTGCAAGGGAATAAGGGCCGATAACTCCGCAGAAAACGGGAATATCGGTTATTTTTTCTTTTGCTTTTTTTACTCCGTCAATGCAGATGCTTGTTCTGCCTGCTCCCACTTCAGGAACAACGATTTTTTCAGCATCGGCAATATCATCAATTATGCCCTTTTCAACTGCAGGAATATCATCGTCATAAAAACGGATCTTTGCGCCGAATGCCTCAGCCTCAACGGATAAATCCATCATATTGAGTGACGCCCCGACGCTGAATTTTTCTGCAATAGCCTGCATTCCCCGAAGCTGCATTTCAGCCGACGAAATAAGCTCGTTTACGCTTATTCCGAGAAGTTGGGTTGAAGGAAATGACAAAATCGGAACAGTTTTGTTTTTATGTTTTAATAATTCAATTACTTTTTTCTTCATATAATCACCCGAAAAGTATCACGCAAAAATATGTTACGGTGTTTGAACCGTTGTTATAGTTAATCCCCGATTTTTTCGCAAGCCGGGCAACATTGATTCCACAGGCCTCAACCGACGGCACAGCCTTTTCGGGAAAACGGCAGGGTGCATCGGGATAAGTGCATTTTTCGCAGAGTCCGCAGCCCTCGCAGCCGAGAGCCATGAATTTTTCACCGTCTGTACGAAGGCTTTCCGTTATACTCCGCAAAACCTGATTTGCGCTTTTCTGACCTTCAATCATACCCTCAAGGTCAAAGCTGTCCTCAAGGTCATATTTGCAGGTAAAAACACAGGCGGTTTTATAGCTTTTGATTTTTCTCTCAAGCTCATCAAGATTGCCTACGCCGGGCGGGCAGGTCCAGCAGGTGCCGTATTTTCCGCAGCGGTTAGCCTTGCACATATCAACAACTTCCTGCGAAAACGGAATATCACTTGTTTCAATCAGTTTATACTGAAAGATTTCGGGTTTATTTAAATATTTTTCTACATTCATATCATCTGCAAAGCTCAACAGCGGCATCAGCTGCACTTGCGGCATCGGAGGTATATTTATCCGCACCTATCTGATTGCAGAAATCTTCCGTAACGGGTGCTCCGCCGACCATAATTTTGACCTTATCTCTTATGCCTGCGTTTTCGGCACACTTAACAACATCAGCCATAACTTCCATTGTTGTTGTGAGCAGTGCCGAGCAGCAGATAATCTGACAATTCTGCTCAATTGCGGTGTTTACAAAGGTTTCGGGGGCAACATCGGTGCCAAGGTCAACAACCTCAATGCCCTTGCCCTCCATCATCATCTTAACAAGGTTTTTGCCGATATCGTGCATATCGCCCTGAACGGTGCCTAAGCACACTTTACCCGTTGACTGAACACCATCTTCAATAAGCAAAGGCTTGAGAATCTGCGCGCCCATATTCATTGCTCTTGCCGCAATAAGAACTTCGGGAACATAAACTTCATTATTCTTGAACTTTTCGCCGATAACGGTCATGCCGGAAATTAAACCTTCATTAAGAATCTGTGCAGCAGGCAGCCCGTCATCAACAGCTTTCTGAACAAGCTCTTTAACAATTTTTGCCTTTCCTTTCTGAAGGTTTTCGGATATTTCAAGATAGATACTCATAACGATTTCTCCTGTTTATGTATT
>JAZNRG010000044.1:0-2486 GCA_045590575.1 Acutalibacteraceae bacterium | reverse complement strand
AATTGAATATGAATTGATAAGATACGGTTTGAAAAGTTGTACGCTGAGTAAATCAAAAGGGAAATCAGGTTCGAATCCTGAACAACCGCCATTACTGTATTTGAAGCAGAGTTTATGCTTTATAAAGTCAGAACACCTGCCGTGTCTTTTTTAGGTTAAAACACAACTTTGGTGAGAAGAGTGCAACCGATTATTCAAAAGCTGATAAGGCATTTGAAATCGTGCATTCTTTTTTTGTTACCTAAAAAACACAGTATCCGCTGACTGTTTAATAGTAATAACAATGCCGTGTTGCCAACCTTTTGATAAGTCTGTTGTACTCTTTCAACCTGTTTCCGGTTGAAAGAGTTTTGTTTTTTTGTGAGGTGAAAATGTGATAACTGAGGAAAAGAAGCAGTGGGCAATTGAACAGCTGCGAGAAAAAAACAAGGAGCTTGGCAGACTCCCCAAAAAGGATGATTTTGATGTGGTGACTTTATCACGCATCAAAGCCTTTTTGGGTCCGTGGCCGAGAGCTTTGGAAACTGCAGGGTTAAAAGAACCGAAGATAATACCCGAAAAAAAGAAAAAGAAGAAAAAACAACAGACAGCTTTCAAAAAGGAGACGAACGGTAATGGCTAAAAAAATTATCAGCATATTCATCATTCTTGCGATGATTTTAACCGCAATACCCTTAACAATATCGGCAACAGAACCCGATACAGTATATATTTCAATCAGCGATGACAGTCAGTTTGTAACCGACAGCAACGGCAATCAGATGGCATTTTATCCCGTAACATTGGATGAACTTGCAGAGGTCGACCTTAACGCATACGGTTACGGTGATTATGTTTATGATGCAGACGGTGACAGCGTTCCTGAGCTCACCGCACTTCATCTTTATATCTATGTTCACGAAACAGTTCTCGGACTTGACTGGTCGGAAGTTTATGTCACAGGCGGTGCAGGAAGCATTTATTTTGCAGGCGGACTTTTCGGATTTACGGATGAGAACCTCCGCTATGACCTTAATGGTGCATATCCCGCAGTTGACGGTTGGGGTCTGACCGCAGACCGAATCGTCCTTAATGACGGAGACTTTCTGAATATTGCGCACTACACAAGCTGGGCGTTCTGGGGTGACAGCGCAACAGGATTCCATTATTTCACGGATTCTGACGGTAATCTCAACCATATATATACCGCAACGGTAAACGAAGAAACAGAACTCGGATTTGTTCGCAGCTTTTCCGATTGGGCAAACGGCGGAGCTGCGGCATATGACCCTGAAACCGGTTATAACGTTTATTACGGAACAGCTTACGGTGTTCCCACAGGCAGCACAGCCACAGACGATAACGGACTTGTAAAAATTTCGTTCCCTTCAGGCGGAACATGGTATGTGTGGACTGACGGCGGTTACGGTATGGAAAATCCTGCAGATATTGTTTCCGCACCTGCGTTTGCAACCGTAAAGGTAAAAGGTGAGCCCGACCTTCTGTTCACAATTGACTTGACGGAACTTGATGACTCTATTTACGAGGGCGGTATCATCAATTGTAATTTCAACGACGAAAGTGAGTTCTGGGACGGTAATGCCACAGCAGGAAAAACTACATCATATTCATTTGTAGCCGATGAGTATGACAATTATATTGTATATATCGATTATTATGTTGACAGCGACATAGTAGGATGGAATGTCAACGGTATCAACTATCTCATTGAAGATTCTTCCGCACATGAAGATTATTGGGATTTCGGTGACGATTCAGGTGTCGGATACGGGTTTGGCTACACGGATGATAACAACAAAGCTTATGACGAATTCTATCTTGTTCTCGGTCTTGAAAATTCTTACAATAAACCGGGAAGCTGGGTTATTAAACCGGTTCTTATGACTGAACAGATAATTGAAGTTATTATTGCTATTGATGATATCGGAGAGGTAACAGCAGAAAGCGGAGATTCTATCAACTTTGCCTGGGAGCTTTACAATGCACTTACCGATCCAGAAAAAGAACTTGTTTTCAATTTTGCTGACCTTGAAGAAGCACAGGCTGTTTATGATGATTTGATGGATGCTCAGGCTGCTGCCGATGAAGCGGCGGCGAATGCGGTTGAAGCAAAAATCGATGAAATCGGCACAGTAACTATTTTCGATTATAAAAAGATTTATGCTGCCCGTGAAGCATACGATGCACTTGCCGATTCACAGAAAAAGCTTGTGGAAAATTATTCCGTTCTCACCGATGCGGAAAATGCTTTTTCAGCCTTGCTTGCAGAAGCCGCAAAGGCAGACCATAAAACAATTTACGAAGCAACGGGAGCATATATCAATGCTCTCGGCACACCTTCTGTCGGTTCAACCGGTGGCGAGTGGATGATAATTGACCTTACCCGTTCAGGATATGATTGCCCCGAAGGATATTATGAAAACGTTGTTAATTATGTAAAAGAAAATATCAATGATAAAGAACAGCTCCATAGAGCAAAATCAACC
>JAZNRG010000043.1:0-27132 GCA_045590575.1 Acutalibacteraceae bacterium | reverse complement strand
GGGTATGGGAATTCCCAAAGAAAACATCTTTATTGCGGATAACGGCTATGTTGCCGAAATGACAAGCAAATCAATCAAAAGCGGTGCTCCCGTGCCCGCAGGCAAAGTTTTTGTTGTCGGCTACGGCGTAGGCGATGTCGGCAGCGTTGTGTTGAGAGACAGAAAACATCTCGGACAGGACGGCATCATTGTTGTTACCGCTTCAATCGATTACGAAACAGGTCAGCTTATTGCAGGTCCCGAGGTTGTTTCCAGAGGTTTTGTTTATGTTAAGGAAGCTGAGGAGCTTATTGCACAGGCGAGAAATGTTGCCGAAAAATCGCTCGAAAACTGCTATTACAGCAACATCAGCGATATCGGTGCGATAAAGAATAAGCTCAGAGATGCGGTTTCTCATTTTGTTTATGAAAAAACCAAGAGAAGCCCCATGATTCTTCCCATCATTATGGAGGTATAAATGAAATTCAAAGGTTTTTGGTATGACGGTCTGCTGATATCTCTTTCTGCAGGTATAGCTGCGTTTTTTATAGTACTGATTGCTTTTGTTAATCCGAAGCTGGCGATATCAGCAGGTATTGCATTTCTTATTATCTGTGTTTTTGCGGTTTACAGAGCTTTGTCCGCAAAAGGAAGATATAAAAGATTTTTGATTAAAACAACAAAAAAACTCGATTTTACTGATGAAAAGGTTCTTTCAACATCTCCTTTTCCCGTTGCCGTCTGCGACGAAAAGGGGTACATAACTTGGTGTAACAATCGTTTTATCAATGAAATATCCCTCGGAGAAATAACTCAGACGGTTAAAATTACCGATTTCGTAAGCGATTCTAATCTTGAATCTTTGACGGAATGTGAGAATATTATCGTTAAAGCTAATGAGAAGTATTTTTCGGTTTATTCCGTTAAATATATTTCCTCGGGAGTAAAGTATTGTGCGTTCTGTTTTCTTGATACAACTTTGCTCAAAGAAACCGAGATTGAGTATAACGAATCAAGACCTTATGCCGTGCTTATTGAACTTGATAATCTCGATGATTCAAGAAGCGATTTCAGAGACAGCGAAAGAACTGAAATCAAGAGCCGTATTGAAGCGTTGCTTGATGATTGGTCTGAAAAATATTGCAGCGTACTTAAAAAAATCAGTGATGACAGGTATCTTATTGTAACTGAAAAGAGGAACTTTGACCTTATGGTTGAAGACAGGTTCTCGGTACTTCAGACTGTCCGCGATTTTGAATTCAAAGGAATTAAAACAGCTGCTACTCTTTCAATAGGTGTTTCTGCAGGCAAGAATATCAAATCCTGCGAAAAGCACTCAAGAAAAGCTCTTGAAATGGCTCTCGGCAGAGGCGGTGACCAGGTTGCAATACGCACCCAAGACGGTTATGACTTTATTGGCGGTGTTTCAAAGAGCGCAGAAAAGAGAAACAAAGTCAAGAGCAGGGTAGTGGGCACGGCTCTTTCAGAGCTGATTAAATCCAGCACCAATGTTATTGTTATGGGTCATTCGTTCACTGACCTTGATGCAATCGGTGCTGCAGTTGGCATTGCTTGTGCGGTTCAGAGTTTTTCCGTTCCCGTTCATATTGCAACAGACAGAAAGAAAACTCTTGCGGGTTCTCTTATCGACAAGCTTGAAAAAGAGGGAATGGGCGACCTTATCATAGGTCAGGAAAATGCCCTGGAACTCATATCAAAGAAAACATTGCTTATTCTTGTTGATACTCATATCGAAAGCTTTGCGGAGTTTCCAAAGCTTTATGAAAAGGCAACAACGAGAGTTATAATTGACCATCACAGACGTGCGGTTACCGATATTGAAAGTGCCGTGATTTTCCATCACGATCCCGGTGCATCATCCGCTTGTGAAATGGTTACCGAGCTTCTTCAGTATATCAATCCCGATATTGAGATTTCAAAAACAGTTGCCGAAGCACTTCTGGCGGGTATTATGCTTGATACCAAGGATTTTGTTATCAATGCAGGTGTCAGAACTTTTGAAGCGGCAGCGTACCTTAAAGATAAAAATGCCGACACGGTCAGCGTTAAAAAACTGTTTGCCAATTCACTTGAAGTTAATAAACTTCGTACAAAGGTTATTTCGACGGCAGAAACTTATATGGACTGTGCAATTTCGGTTGCCGATTTCAATTCATCTGATATCAGAATTATTTCCGCCCAGGCAGCTGATGAGCTTCTGAAGGTCAGCGGAATCAAAGCATCATTTGTTTTGTTTGAAAACAACGGTGCAATCAATATTTCCGCAAGAAGCCTCGGTGAAATCAATGTTCAGATTATAATGGAATCTCTCGGCGGCGGCGGTCATCAGAATATGGCGGCTTGTCAGCTTAAAGGATATAAATTGGAAAGTGCAAAATCAAAGCTAAAAGAAGCTGTAAATGATTTTTATGACAAAAACTCTAAGTAAGGAGAAAAAATATGAAAGTTGTATTAACACAGGATGTAAAAGGACTCGGTAAGAAAGGCGAGCTTGTCAATACTTCAGACGGCTACGCAAGAAACTTTCTTTTTCCGAGAAAACTTGCTATGGAAGCAAATGCTCAGGCAATGAGCGAGCTCAAAAACAGAGAGGCTGCGGAAAAGCACCGTATTGATACCGAAATTGCGGCCGCAAAAGCCAACGCTGCAAAGCTCGAAGGTAAAACCGTTAAACTCACCGCTAAAGCAGGTGCAAACGGCAAGCTCTTCGGCTCTGTAACATCAAAGGATGTTGCGGCAATCATTACCAATCAGTTCGGCATTCAGCTTGATAAACGCAAGGTGGTTGTTGAAGATATCAAGGCTTTCGGAACTTATCCCGTTGAAGTCAAGCTCTATAACGGAATTTCAGCATCAATGTTTGTTATGGTAGGCGAATAAAATGGCAGATAATTTGCTTTCGTTTGACAATTTAAAAATGCCCTACAGCCTTGAAGCGGAACAGGCGGTTCTCGGCAGTATTCTCAAGGAACCTACCTGCCTTTCTCAAGCGGCGGTTTACATAACCCCCGAAGCATTTTTCCTTCCGCAGCATAAGGCAATTTTTGAGGCGATGATTACTGTGGACAGCACAGGTAAAATCATTGACCCTCTTGTTATACTTGATGTTCTTGTTCAGCAGGGAGAGTATGACAATGCATCAGGCAGGAACTATCTTCTTCAACTTGCGGAGAGCGTTCCTTCAACCGCAAATATCGAGATGTATGCAAAGATAGTACGTGAGAAGTTCTATATGAGAACTCTTATCGATATTTCATCTGAAACCATCGAGAGTGCCGTTGCTCAGGAAGAAACTGCTGACACATTGCTCGATAATGCTGAGCAGAAGATTTATAATATCCGTCAGGGCAAGACAACCAATGCACCTTCAAAGCTCAAGGACATAATTGTCAACAATGTTTATGATACTCTTAAAAAGATTACCGGTGAGGATAAAGACCTTTACAAAGGCTATACAACCGGTTATTCCGACCTTGATAAAATACTGACAGGTCTTAACCGTTCCGACCTTGTTCTTATCGGTGCGCGTCCCGCAATGGGTAAAACCAGCTTTGCACTAAATCTTGCACGCAATGTTGCGGCTTTGGGTAAGCGTAAAGTGTTGTTCTTCTCGCTCGAAATGACCAAGGAACAGCTTGCAATGAGAGTTCTCGGTACCGAAGCAAGAGTTTCCAGCCATAAGATGAGAAGCGGTGTGATTTCTCAGGATGAATGGATAAGGCTCGGTATGGCAACGAGTGCGCTCAATGACTGTGAGCTTTATTTTGACGATACTTCAAGCATCACAGTTCCCGAAATGAAGGCTAAAACAAGGCGTCTCGGCGGTGTTGAATGTGTTATTATTGATTATCTCGGTCTTATTAAAGGAAGCACAAAAACCGAAAACCGTGTTCAGGAAGTTTCTGAAATAACAAGAAACCTTAAGATGATGGCAAAGGACCTTAATATTCCCGTTGTCTGCTGTGCTCAGCTTTCGAGAGGTACCGAAGGCAGAGGCAAGTCCCACAGACCTCAGCTTGCCGACCTTCGTGAATCGGGTTCAATCGAGCAGGATGCCGATATCGTTATGATGCTCTACAGACCCGATTATTATAAAAATGAAAAAGATGATGATGAGCAGTCCGCAGAACCTCAGCCTGAGGTAAATACTGCAGAGGTTATCGTTGTTAAGAATCGTCACGGCGAAACAGGTACTGTTGAGTTTGCCTGGGACGGCGAACACACTCTGTTTGTGCAGTTGGAGAAAATTCACGATGATTGATAAAGTTAAGGCAACCGTTAACAGCGGAAATCTTATTCCGAAAGGTTCAACAGTTATTGTTGCTCTTTCAGGCGGCAGCGATTCAATGGCCCTTCTATATTTACTCAATAAACTGAAATCGGAATATGATTTAAATCTCCGTGCCGCACACGTTAACCATTGTCTTCGCGGTAACGATGCAGACAGAGACGAAGAGTTTGTTGTCCGCAAATGCCGTGAATTGAGTGTTTCTCTCGATGTGCTTAAGGTTGATGTTGCAAAGGCGGCTGCAGAAAACGGAGAAGGTCTTGAGGAATGCGGACGCAGAATCCGATATGAATTTTTTGATTCTCTCGGAGATGATATTATCATAGCTACCGCACATAATCTCAGCGACAGAATCGAAACCTTTCTTTTCAATTTTGCGAGAGGAAGCGCACTCAGGGGATTATGCTCAATTCCTGTTAAAAGAAATAACATTATAAGACCGCTGATTGACTGCACTAAATCTGAAATCATTGATTACTGCAATGCTAACGGTATTGAATATGTAACAGATAACACTAATTCCGATGTCAAATATACCCGTAACAGAATCAGGCATAATATAATTTCCGAATTATATAAGGTAAACAGCTCTTTTGAGCAAGTTGCTGCAAGATGTATTTCTTCTGTCAATGAAGATGAAATGTATTTGTCATCGCTTGCTGATAATCTTATTGAAGATGCAAAAACAGAAAACGGTTATGATGTGAATGTTCTTGCAAATGCTCCCGTTCCGTTAAAGAAAAGAGCACTCGTCAGAATTTGCGAATCCGAAGCTAACGTTACTCCCGAGCAAAAGTTCTTGCCCTTAATTCTTGAATTGTTTGTTAAGGGCGGTTCGTTGCAGATTAACGGTGGTGTAACAATTCGGGTGAGAAAAGGAATGCTTGATTTTCCTTCCGAGTCTGCCGAAATTGAATCGATTGAACTGAAAAACGGAGCTGTTTTTGGCAACAAAATAATTGAAACTGAAATTGTTAATATTAATGAAATAAATTATTTACAAAACATTTCAAAACACGGCTTGGAATTCTTTGTTGACTGTGATAAAATACTTGGCAGAGCATTTGTAAGAAGCCGTGAACCGGGTGATAAAATCACTTTTAAATCCCGAAATTGCACCAAGACCCTCAAAAAACTTTTCAATGAGCTTTCCGTTCCACCTGAAACTAGGAATAATTTTGCTGTTATCGCAGATGATGCAGGTGTTTTTGCCGTTGAAGGTGTTGGATGTGATACAAGGGTGTGTATTTCAGAAAAAACAAAAAATGTTTTAAAAATTAAAATCAAAATCGGAGCTGAATTAAATGCTTAAGGATATCGAAAAAGTTTATTATAACGAAAAAACTTTGAGTGATATAGTAAAAAATCTCGGAAAGCAGATAAGTGATGATTATAAAGATAAGAATCTTCTTCTTGTCAGCGTTCTTAAAGGTTCGGTTATTTTTATGGCTGATCTTATGAGGGAGATCTCCGTGCCTTGCGCAATCGATTTTATGTGTGTTTCGAGTTATGCAAATAAAACCGAATCATCCGGTGCTGTCAAAATTGTTAAGGATCTTGATATAAACCTTGAGGGATGGGACGTTCTGATTGTTGAAGATATTCTTGACTCGGGTAGAACCCTCAGCTATCTCAAGAAGATTCTTATGAGCAGAAATCCCAAGAGTATGAAAATCTGTACTCTTCTTGATAAACCCGAACGCAGGGCGGTTGATGATGTGTGGGCGGATTATTCCGGTGCGGAGGTTCCTGATGAGTTCGTTGTCGGCTACGGGCTTGATTATGATGAAAAATACAGAAATCTTCCTTTTATCGGTGTTCTTAAAAGAGAAGTTTATGAAAAATAATTTTGGGTAACCTAATAAAGGAGTGATTGTTCCAATTGAATAATAAAAATAACAATTCGGCAAATATCAAAAAGAAAATAATATCATTTCTCCCTTATATTCTGATTCCCGTTATGCTTATCTGCGGTGTAACATTTTATATGGGTAATCAGACCAAGGATAAAACTGAGTATTATGAGCTTGTTGCTCTTTTTGATGAAGGTAAAGTAACTGAATATAAACTTAACCTCAGCAGCGGCGCCCTTGTTTATTATGTTGAGGGCAACGAAAAACCGCAGAATTTCAGCGTTCCGAGCGTTAGCCTTTTTGTTGAGGATATTCACGATGCGGTTATAAAGTATAACCGTGAGAATGCTGCTGCCCCTATCAAAGCTGACTATGTGGCAGGTTCAACGGGTCAGTGGCTATATAATATAGTTCCGACCCTGCTCCTTCTCGGTGTTATGGGACTTCTGACATTCTTTATGTTTAAGAGAATGAATCAGACTATGACCAACGAAAACAACCGTACACTCAGCTTCGGAAAGGCAAGAATCAAGCAGGCTAAGGATGAAAAACGCAAAACAACATTCAAGGATGTTGCAGGTGCGGATGAAGAAAAGGAAGAGCTTGAAGAAATTGTGCAGTTCTTAAAGAATCCTTCAAAGTTTGATTCTCTCGGTGCAAGAATTCCCAAAGGTGTTCTTCTTGTCGGACCTCCGGGTACGGGTAAAACTCTTCTTGCAAGAGCCGTTGCAGGTGAAGCGGATGTTCCATTCTTCTCAATATCAGGCTCTGACTTTGTTGAGATGTATGTCGGTGTCGGTGCATCCCGTGTTCGTGACCTTTTTGACCAGGCAAAGCGCAGCTCGCCGTCAATTATATTCATCGATGAAATTGATGCCGTAGGCCGTCACAGAGGTGCCGGTATGGGCGGCGGTCACGATGAAAGAGAACAGACGCTTAACCAACTTCTTGTTGAGATGGATGGCTTCGGCGCAAACGAAGGTGTTATCGTTATCGCAGCAACCAACCGTCCTGATATCCTTGATCCCGCTCTTCTCAGGCCCGGCAGATTTGACCGTCAGGTTACCGTTAATTATCCAGATACCAAGGGCAGAACCGAAATTCTTAAGGTTCACGCAAAAGGGAAGCCCATTGCTCCCGATGTTGACCTTAACAGCATTGCTCACGCAACTGTCGGCTTTACCGGTGCAGACCTCGAAAATCTTCTGAATGAAGCTGCGCTTCTTGCGGCAAGAAGCGATAAGAAAGCGATTACAATGGAAGAAATCGATGAAGCCGCTCTTAAAGTTCAGGTTGGTTCCGAAAAGAAATCACATAAGATGAACGAAAAGGCAAAGAAGCTGACCGCATATCATGAAGCTGGTCACGCTGTTTCAAGTTTCTATCTTGAAAATACAGACCCCGTTCATCAGATTTCAATTATTCCCAGAGGTATGGCAGGAGGCTATACGCTTTACAGACCTACAGAGGATAAGAATTATACCTCAAAGAATGAGATGCTTGATAATCTTGTCAGCCTTCTCGGCGGCCGTGTTGCGGAAGCTCTTGTGCTCGGCGATATTTCGACCGGCGCTTCAAATGATATTCAGAGAGCAACTGAGATTGCAAGGAATATGGTCACAAAGTACGGTATGAGTGAAAAGCTCGGACCTATTGCTTTCGGCGGGGATAACCATGAAGTTTTCCTTGGAAAAGATTACGGTCAGGTCCGTAATTATTCCGAGAGTGTTGCATCTGAAATTGATGCAGAAATCGAAAGTATCATCAGAAATGCTTATAGCAGAACCGAGAAAATTCTTACCGATAATATGGATAAGCTTCATATTATCGCTCAGAAGCTCTATGAGAACGAGAAAATGACAGGCGAAGAATTTGCCGCCATTATGACTGAAACAGTTTCTGAGACCGCTGAAAGCGAAACAAACGATTAAATGATTAACCCGCCTTCGGTATAATTCCGCAGGCGGGCTTTTTGTTATCTTTTTTTGATTTTTGCTACTATATTAAATGTAATAAAAACAAGAATGTTAGCTGCAACAATTGTTGAGCCGACGGGAGTGCCGTAGAGAATGGCGATGAATATCCCTAAAACGGCGCATAGAACAGAGATAATTGATGCGCTTATGATAACCGAAAAGAAATTCTTGAACACTCTCATTGCTGAAAGGGCAGGGAAGATGATGAGAGCGGAAATCAGAAGTGCACCGACCAGCTTCATGGCAAGCACGATTACAACCGCGGTAACAACAGCAATAAGAGTATTATATGCCTTGGTGTTAATGCCTGTTGCCGATGCGAATGCTTCATCGAATGTGATTGCAAATATCTTGTGATAAAAGATGATGAACACAAATAAAACTACAATCGCAAGTGCGGCACAAAGAATAACATCCGATTTTGAAAGGGTGAGAATTGATGTTGAGCCGAAGAGCGATGTGCAGACATCTCCGCTGACGTTTGACGATGCCGAAAAAATATTTAGAAGTAAATAACCGATTGCAAGTGCACCTACGGATATCATTGCTATTGCGGCATCACCTTTGATTTTTGAATTTCCGGTTATTCCAAGCAGAATAACAGCAGCAATGATTGTAATCGGCAAAGTTACCGTCATAGGAGCAACTCCGCAGACCGTTGCAACAGCCATTGCGCCGAATGCAACATGAGAAAGACCGTCGCCGATCATTGAATATCTTTTAAGAACAAGGCTAACGCCGAGAAGCGCCGCGCAGAGCGCAATAAGAACTCCTGCAATAAGAGCATATCTGACAAACGGATAATTAAAATAAGAAAAGATGTTTTCAATTATATTCATTCTTCACAACCTCCGTCACAAATAAAGCAGTGGCAGCCGTCGCTGTTTTTATATTCTTCTTTTGTTCCGAAGAAAAGTGGTTTGTTTCCAATATGAAGAATATGAGATGCAAATTCGATTGCGGCGTGGATATCGTGAGAAACCATTATAACCGTGATTCCCTCGTTGTTGATCTCGCTTATCAGTCTGTAAAGGTTCTTGGTTATAACAGGATCAAGACCTGCAACCGGTTCATCGAGAACGAGCAGCTTTTTTGTTGCGCAGAGAGCTCTTGCAAGCAGAACTCTTTGCTGCTGACCGCCCGAAAGTTCTCGGTAACAGGAATCGGCTAGCCCGGAGATATGCAGCTTTTCCATAATTTCAGTGGCTCTTCTATTTTGAGCTTTTGAATAGAAAGGTCGGAAATGCATATTGTTAAGGCATCCCGAAAGAACAATCTCTTTTACCGATGCGGGGAAATCCTTCTGAACCTGGGTCTGCTGAGGAAGATATCCGATTTCATTTTGTTTTAGGCCGTCGCCGAATTCTATTTTGCCCGTAACAACGTTTTTCTGACCGAGAAGTGTTTTCATCAGCGTGCTTTTACCTGAGCCGTTTTCACCTACTATGCAAAGATAATCGCCTTTGTTTACTTCAAAATTCAGCTCGGAAACAATTGCTTTTCCTTCGTAGCCGAGCGAAACGTTATTGACTTTTATCTGCGGCATCAGTTGAGCACCTCCTTTAGCACTTCAAGATTTTTTTGCATTATTCCGAGATAGCTTGTACCGTTTCTGATATCGGTTATTGATACGGATTGGCAGGAATCTAAAGTAAGTATTTTGGATTGTGTTGATTTTGTAATCATTTCGGCAATTGAACTGTCGGAGCCGTCTATCGTAAGAACGGCAGGGAGTTCAAGTTCTTTTGTTTTATCAATAAGAAAAGCCATTGTTTTGAAGCTTGCTTCACTTTCGGATGAGCAACCTGCAAAAGCTGCATAGTATTCAAGACCGTAATCCTCAGTCATATAGCGGAAGGGGAATCTGTCAGCAAATAAAATAGTTTTTCTTTTTGCGTTTTTAACAGTAATTGTGTATTCATTATCAAGCTCGGAAAGAGAATTGATATAGTTCTGACAGTTTGATTTATATATTTCTGCATTTTCGGGATCAACTTCACAGATTGCTTTGCAGAGAGCTTCCGTAATTATCCTTGCATTCCTTAAAGAAAGCCAGATATGTTCATCTTCTTCAGAATGGTCACCGTCGTGAGCTGAATTATGCTCTCCGTGGCTGTGTTCCATACCTGCAACATATTCAACATCGTAGGTGTCAACGATATCCATAAGTGCTATTGTTTTAAGTTCGGGATTGTTTGCGGATGTAAGAGCACCTTCAACCCAGGAATCTGAATTTCCGCCGATATAAATAAAAATATCTGCAGAACCGATTGCAATGATATCCTGCGCCGTGGGTTCATAGCTGTGAAGATCAGCACCGTCATCGAGAAGAAGTGTGAGTGAATCATCATTGCCGAGAATGTTTTTGGCATAATCATATTGAGGAAATGCCGTGCAAACAATATTCAGACCTTCCTGATTATTTTTTGATTGATTGTCGCATCCGCAGAATACGGATATAATCAATAGTGAAATTAATAAAGATATTATTTTTTTCATTTTTACCTCTTTCTTATTTGCAGGTGTTGCATTTACCGAGCAGTACAGTATGACTGTCTATTTCAAAACCCGTGTTATTCTGAATATCCTTTTGCATGTGGGTAGAAAGTGAGCGGTCAAGATGATAAACCTTGCCGCAACCGGTGCATTTCATATGAAGATGACCTTCACATTTTTGATCGCTTATATACTGATAAACAAAGCTTCTGCTGTTGCCTTTTACGGTGCGGTGAACAAGACCGTCTTCAACAAGTTTAGTCATAAGTCTGTATGCAGTGCTCTGACACATTCCGTTTTCGGAGAGATTGCTTATAATTTCATCGATGGTGAATGCTTTTTCGGAGTTTGCCTCCAGAAAATCAATCAGTATTTTTCGCTGATGAGTATTATATACTTTCAAGAATTCCACCTCTTAAAATGAGAATAACTCTTAAATTATTATACACATATGTAACGTTATGTCAATATTAAAGGTTGACTTTATATTCAACTTGATATAAAATATTAACATTAATTTATTAATCGGAGGTTTTGAAATGAAAAGATTTGTTTCAATCGTACTCGCACTTGTGTTTGTATTCTGCGCTTGTGCAATTTCAGCTTCGGCTTATGACCTTGTTCCTCTCAAGTTCGATAAGAACGGTGAGTTCAAGATTATGCACATCTGTGACTGTCAGGATGATTATCCTGCAAATGCATCTATGATTAAATTTATTGATGCAGCTCTCAAAGAGTATCAGCCTGATATAGTTATTCTCGGCGGTGATAATACTGTTGCATCTAAAGAAACAAAAGAAAAAGCAATTGAGGAACTTTGCAATATTTTTGTTGCAAACGAAACATATTTTACTCTTGTTTTCGGCAATCACGACCGTGAGCAGGGCTATGAAAATGATGAGCTTCTTCCCATGTATCAGAAATACGGAAAGGGCTACTGCCTTGCAGTTGACGAAGTTCCGTCACTTCACGGCACAGGAACTCATAACCTTCCTGTAATGAGTTCGGATTTAAAAAAGATTAAGTTTAATCTCTGGATGTTTGATTCGGGCTCACATTATATTGATGAAGAAGGCAATGACCTCGGTTATGACTGCGTAAGAAAAGATCAGATTGAATGGTATAAAAACAAGAGCAAGGCTCTTGAAGCACTTGCAGGCGACAAGGTTCCCTCGATGGTTTTCCAGCATATCGTTGTAGGCGAAGTTTTTGATGCACTTTTCCATGAGTCTATGGTTGACCTCGGTGTCGCAACCCCCAAAGCTAATAACGGCAAGATTTATTCGTTCTTCCCCAAGACAGAGAATATTCAGGACGGTTTCCTTTTTGAGTTCCCTTGTCCCAGCGAATTCAACGAAGGTCAGTTTGATGCAATGGTTGAGCGCGGAGATGTTCTTGCTGTTTATTCAGGTCACGACCATATCAATTCTTATACAACAGAAGTTGACGGCATCAAAATTATCAATACTCCCGGCGCTACTTTCGGCGGATACAGCAATGATATAGTAAGAGGTGTCAGAATGATCACTGTTAAGGAAAGTGATCCCTGGAACTTTGAAACAGAAGTTAAAACCTCAAGCCAGCTTGCTATTGATAAAAGCGATTTTGCTGCAGATGCTGAAATCGATACGTTTACAGTAAGAATTATGCTCATCCTTGGAGATGTTCTTCTTGCTCTCAACGAAGCAACAAAAATCTTCTCTTCAGCTATTTCAATGATTTTTGGCTAATTAAATTAAAATAATAACCACCGAATCGATCGAATTGACCGGTTCGGTGGTTTTCTTTTTTGTTATTTCTTTTCAACAAAAACAGGTTTGTCGGTAATACCGTAAGCAACGGTATTCATAAGCTGATTGTTGATTTTTTCGAGGTCACCTTCAACAGTGATGGGTTCAAAAAACTGAATCTTCAAGCCTTTTCTGAAAATCTTATAATCACCCGTAATTGAGAAGGGAACGATTTTAGTGCCTGTCTGTTCAGCCATTTTAACAGCTCCGAATTTGAAAGGTGTAATAGTGTATTGCTCTTCACTTTTCAATTTAACCTTTCCTTCGGGGAAGATACCGATAACTTTGTCATCATTAAGAACCTCTATTGCAGATTCAAGCGCAGCCTTATCCTTTCTTTCTCTGTGAACGGGTATAACACCGAAAGGTTCAAAATAACGTTTGAGAGGCGGCTCCAGAAGTTCACTCTTGCCAAGGAAATGAACAACTCTCTTGGTTGATGCCGCAACCGTTATGCAGTCCATAAAATATTTGTGGTTACCCGCTAAAATAACTCTGCCGCTTTCGGGAATGTTTTCGGTACCGACTATTGTAGGTTTATAAAGAAACTTGAAAAGCCATTCAAGTTTACCTCTGTGTTTTAAATATGCCTTAGGTTCTTCCATTGTAAAGCCTCCGTAGGATTACTGTAATTGATTATTCGCACATTGAACATTCGGAACAGCAGTGACCGCAAGTATCGGATTCCATATCACTTTTAGCATCGTTTTCACCTGCAACCGCAAGCATAAGACGGATTCTGTTTTCCTGGTTAACCTTTGTTGCACCGGGGTCGTAGTCAATGGGAACGATGTTTGACTGAGGATACATTTCCTTAAGCTTTCTAATCATACCTTTACCAACGATGTGGTTGGGGAGACAGCCGAAAGGCTGTGCGCAAACGATGTTGCCGTAGCCGCTTTCGATAAGTTCCATCATTTCGGCTGTCAGAAGCCAGCCTTCACCCATCTTACAGCCGGGTCCGATAATCTTTGTGCACATTTCCTTGATATGTGCATAAGGTGCGGGAGCGTTGAAATTGCCGTAAGCCTTTGCAGCTTCAATAAGATTCTTTTCTACCTTTGAAAGATACCACATAGCTATTCTCATTGCAATCTTTTTAAAAGGATTGCCACCGTAAAGTTTGATATCTTCAAGTCTGTTATCAACCTTGAAGTTGATGAATCCGAGAAGACCCGGAACCATAACTTCACATCCCTGATTAAAAAGGAATTCTTCAAGATGATTGTTTGCGAGGGGAGAATATTTAACATAAATCTCGCCTACAACACCAACCTTGGTTTTCTTTACTTTATTAACAGGTATTTCAGAAAAAGATTTTGTAATAAGAGGAAGTCGTTTATTGACTGCGAAGAATGAGTAGCCTCTTCCTTTCTGCATTTCTGCACTGAGGTCGTCAATCCATTTCTGGGTGAGCTTTGCGGCATCGCCTTTGTTGACTTCGTAAGGCTCAATCTGGTTTTTAAGTAAAGTGATAAGGTCACCGTAAATTACAGCTGAAAGCATTTTGAGAGCCATTGAAAGACGGATTTTAAAGCCGCTGTTCTTTTCAAGACCTGAAAGGTTAAGAGAAATTACGGGAACCTGGGGGTAGCCGGCCTTCTTAAGTGCCTTTCTGAGAAGGTGAATATAGTTTGAAGCTCTGCAACCGCCGCCTGACTGTGTGATGAACAATGCTGTTTTGTCGGGATTGTATTTTCCTGAGTTGAGAGCATCAATAAGCTGACCGATAACGAGGAGTGCGGGGTAGCAGGTGTCGTTATGAACATACTTGAGTCCCTCATCAATAACTGCTCTGCCTTCGTTCTGAAGCAGTTCAGTTTTATAGCCATATTGACCGAAAATGTTGATAAGAAGTCTGAAGGTGATATCAAGCATATTTGGAGCAAGGATAGTGTAGTCCATCATATCCTTGGTAAATTCAACTCTGTCTGTGTCGATTTTTTTAGCCATTTCTTCCTGCCTCCCTTATCTGCCTGTTGCAGCAAACAAACTTCTGAGTCTGATTTTTACTGCGCCGGGGTTTGAAATTTCGTCAATCTTAATCTGAGTATAGATCTTACCGTCTCTTTCGAGAATGGTTCTCATCTCGTCGGTAGTGATAGCGTCAACACCGCATCCGAACGAAACAAGCTGAACTATGTTGAGATCTTTATCGTTTTGTTTTGCAACATATTTGGCAGCGGCATAAAGTCTTGAATGATAAGTCCATTGATTAAGAACGGTTGTGGGGAACTTTTCAACAAGAGGACTTACGCTGTCTTCAGTGATAACTGTTGCACCGCATTCACAGATAAGCTTATCAATACCGTGGTTGATTTCTTCGTCAAGATGATAAGGTCTGCCGCAAAGAACGATAACGGGTTTATCCTGAGCCTTTGCTTCCTTAAGATATTCCATGCCCTTAACGTGAATCTTATTCATAAATGAATAGTATTCTTCGTATGCTTTTTCGGTTGCATTCTTTACATCCTTGAGAGAAATGCCGTTATAGTGTGCACTGAGAATGCCGTGTATTTTCTTAACGAAATCCTTGGGTCTGTGGAGACCGATATAATCACTCATAAAGTTGATTTTCTTGAGTTCACCAACATTTGAACGGATAACTTCGGGATAGTAAGCAACAACGGGGCAGTTATAATGATTGTCACCGAGATCTTCATCAAGATTATATGTCATACAAGGATAGAAAATATCCTTAACACCTTGATTGAGAAGTGACTCAATGTGTCCGTGAAGAAGTTTTGCGGGATAGCATACCGTATCCGAGGGTATTGTGTGCTGACCCGAAACGTAAAGCTCTCTTGATGATTTTTCTGAAAGTGCAATGCCGAATCCGAGCTCGGTAAAGAATTTATGCCAGAAGGGGAGAAGCTCAAACATATTCAGACCCATAGGAAGACCTATTGTTTCTCTCTTGCCTGTTATGGGAGCATATTGAGCAAGAAGCTCTCTTTTATAGTCGAACATATTTGCTCCGCTGTTTTTGTTTGCTTTTGCAAGAGGCTTTGAGCAACGGTTACCGCCTATGAAACTTCTGCCTGAGTTGAAAGTGTTAACTGTAAGACGGCAGTTATTGCTGCACTTACCGCAGGTAACAGCCTTAACTTTATGTTCAAATGATTTGAGCTCTTCGGCTGAGATAAGAGTGCTCTTTTCGGGCATTCTCTCTTTAGCGTAAAGTGCTGCACCGTAAGCGCCCATAATACCTGAGATAGTAGGTCTAACAACGTCTCTGCCGATTTCCTGCTCAAATGCGCGGAGAACGGCATCGTTAAGGAATGTGCCGCCCTGAACAACAATGTTTTTGCCGAGTTCGTCGGCATTTGCGGCACGGATAACTTTATAAATTGCATTCTTGACAACGCTGATTGAAAGACCTGCTGAAATATTTTCGATCGAAGCACCATCTTTCTGAGCCTGCTTAACCGATGAGTTCATAAATACGGTACATCTTGAACCGAGGTCAACGGGTCTGTCAGCAAAAAGACCGAGCTTTGAGAAATCAGCAATGTTATAACCCCATGCGGCTGCAAATGTCTGAAGGAATGAGCCGCAGCCCGAAGAACAGGCTTCGTTGAGGAAGATGTTATCAATTGCGTTGTTTCTGATTTTGAAGCACTTGATGTCCTGTCCGCCAATATCGATAATGAAGTCAACATCGGGCTTGAATTTCTTTGCAGCAGTGAAATGTGCAACAGTTTCTACAAGACCGAAGTCAACAGCAAATGCATTTTTGATGATATCCTCACCGTAGCCTGTTACCGCACTTGCCGCAACAACTGCTTCGGGATAATCGTTATAGAAATCTACAAGGAATTCCTTGATGAGAGATACGGGGTCGCCGTTGTTGGGAATATATCTGCTGCAAATGATTTCTCCGTTATTATTGATTACAGCAGCTTTAACGGTGGTAGAGCCGGCATCAATGCCGATGAATACTTTTTCGCCTGCTGAGATTTTGCAATCTGTATTTACGCAATCCTTTGCGTGTCTGTCGGAGAATTCTTTATATTCCGCTTCGGAAGTGAAGAGAGGATTTGCGCCGAGATATTCGCCGCTTTCCTTAGCATTTTTGATTCTTTCTGTTGCTTCAATTATGTCGATGGGGTTGCCGTCTGATGAGAAAGCAGCACCGAGAGCAACGAAGTAAAGACCGTTTTCGGGGCAGGTACCCTTAACTCCGAGTCCCTTGTCGAATGCTTCTCTGAGCTCTGATAGGAAGTAGAGAGGACCGCCGAGATAAACAACATTACCTTCAATTTTTCTGCCCTGAGAAAGGCCTGCAACGGTCTGGTTAACAACAGCGGTAAAGATACTTGCTGCGATGTCGTTCTTTCTTGCACCCTGATTGAGCAGGGGCTGAATATCTGATTTTGCAAAAACACCGCAACGTGATGCGATTGAATAAATTTTTTCGTGGCTCTTTGCGAGTTCGTTCATTTCAAGGGGTTCAACACCGAGAAGAGATGCCATCTGGTCGATGAATGCACCCGTGCCGCCGGCGCAGGAACCATTCATTCTTACTTCAACACCGTTTGTGAAAAAGAGAATTTTTGCATCTTCGCCGCCGAGTTCAATAACGGCATCGGTTCCGGGAAGAAGTCTTGAAACGCTGATTCTTGATGCATAAACTTCCTGTATGAATTCAAGACCGAGTGCATTAGCAAATCCCATGCCTGCAGAACCTGAAACAGTAAGTGATGCATTTGCAAATTCGGGGTTTTCTTTTACAATTTCCGAAAGCATAGCTGCACTTTTTTCTGCAATCTTTGAATAATGGCGTTCGTATGATTTATAAATGATTTTATTGTTGTTGTCGATTGCAACGCACTTGAGTGTTGTTGAACCGACGTCCATACCTATTCTCATATTTTTACTCCTTATTTTGCTGTGCGAGTTTCCTCTTCCTTAAGGTTCTCTCTCATTAGACGCTCAACCTCATCGTGAAGTTTCTGGTTTGCTTCTTCAATTGTCATATCACCGACTTTGAAGGGTTCACCGTAACGGACAGTAAGGTTCTTGCTTCTGAACTTATAGTCACCGGTAAGTCCGAAGGGTACTATGTATGAATCTGTTTTGTCTGCCATACGCACGGTTCCCTGTTTGAAGGGGAGCATAAATGCATCTGTTTTATTTCTTGTTCCTTCGGGGAAGATTCCGATAGCACCGTCTTTCTTGAGAACTTTAAGTGCCGATTTTGCGCTTGAAGAATCTCTTTTTGTGCGGTCAACGGGAATGCAGCCTACCAATCTGAAAAAAGGAGCAAGAGCACCTTCGAAATATTCTTTCTTAGCCATATAGTGGATTACTCTCTTTGTTGCCATAATGGTGAGGCACTGGTCATATACGTGCTTGTGGTTACCAGCAATAATGATAGATGATTCCTTGGGAATCTTTTCTGCTCCGATGATTTTGGGATTATAGTAGAGTCTGAAAGCAACTCTCATAATAGGGGTTAAAATTTTATAACCCAATTCTTTATCTTCAGGCTTTTTCATATTCTTTCTTTTCCTTTCTGAGTTCTTCCGATACTATGTTCATAAGTTTATTGTTATATTCTTCAAGTTCCGATTCAGGCTTGAGGGGTTCAAAGAAACGGATTTTTACGCTTCTTTCAAAAGGCTTATATTTTCCCGTGATAACAAAAGGAACAATATCGGATTTTGCATCACGCGACATTTTTACGGCACCGAATTTAAAGGGCATAATAATATCGTCTGTTCTGTTTATTGTACCTTCAGGAAAGATACCGATAACCTTTTCGTCGTTAAGGGTTTCAATAGCTGTCTGGAGAGCAGCCTTATCCTTTGTTCTGCGGTTAACGGGAATAATGCCGAGCCCTTTGAATATGAATTTGAGTGGACCTCTCATAAGCTCATCTTTTGCAAGATAATGAACGCATCTGTCGGTTGCACATCCAACAAGAATACAGTCAAAATAATTTGTGTGATTACCGGCGAGAATGATTCTTCCGCTTTTGGGAATAAATCGTTTGCCGACAATAACGGGTTTGTATACTGCTTTAAAAATAGCACCAAGGGGTCTTCTGATAATACGGTATAAGGTAGGTTCTTTCATTTTTTTCTCCTTCATTTTAATATAATAAAATATTATTACATTATATAAGACAAACTTATAATATAATACACTTTTTTTCGTCAAATTGCGATATTTATTTTGTAAACAATTTGTAAATTTTTTGCTTGTGCAGAATAAAGATAAAAAATCTATTTGTTTTAACTAAAATAAAAAATATAAGTTGAATTCATTAAAAAATTATGATATACTGTAAATATGAAAAAGTTTACAAATAATGAAATTCTTAAACAAATCGAAGGCGGACTTATTGTTTCCTGCCAAGCCTTATCAACAGAGCCGTTATATGACAGCTACATAATGAGCAAAATGGCTTATGCCGCAGCTCTCGGCGGTGCCGTGGGCATAAGGGCAAATACTGTTGTTGATATTCTGGCTATCAGAGAAAGAGTTGACCTTCCAATTATCGGCATTATCAAGGAGGTTTATCCTGACAGCGATGTTTATATTACTCCGACGATGAAAGAGGTTGATTCTCTTGTTGAAATCGGTTGTGATATTATTGCTGTTGATGCTACCGACAGACTCAGGCCTGACGGCATTACTTTTGAGGAATTTTTCAAAGAAGTGCGTGCCAAGTATCCCGACCAGCTTTTCATGGCTGATACCTCTTGCTTTGATGAAGGCAAGAAAGCCCTTGAGCTCGGTTTTGATCTTCTCGGTACTACTATGAGCGGTTATACTCCGTACACTAAAGGTAATACTCTGCCTGACTTTAATCTGATGAAACGTTATAAAGAAGAGCTTGGTGCAACAGTTATTGCTGAAGGCGGTATCTGGGCACCTGATGAGCTTATAAAGGCTTTTGAATGTGGTGCTTATGCTGCGGTTGTCGGCACTGCCATAACAAGACCTATGGATATTACAAAGCGTTTTGTTAAAGCTCTTGATGAATCGAAGAAATAAAATTTAGGCGGGGGCATTGCTCCCGCCGTTATTTTTGAGGTACTTTAAATGAAAATTCTTGCTTTTGATATCGGAGGAACCGAGATTAAATATGCGCTTTGCGATGAATACTTCAATCTTACTAAAAAGCAATCTGTTCCAACTAATGCATATGAGGGCGGAAAAAGAATAATTGAGCGTGTTGTTGAAATCATAAAAACTTTTGACGGTATTGACCGTATAGGCATTTCAACTGCAGGTCAGGTCAACAGCGTCAAAGGTGAAATAATTTTTGCTACAGACAGTATTCCCGGTTATACCGGTGTTAAAATTAAAGAAATTATTGAGTCGGAAACCGGCATTCCGACAGCGGTTGAAAACGATGTCAATTCTGCCGCAATCGGTGAGGCCGTATTCGGTGCGGCAAAGGGCATTGACAGCTTTATATGCCTTACTTATGGCACAGGAATAGGCGGTGCAGTTTTTATGAACGGTAAACTTTTTACCGGAAGTTCTTTCTCTGCAGGTGAATTCGGTCATATAGTAACCCACGCAGGCGGTACTCAGTGTACCTGCGGAGGCAAAGGCTGCTATGAAGTCTATGCATCTTCAAAAGCCCTTGTTAAAAAAGTTTCTTATGTTGTTGGTAAAGATATGAACGGCAGAGAAGTTTTTCAGAATTTCGATAATCCTGAAGTCAGAAAGGTGATTGATGAATGGATTGATGAGATTGTTATAGGGTTGAAAAGTCTTGTTTATGTATTCAATCCTTCGCTTATTGTTGCCGGCGGCGGCATTATGAATGAGGAATATATCACCGAAGAAATCAATGTCAGACTTCAGAAAGAATTAATGAACAGTTTCCGTGAAGTAAGAGTTGTAAAAGCTCTTATGGGCAATGATGCCAATAAACTCGGAGCAGCTTATCTTGCTTCTAACCTTTGATTTTAAACGCGGTTGGTTGTTTAATTATTAGTTTCTAAGGTGTTTTATGAAAAAGATTTTAATCCTGTTTTTTGTCTGCCTCGTTTCATTGAGTTTTATGGTCAATGCTTTTTCGATTGATGTTGACGGTATTGATTCGGGCAGCGAATGGCACGATTCGGCAGTATACGTTTTGGTTGACGGAGAAAGTAATTGCAATATCAATTTCGGCCTGGTAAAGGTCAAGTTAGACAATGATAATTCGGCTGTATATTTTTGTTTTATGTTTATTGACCCTTTACTCGAACAAGATAATTCTTATTGCGGACTAAAATTATCGCTTAACGGTTCTTCTTATTTTGAACTTAATCCCGTTAATTCGCCTTTGAACTCTGAGATTGATTCATACAGTTTTGACGGTGCAATTCATATTGATGAAAATAACGGTGCAACCTGTGAAGTGAGAATAGGATTCAAGGATTATTTACCCCGAATCATATCTTGTGATGTTCAACTTGTTGATTCATTTGGTGAACCTTCAAATCACTATTATCTTGACCTCGTTAATGAAGCGTTTTCAGAACCGACGGAATTGGTTATAGCTCCGACTGCAGATAATGATGATCCTTATTATAACAGCGGAATGCTGACCGAAAAAACAACTAATAATAAAACAACAAAGGAAAAAACCACTAAAAATAAAACTGAAAAATCAACAACCAAAAGAAAATATACTACAGCTAAACCTACTTCTTCAACTGAGTTTGTTATTTCAGAATCTCCGATGATTTATACCGGAAGAACAAAGCCTTCCAAAACCACTTCGGATAATTATTCAAGGATAAATAATCAAGGAATTACCGTTTATTATTATGAAAAGGAAGTTATTGTTTCTTATGTTCCCGTTACTGTTTGTGTGACTGAAAAGAAAGATGATTTATCAACTGTTTTTTCTGTATCGGCTGAAGAAACAACAGTTGAATATATCGGTTCTTCAGTTCGGAATGCACCTGCAAATTTATCTTTTTCACTTTCTGACGGTACTAAATATAAGAAAGTTTCATTGATTCTCGGAGCTTTGGCGTTTATCATAATTGCATTATTCGGTGCAGTTTACATCAAAAAGAAATAATCGATATAATGTAAATTTGATACAATCATAAAAAATATGGGAGGTGACGGTCATAGGCAAAAGATATTCCATCGATATGACAGTCGGTCCGTTTTTTAAGAAAATACTTTTGTTTTCCGTTCCGTTGATTATGACGGGCCTTTTACAGCTGGCTTATAATACCGCTGATGTGATCGTTGTTGGCAGATTTGTGGGTAAAGAAGCTCTTGCGGCAGTTGGTTCAACGGGTTCGCTTGTCAATCTGTTTCTGAACGTTTTTCTCGGTATGTCAATGGGTTCGGGTGTTATGGTTGCCCGTCATATCGGCGAAGCGGATGAAAGAAAGATTCACGAATGCACTCATACCGCTATGCTTCTCAGCTTGTTCTGCGGTGTCGGTATCGGAATAATCGGATATTTCGGTTCGGGGTTTATGCTCAGACTGATGAAGGTACCTGAGGATGTTATTGAGCTTGCAACCTTGTATCTTAAGATATATTTTATGGGTTCTCCCGGATTGCTTGTTTATAATTTCGGTGCATCAATTGTAAGGTCAACGGGCGACACCAAAAGACCTCTGTATATTCTTTCTTTTTCGGGTCTTTTGAACGTTGTCCTTAATCTTGTTTTGATAATCGTTTTCAAATTTGGTGTTAGCGGTGTTGCTATTGCAACCATTGTTTCACAGTATTTATCCACAATACTTATTGTAATCTATCTGATGAGAATTAATAATCCCTGCAGGCTTTCAATTAAAAAACTGAAGTTTTACGGCGAAGAGCTGAAAAGTATTTTAAAACTCGGACTTCCTGCAGGAATTCAGAGTTCTCTTTTCAGCGTTTCAAATGTTATTATTCAGTCAACGGTCAATTCGTTCGGTTCGGTAGCTATGGCAGGTATTGCTGCAGGTTCGAATTATGACTCCTACATTTATACCTGTACCAATGCCGTAGCCCAGACGACTATGACCTTTTCTTCGCAGAATCTCGGTGCAAGGAAATATTCAAATATTGGCAAGATTTACAGATACTGTATGTTCTTTGCATTTGGCATTTCGGTGGTACTTGGTCTTGTCGGAATTTTCTTCGGTGATTTTATTGTCAGTCTTTTCTCGGATGATCCCGAAGTAATTGCAATCGGCGCAGACCGACTTACGCTGATAATGCCTTTTTACTTCTTCTGTTCCTTAATGGATGTTGCTGCAAGCCAGCTGAGAGGCATGGGCAAATCTTTTGAACCGATGATAGTTTCTCTTATTGGTGCTTGCGGAACAAGAATATTCTGGGTGTTCTGCATTCTTCCGTTGAATCACACTCTTATTAATCTTTACTGGTCATATCCCGTTTCGTGGGCAATAACCTTCTTTGTTCAATTTGCGCTTTATTTTGTTCTCAAGAAACAGATGAAGAAAAAAGGCGTTTTTGACGATGAAATTAAAAACTGAAAGGAGAAAATATAATGATTAATTTTATACAAACATTATTAATGGTAATATTAACTGTATTAAATACCTTTACTTCACCGATTTTCGGCAATTATATGGCGAATACCGAACCGATTGATCCTGAAAATTGCAAGTTGAGTTTTGCAACAATTTCCGATATACACATGACGGATGAAGCTCTCAGAGTTATGATGCTTGAATTCGGTCTTAATGATATGCAGAATGCAGATCAAAGGCTAGATGCACTTGTTTGCACAGGTGATCTTACTGACCACGGCGAGAAATTCGAGTGGGATAATCTTGAAAAAGCATTCTCGAAATATGATCCTGCCGATAATATCATTCTTGCTCAGGGTAATCATGACACCTGGACCGAGGACGATAAATATGATCTTGCCCGTGATTACTTCATTGAATATAACGATAAAATTGCAGGCAGAAAGATTGAGAATGAATACTATTCAACAAAGATAAACGGTTACACATTTATTGTTCTTGCAAGCGAAACAGACAGAACATCCGCTTATATCAGCGATGCTCAGCTTGCATGGCTTGAATCTGAAATGCAGAAAGCTTCTGCTGATAATCTTCCGATTTTCGTTGTGTGCCATTGGCCTATAAATCAGACGCACGGACTTCCCGAAACATGGGGCGAAGATGATATGGAGCCTGATGACGGCGGTATTGGTGACCAGTCAGCGGCGGTTGAAAGCATTCTCAAAAAGTATAAGAATGTTATTATGCTCTCAGGTCATATTCACAGTGGATTTACCAATGAAAAACAAGTTGCAACATACGGCTACTGCAGCGTTGAATCCGACGGTTCGTTCCACAGCGTAAATCTTCCTTCATATATGTATCTTACAATCCGCGGCAGAATTGCAAACGGAACAGGTTATCAGATTGAGGTTTATGAAGATACTGTTGAAATCAGAGCAAGAAGCTTCTCTGCAGGTGTCTGGTATACCGATTACACATATTCGATTCCGCTTATATAAACAAATATCCCCAACCGAATGGTGGTTGGGGATTAATTTTTATTCAAATTCTTTGTTGATTGCTTCGATTACTTCATCAACATCGGATTTTACAATCAGCATCGCAATTTCTATTTCGGAGGTTGTTATCATTCTTACATCAGCATCAACGCTTGAAACAGCTTTGAATACTCTTGCGGAAACTCCGGGAGTACCTCTCATTTCTTCACCGCTTACGGTTATTTTGCAGTTGCCGCTGCTTACGCTGATTTTGGTTTTAGGCGATCTGCTGCGAAGCTCAGATGCAATAGAAAGCACGGAAACAAAATCCTTATCGCTGACGGTAAAAGAGAATCCTGAATTTGCGCCGCTTAAAGGAAACTGTGAAATCATGTCAACATCAATACCTGCATCGGCAATAAGCTTGAACACTTCAGCCATATGAGAAATATCGGCAGGTGCATCATATAAAGAAAAGAGTGTAACATCTTCTGTTATAAAAATATTGTCAACAAGTTTCATTTTAAAGCTCCTTTATTTAAGCATATCGGTCATATTGTAAAGACCTGCGGGTTTGCCGATAATGAATTTTGCGGCGTTTACAGCACCGGTTGCAAAAAGCTCCTTGCTCCTTGCACTGTGAGAAATCTTAATGATTTCATCGTGACCTGCAAATATTACTTCGTGTTCACCCGTGATAGAGCCGCCTCTGACAGCGTGAATACCGATTTCCTTTTTTGTTCTCTTTTCACGCTTTGAGTGACGGTCATATTCGTATCTGATATCATCATCGAGTTCGTTTTTGATTGAGTCGGCAATCATGAGAGCTGTGCCGCTTGGAGCATCGATTTTCTGATTGTGATGCATTTCAACGATTTCGATATCAAATGAGTCGCCGAGTACCTTGGCAGCCTTCTTTGCAAGCTCACATACAAGGTTTACGCCGAGTGACATATTTGCACTGAAAAATACCGGGATTTTTGTTGCGGCATTCTTGATTAGATTGAGCTGAGCATCATTAAGCCCTGTTGTGCAGATAACAGCAGGAATTGAATTCTCAACCGCAAACTCAAGCAGACCTGCGAGTGCAGCTGGGTTTGAGAAATCTATGATTGCATCGGCATTTGAAGCGATATCTTTTGAAACAAGAGCGGGGGAGGAGAAAACGGGATAACCGTATTTAACTTCATTATAAACATCAATGCCGCAAACGATTTCGAAATCAGCAGAATCATTGACGCTGAGAGTTACGGCTCTGCCCATCTTTCCGTTACATCCGCTTAATATAATTCCGGACATTTTTAATTACCTCTGATTTTTAGTCAACAAGACCGTATCTTGCAAGAGTTTTTCTGAGAGCTTCCTTTGCGGGCGCAGTCATCTCATAAAGAGGAAGTCTGCAGTTGCCGACGTTCATGCCCATCATATTCATGGCTTCCTTAACAGGAATGGGGTTAACATCGGTAAAAAGAGCGTTGCAAAGAGCGAGATATTCAAGCTGGAGCTCGGCACTTGCTTTGTAGTCACCTTCAAGGAATTTTGCGGGAATGTTGTGTGCAACTTCGGGAACAACGTTTGAAAGAACAGAGATAGAACCCTTACCGCCGAGTGACATAAGAGCTGTTACCTGATCGTCATTACCCGAATAAACCGAGAAATCGGGACCGCAAAGAGAAATTGTCTTTGCAACAGATGAAATATCGCCGTTTGCTTCCTTTGTGCCGACAATGTTTTTGTGGTGAGAAAGCTCATAATATGTTTCGGGGAGAATGTTGACACCTGTTCTTGAGGGAACATTATAAAGGATTATGGGAACATTTACTCTGTCTGCAATATAGTTGAAGTGTTGAACAAGACCTCTCTGAGATGTCTTGTTATAATAAGGAGTAACCGAAAGAAGAGCATCAACGCCTGCCTTTTCAGCTTCGTTGGAGAGCTTTACTGCATAGTTTGTGTCGTTACTGCCTGTGCCTGCTATAACAGGGATTCTTTTGTTAACTACTTCAACAGTGAATCTGATAGCTTCCGAATGCTCCTCGTGGTCGAGGGTTGAACCTTCACCGGTGGTGCCGCAGATTATGATTGCATCAGTTTTGTTTGCAATCTGGAACTCAAGAAGCTCTGCAAGCTTATCGTAATTGACTTTGTTATCTTCGGTGAACGGAGTGACGATTGCAACGCCTGCTCCGGTGAAAACAGTCTTTTTCATAATTGACTCCTTTATCAATTAAAACTTGGAATCGATGTAGCCCTGAGCGCAAAGCTGTTCAGCCATAAGAACTGCGCCGCCTGCTGCACCTCTGAGAGTATTGTGTGAAAGGCAAACGAATTTATAGTCAAACTGAGTGTCTTCTCTGAGACGTCCGATTGAAACTGCCATACCGTTTTCAAGATTTCTCTGAAGCTTTGTCTGGGGAAGATTATCTTCTTCAAAGTAGTTGAGGAACTGCTTGGGGGCACTGGGAAGTTCAGCTTCCTGAGGATAACCCTTGAAGTTTTTCCAGATTTCTTTCATTTCGTCCATTGAAGGTTTGTTTTCGAATCTTACGAAAACCGCTGCCATATGACCGTCAGATGCGGGAACGCGAAGGCACTGTGCAGTGAAGTTGGGTGAGGTTGCGTTAACGATTTTATCGCCTTCAACCTTACCCCAGATCTTGAGGGGTTCCTGTTCGGACTTTTCTTCTTCGCCGCCGATATAGGGGATAACGTTATCAACCATTTCGGGCCATGTGTCGAAGGTCTTACCTGCACCTGAAATTGCCTGATATGTGCAAACGAGAACATCTTTAACGCCGAACTTGTTGAGGGGGAAGAGTGCGGGAACGTAGCTCTGGAGTGAGCAGTTTGATTTAACAGAGATAAAGCCTCTTTTTGTGCCGAGTCTCTTTCTCTGAGCTTCAATAACCTTTGCGTGTTCGCTGTTGAGCTCGGGAACGATCATGGGAACATCAGCTGTGCCTCTGTGTGCGCTGTTGTTTGAAACGACGGGGCATTCTGCCTTTGCATATGCTTCCTCGAGTGCTTTGATTTCGTCTTTCTTCATATCTACTGCGCAGAAGATGAAGTCAACTGATGAAGAAATCTTTTCAATGTCAGCAGTTGCATCCATAACAATCATATCCGCCATTTTTGCGGGGATATCCTTTGCCATGCACCATTTGCTGCCGACAGCTTCTTTATATGTTTTGCCTGCTGATCTGGGGCTTGCTGCAAGAGCAACAACCTCAAACCAGGGGTGGTCTTCAAGAAGGGTCATGAAACGCTGACCAACCATACCTGTTGCGCC
>JAZNRG010000042.1:0-2721 GCA_045590575.1 Acutalibacteraceae bacterium | reverse complement strand
TGGGCAAGCTTCATCAGACGCATATCCTCATCCCATATTTCGGGCGTTCTTATCCATTGGTCCGGGTTGTAATCTCCGCCGTGGATTATATAATCAAAAAATTTTTTCACAGTTTCAACTCCTTTTGCCGTCACTCTGCAGAACAATTTCAATGCACGAATAACAGAGAAGCTTGTTGCTTACGCTGTCGGGCTGGTGTCCGCCGATATAGAGCGTAATCTTGCCGTCGGGGTCAACTCTTTCGCCGTCTGCAGTAACCGCCTTTATCCAGTAACGGTCGATATCAAGCGTTACTTCCTTCTTTTCGCCTGCTTCAAGAGGAACGGATCTGAGTGAGCAAAGCTGCCAATGAGGCGTTGCTGCCCTGCTGTCGGTGTAGGCTGCATAAACCTGAATGATTTCCTTGCCTGCAACACCGCCTGCGTTTTCAACCTCTGCGCTGACGGTTATCTTTTCGCAGTCTGCCGAAACAATTTTTGCGTTATCATATTTATAATCCGTGTAGGAAAGACCGAAGCCGAAGGGATAAAGCGCATCGCCGTCGATATATCTGTAGGTTCTGCCCTTCATGCTGTAGTCCTCAAAATCGGGCATATCGTGGTCGCCTTTATAGATTGTAACGGGAAGCTTTGCCGAAGGATTTGCTTCGCCCGAAAGAATATTTGCAAGCGCAAGTCCGCCCATTGAACCGGGATACCATGCGTGAATAACCGCCTTTGCATGATTTCTCACCTTTTCGCCGACATCGATTGAGCTTCCGCAGAGAAGAACAACAACAACATTCTCGCACGCATCGCAAACCGCTTCCGCAAGCTTCTGCTGAGTTGCGGGAAGACAGAGTGTGCGCTTATCTCCGCATGAGGTATAGTCATTGTCAAATCCCGTGTCTTCTCCCTCGATTGACTGGTCAAGACCGAGCGCAAGAACCGTTATATCCGCTTCGGATGCCGCCGCAACACCGTCGCTTATCATGTTCTGGAAGCCACTCCAATGGTTGAGGTATTCATCGCAGTAGTTACAGCCCTTTTCAACGCTGATTTTTGCATCCTTGAACACTCTGCGGATACCGTCGGCAACGGTCACATATTCGGAAGCATAGCCGTTATAGTTGCCTTCAAGTGCGGTAACCGAAAGGGAGTTCGGTCCGACAACGGCAATCTTTTTGTCTGTGTTCTTATCGAGAGGAAGGAAGTTATCCTTGTTGTCAAGCAGAACAATGCACTGCTCTGCCGTTTTAAGATTGAGTTCCTTGTGTTCCTTGCAGTCAAGCTTATCAAATCCGATATCGGAATAAGGTCTTGTTTCTTCAAATTCGCCGAGAAGATAACGGATTGTGAATAGTCTTTCCGCAGCAGCGGTGATTTCATCCTCCGTCACAAGGTCCTGTTCATATGCATCAATAAGTGCATCATAGGTTTCGCCGCAGTTGAGGTCGCAGGAGCTTTTGAGCGCAACGGCTGCAGCTTCCGCTTTTGTTTCAACAAATTTATGGAATTTATAGATATCTCCGAGTGCGCCGCAGTCGGAAACAACATAGCCGTCAAAGTTCCACTTCTTGCGAAGAACATCAACAAGAAGATATGAATGAGCGCAGCAGGGTTCGCCGTTTGTTCTGTTATATGCACCCATAACGCCTGCAACTCCGGATTCTACGGTCTTTTCGAATGCAGGGAGATAGGTTTCCCACAAATCGTGCATATCAACAACAGCATCAAATCCGTGTCTTGTTTTTTCGGGACCCGAATGAACGGCAAAATGCTTTGAGCAGGCTGTTGCTTTATAAAATTCGCCGCTGCCCTGAATTCCGTTGATATAGGAAACGCCGAGTTCAGCCGTAAGGAAGGGGTCTTCGCCGAAGGTTTCCTGACCTCTGCCCCAACGCGGGTCGCGGAAAATGTTGATATTGGGCGCCCAGAAGGTAAGACCCTTGAAGATATCGTGGTCGCCGTATTTGACGTGTTTATTGTATTTTGCTCTGCCCTCGGTTGAAATAACATCGGCAACCTCGCCCACAAGGTCGGGGTCAAAGGTTGAAGCCATGGCTATTGCATGGGGAAAAACCGTTGCCGTGCCTGCTCTTGCAACGCCGTGGGAGCCTTCGTTCCACCAGTTATATTCGTCAATGCCGAGTCTTTCGATTGCAGGTGCATTATATAAAAGCTGGGAAAGTTTTTCCTCAACCGTCATTTTTGCAACTAATTCTTTCGCTTTCTGTCTTGCGGTTTCCTTGGTCATGCAGCTTTCCTCCCGATTATTAAAAAAGCTGTCGGTCCGATACAATAAAGAACCGACAGCCGGATTATCTGTTTAGGGGTTTTCGCTTTTTACAAGCTCATTGAGAACGGTAACGGTTGCCGAACCTGCCGTGCTGCCTGTTGAAAGCATTTCCTCATAATGTCTGTGATACGGTCCGAAAAGCTTTTCTGCACCGTCTGCATCCCAGATGAGGTCCGCAATAAAGTGCGCAAAGTCATTGTCGGGAAGAATATAGCCTATGGCATCGTTGCAAAGACCCATAACAAGAACGGTTTTTCCTTCGGGGATAAGATCTGCAGTTGCTTCATAGGTCCATTCGGTTCCGCGATAGGAGTCTTCTGCCGTAACGACGTTGCCGTAAATGAGCTGCGGAACAATTTCACCCGGTGCAGTCAGCAAAACGATATCTTTTCCTATTTCTATGTAACCAAGTCGGATCGTAGCCATGTCGTTCTGTGAGCCAAG
>JAZNRG010000041.1:0-7648 GCA_045590575.1 Acutalibacteraceae bacterium | reverse complement strand
CTCTCGGAACAGGTATCGGCGATGAATTCGATATCACGAAGCTCCGTTATGAAAAAATCGTCATTATGGCCGATGCCGACGTTGACGGTGCGCATATCAGAGTTCTTCTTCTCACGTTCTTCTTCAGATATATGCGTCCTCTGATTGAAGAGGGTCACGTTTTCCTTGCTCAGCCTCCGCTGTTCAAGGTAAGCAAGGGCAAAAAGTTTGCCTACGCATTCTCCGATGAGGAAAGAGACGAGAAAATTGCAGAATTCGGCGGAAGCTGCGATATCCAGAGATATAAGGGTCTCGGTGAAATGGACCCCGAGCAGCTCTGGGAAACAACCATGGACCCCGCAACGAGAATTATGCTCCGCGTTACTCTGGCGGATGCTATGGAGGCTGACGAAACCTTCTCGATCCTTATGGGCGACAAGGTTGAACCCCGCCGCGAGTTCATTGAGCAGAACGCAAAATTCGTTTCAAACCTCGACATATAATCTTAAGAAAGGACTGATTTAACATGAGTTTTGGCGACGCAAGAGATACCCAGAAAATTATAAATGTTGACCTCAACAAAGAAGTACGTCAGGCTTTTCTTGACTATTCTATGTCGGTTATCACATCCCGTGCACTCCCCGATGTAAGAGACGGTCTTAAACCCGTTCACAGAAGAATTCTTTACACAATGCACGAAAACGGGCTCACTCCCGACAAGGCATACAGGAAGTGTGCAGACACCGTCGGTTCCGTTCTCGGCAGATACCATCCCCACGGCGACGCATCGGTTTACGATGCAATGGTCCGTCTTGCACAGACCTTCTCAATGAGATATATTCTCGTTGACGGTCACGGTAACTTCGGTTCGGTTGACGGCGACCCCCCCGCTGCATACCGTTACACAGAGTCCCGAATGAGCAAAATGGCTCTTCGTATGCTCACCGATATCGATAAGGATACCGTTGATTTTACAACAAACTACGATGACCGTCTTAAAGAACCCGTCGTTCTTCCCTCAAGATTCCCCAACCTTCTCGTTAACGGTTCGGTAGGTATCGCTGTCGGTATGGCAACCAACATTCCTCCCCACAATCTCGGCGAGGTTGTTGACGGTATGTGCGCCATGATTGACAACCCCGATATCAGCCTTGAAGAGCTTATGGAGCATATTCAGGGACCCGACTTCCCCACAAAGGGCGTTATCATGGGCAGAGCGGGCATCAGAGCCGCTTACGGCACCGGCAGAGGCAAAATCACCCTGCGTGCAAAGGCTGAAATCGTCGAAAAGAAAAACGGCAGATTCGAAATTCAGGTCACCGAAATCCCTTATATGGTCAACAAAGCAAAGCTTATCGAAAGCATTGCAGACCTCGTAAAAGAAAAGAGAATCGAAGGCATTTCCGACGTTAACGACTATTCGTCAAAGAAGGGTATGCTCATTTCAATCGACCTCAAGAGAGATGCAAATCCCCAGGTTGTTCTCAACAAGCTTTTCAGCTTCACACAGCTTCAGACAACCTTCGGCGTTATCATGATTGCTCTTGTTAACGGCGAACCCAAGCAGCTCACTCTCAAGGAAGTTCTCGGCCACTATATCAAATTCCAGGAAGAAGTTATCACCCGCAGAACAAGATTTGACCTCAAAAAAGCTCAGGACAGAGCACATATCCTCGAAGGCCTTGCAAAGGCTATTGATATTGTTGATGATATCATCGCAACAATCAGAGCCTGTAAGGGCGGTCAGGCAGATGCCAAGGTTGCCATTATGGAAAAATTTGATTTTGATGAGCCTCAGGCGGCGGCTATCGTTGCTTTACAACTTGGTCGTCTTGCAGGTCTTGAAATCCTCAAGATTCAGAACGAGCTCGACGAACTCAGGGCAAGAATTGCGGAATTCCTCGAAATTCTCGCAGACGAAGCCAAGGTTCTCGAAATTGTTAAAACGGAAGCTATGGCTGTCCGTGATAAATTTGCAGACGAAAGACAAACAGAAATCGTCAACGTTTCGGGCGAGGTTGATATTGAAGACCTCATTCCCGAAGAAACCTGCGTTTACACTCTCACCAATATGGGTTACATCAAGAGAATTCCCATGGATGAATATAAGTCGCAGAACAGAGGCGGCAGAGGTGTCAAGGGTCTGACCCGCAGAGATGAAGACGTTGTTAAAACAATGTTCACCTGCTCAACCCACGACTACATTATGTTCTTCACAACGAAGGGCAAGACCTACCGTCTTAAGGGCTACGAAATTCCCGAAGGCTCCCGTCAGAGCAAGGGCATGAACATTGTTAACCTTCTTCCCGTTGAAGACGGTGAAAAAGTTTCGGCAATGATCCGCGTGCCCGAATTCGGCGAAGACAACTATTATCTTTCAATGCTCACAAGAAACGGTGTTATCAAACGCACCGAACTCGATGCATATAAGAACGTCCGTAAGAACGGCGTTATCGCAATCAACCTTGATGACGATGACGAGCTCGTATGGGTCAAGCTCACCGAAGGCGGCGAAAACCTCATCATTGCGACCAAGAAGGGTATGTCAATCGCATTCCGTGAAGATGATGCAAGAGTTATCGGCAGAACAGCAAGAGGCGTTAAAGCTCTCAAGCTCAAAGAGGGCGACTGCGTTGTTGGTATGGACATTCTCACCGAAGGCAAAAAGGTTCTCACCGTCAGCGAAACAGGCTACGGCAGACTCAGCGACATTGAAGATTACCGCCTGCAGAACAGAGGCGGTTCGGGTCTTACCAACTACCACGTTGCAAAATACGGCGATGTTGCCGCAATTGAGGTTGTTGACCCCGAGGATGACCTTATGCTCATTTCTTCAGACGGCATAATCATCAGACTTCCCCTCGAATCAGTCAGACTCTGCGCAAGACCCTCCAAGGGCGTAAGAGTTATGAAGGTTACCGAAGGCGAAAAACTGATTGGTGCTGTTTCCGTTCAGAAAGAGGAATCAACCGAATCTTCCGATGAATCCGAAGTCCCCGAAGAGGGTAATGCAGAATAATATGGATTCCAAGTGAATAATTATGCAAAAAAATGTCAAAAATTTTCTCATAACCACTTGCCATATAAAAAAAGATTTGATATTATATGTAGCGTAGAGCGTAAAAAGGGAGATGATTATCGATGAACATTGCCATTATGGCTCATGACGCAAAGAAAGAGCTTATGACTCAGTTCTGCATTGCATACTGCGGTATTCTGAGCAGACATAATTTATACGCAACCGGTAAAACAGGCAAAATGGTTGCTGAAGCAACCGGGCTTGATATCACCAGATTCCTGAGCGGTGCTCAGGGCGGCGATGAGCAGATTGCATCAAGAATCGCCTGCAACGAAATCGATCTCCTGCTCGTTTTCCGCGACCCGCTTACAGCCAAACCCCACGAGCCTAACGAAGCAACTCTTCTCAGGCTGTGCGATGTACACAATGTCCCCGTTGCAACAAATATCGCAACGGCGGAAGCTCTGATTCATTCACTTGCCAGAGGCGATCTGGATTGGCGCGATATTGTCAATCCCAAGAAATGACGCTCCTGTTGGCAGAATTTTAAAATTCAAAGGGGGGTCGTCTTATCAAGACGGCCCCTGTTTTTTAACGTACACTTCAAACTTAAGGATGATAAATTATGGCACTTGTTACCAAAGCTATTAAAGGCACTCAGGATATTCTGCCCGCCGATGTGTATAAACACCAGTTTATCGAGCAGGCTGTTCTTGATATTGCATCAAAATTCGGATTCAAAGAAATCCGCACCCCCGTTTTTGAACATACAGAGCTCTTCCAGAGAGGCGTTGGCGACACCACCGACGTTGTGCAGAAGGAAATGTATACCTTCGACGATAAGGGCGGCCGTTCAATAACTCTGCGCCCCGAAGGCACTGCAGGCGCAGTAAGAGCCTTTCTTGAACACGGACTTTTCAACGAGGCTCTGCCTCAGAAAACCTGCTATCTCATCAACTGCTACCGCTATGAGAAGCCTCAGGCAGGCAGATGGAGAGAATTCCAGCAGTTCGGTGTTGAGATGTTCGGCGCTGCCCATCCCGCAGCAGATGCCGAGGTTATCTCTCTCGCCAACGAAATCTTCGCATTCCTCGGCGTTGAAGGTCTTCAGCTTGAGCTGAATTCAATCGGATGCCCCGAATGCAGAAAGAAATATCACGCAGCTCTTCACGAATATTTCGAGGCTCGCAAGGATGAGCTTTGCCCCACCTGCCTCGGCAGACTCGAAAAGAATCCCATGAGAATTCTTGACTGCAAGAGCCCCGTATGCAAGGACATCTCAAAGGATGCTCCCGCAATCATCGATTATATCTGCGACGATTGCTCGGCTCACTTCGAAAGCGTCAAGAAATATCTCGAAAAAATGAACATTGAATATACCGTCAATCCCCGCATCGTAAGAGGACTTGACTATTATACACGCACCGTGTTTGAATTTGTTTCAACTCAGATAGGTGCTCAGGGAACCGTCTGCGGCGGCGGACGCTACGACGGACTCGTTGAAGAACTCGGCGGTCCCGTTACTCCCGCTCTCGGCTTCGGTATGGGCACAGGCAGACTTCTTATGCTCCTTGAAGCTCAGGGAATCGAGCTTCCCAAGCCCGCAGGATGTGATCTCTACATTGCTCCCATGGGTGAAGCGGCATCGTATGAAGCGGCAGCTATCGTTGCCGATCTGCGTGCAGGCGGCATTTCCGTACAGACAGATGTTGTAGGACGTTCACTCAAGGCACAGATGAAATTTGCCGATAAAATCGGTGCAAAATATACCATGGTACTCGGCGATAATGAAATTGCAGAGGGTAAAGCAAGCATCAAGAATATGGATAACGGCAACGTTACCGAAATGCAGCTTGCAGATCTCGGCGAAAATTTCCTTGAATTCCTTATGCGTGATGCAACCGCTGCTCTCGGCGAAAGCCTTGACCTTGGCGGCGTTGACCTTTCGGCAATTCTCGGCAATATCTGACACATTCAAATGAATAATTAAAAATGAATAATGAAGAAGTAATGACGGGCGTTGCCCGTACCCGATTTATATTTGGTCATAGGCGAAGCCTATCCTTAATTTTTCATTTTTCACTATTCATTCTTCATTTATTACTAAATAGAATTACCACAAAATAAAGAGGTAGAATAAAATGGATTTTATGACAGGACTTAAACGTACCCATTACTGCGGCGACCTTCGTCTTTCGGATGCAGGAAAAAAAGTTACCGTTGCTGGCTGGGTTCAGCGTCAGAGAGACCTCGGCGCACTCATCTTCATTGACCTTCGAGACAGAGAAGGCATTGTTCAGCTTGCTTTTGACGAATCAACTGCAAAAGATATCTTTGAAAAAGCGGCTTCGGCAAGAAGCGAATATGTTCTTATGGCTGAAGGTACAGTCAGAGAGCGTTCGGCAAAAAACACCGAAATCCCCACGGGCGAAATCGAAATCGAAGTAACAGACCTTCGTGTTCTTGCAAAGAGCGAAACTCCCCCGTTTGAAATTATTGAGGACTGCCAGACAGCGGAGCTCACAAGACTCAAATACCGCTATCTTGACCTTCGCAGACCCGACCTTCAGAAGAACATTCTTCTCCGCCACAAAATCACAAAGATTACCCGCGACTATTTTGACGATAACGGCTTTATCGAGATTGAAACTCCCATTCTTATCAAGTCAACTCCCGAAGGCGCAAGAGACTATCTTGTTCCCAGCCGTATCCATAAGGGCAAGTTCTATGCTCTTCCCCAGTCACCTCAGCTTTACAAGCAGCTTTCCATGGTTGCAGGCTTTGACAGATACATGCAGATTGCACGCTGCTTCCGTGACGAGGACCTCCGTGCAGACCGTCAGCCCGAATTCACTCAGATTGACCTTGAAATGTCCTTCGTTGATATGGAAGACGTTCTCGCAATCGGCGAAGGCTATATGGAAAGAGTTTTCCGTGAAGCACTCGGCGTTGAAATCCCCCTTCCCCTTCCCAGACTTACCTACAAAGAAGCTATGGAACGCTACGGCAGCGACAAGCCCGACACCCGCTACGGCATGGAAATCTATGACCTGAGCGAAACAGTCAAGGGCTGCGGATTCGGCGTGTTCACGGGTGCTCTTGAAGCAGGCGGCAGCGTAAGAGGTATCACCGCAAAGAACGCATTCAACATTCTCACAAGAAAAGAAGTTGATAAGCTTACAGAGCTCGTAAGAGGTATCGGTGCAAAGGGTCTTGCCTGGGCAAGAATCGCAGAAGACGGCACCGTTGCTTCATCATTTGCAAAGTTCCTTACAGAAGACGAAATGAATGCCCTTCTCGAAAAGGCAGATGCAAAAGCAGGCGACGTTGTTCTTATCATCGGCGACGGCAAAAATTCAACCGTTCTTTCCGTTCTCGGTTCACTCCGTCAGGCAGTTGCCAAAAAACTTGACATTATTCCCGAAAATCAATATAATCTTCTTTGGATAACCGAATTCCCCTTCTTCGATTGGGATGAGGATGCTCAGCAGTTTGTTGCAATGCATCATCCGTTCACATCGCCTATGGATGAATGCCTCGATTATCTTGAATCGGATAAGGGTGCGGTAAGAGCAAAGGCATATGACCTTGTTCTCAACGGCGTTGAGCTCTGCTCGGGTTCAATCAGAATCACCAACCCCGACCTTCAGGCAAGAATCTTCTCTCTCCTCGGTCTTTCCGACGAAGAGGCTCACAACAAGTTCGGCTATCTTCTTGATGCGTTCAAATACGGCGCACCTCCCCACGGCGGTATGGGCATCGGCCTCGACAGACTCGTTATGCAGATGCTCGGATGTGAATCTCTCAGAGATGTTATTGCATATCCCAAGGTTCAGAACGCAAGCGAACCTATGACGGAATGCCCCGCAACCGTTGACGGCATTCAGCTTGATGACCTCGGAATAGCAATCACAGCTGAAGAAGAATAATATAAATATGCAAACAAAATTTTCCGAAAAGGGATGAAAATATCATGGCAAGAGTCTATAATTTCTCAGCAGGTCCCTCAATGCTTCCCGAAAGCGTACTCAACAGAGCTGCGGCTGAAATGCTCGATTATAAGGGCAGCGGTCAGTCCGTTCTCGAAATGAGCCACCGTTCCAAAGTATATGAGGAAATCATTTTCGGCGCTCGCGACCTTTTCAAAGAGGTTATGAACATTCCCGATAACTACAAGGTTATCTTTGCTCAGGGCGGCGCATCAACACAGTTTGCAGCTATCCCCCTCAACCTTCTCAACGGAAGCGGCAAGGCAGACTATGTTCTCTCGGGTCAGTTCTCAACAAAGGCTTACAAGGAAGCCTGCAAATACGGAGACATCAAGGTTGTTGCTTCATCGAAGGATCAGAACTTCAGCTGCATCCCTGAGCTTGACAAATCAACCTTCACCCCCGATGCAGACTATTTCTACATCTGCCAGAACAACACAATCTACGGCACCCGCTTTGCGGAACTTCCCGATACAGGCAACGTTCCCCTCGTTGCAGACGTTTCATCCTGCTTCCTCTCGGAGCCTATGGATGTTTCAAAGTACGGTATTATGTACGGCGGCGCACAGAAAAACGTTGCTCCCGCAGGTCTGACGGTTGTTATCGTAAGAGAAGACCTTCTCGGCAACGCAAGGGATTACACACCCACAATGCTTGATTA
>JAZNRG010000040.1:0-23074 GCA_045590575.1 Acutalibacteraceae bacterium | reverse complement strand
TCTCAATCTCTCCCTCCGGGTCTATGACCCACCTCCCTCGTCAGAGGGAGGCATAACAGAAGAATTCTATTCCGGAAGTATCTCTCTGCATATATCAGTTTCCCCTCTTGGGCTTCCTCTGACGAGGAAGCTGTCCGTAGGACTGAAGGAGAGATTATTCTCAGAGATATAAAATCGCAGGGGCGATTCACTAATCGCCCGTAAAAACATATCAATTGCGCATTGCGAATTACGAATTGCGAATTGATTTCCCCCTTGTATTTTACCAACCAATATGCTATCATTTTTATATATTGTTGCAAAGGAGTGGTTCAATGTTTGCCCGCATAAACAGTATGGGTCTTTTCGGCGTGGACAGCTATATGGTCGGCGTTGAAGTTGACTTCGGCCAGGGTCTGCCCAGAGTTGACCTTGTCGGTCTGCCCGACACCGCTGTTAACGAATCGAAAAACAGAGTCCGCTCCGCAATCAAAAACAGCGGCTTTTCTTTTCCTCAGAGCAGAATAACAATCAACCTCTCCCCCGCCGATATCCGCAAGGAGGGTCCTGTCTACGACCTGCCGATTTTTATGGCGGTGCTCCGTGCGGGAGAACAGCTCAGATGCAATATTGACGACTGCGCATTCGTCGGTGAGCTTTCGCTGGACGGCATTGTTCGCCATGTCAACGGCGTTCTGCCGATGGTTATCAGAGCAAAGAAAAGCGGAATAAAAAGAGTTTTTGTTCCCGCAGAAAATGCCCTCGAAAGCTCTGTTGTTGAAGGAATTGATGTTTTTGCCGCCCAAAATGTGTTGCAGGTTATCAGACATCTGACGGGCGAAGAGCTTCTCTCCCCCGTTAAATACGATTCCTGCAAGGAAGATGTTTTCCGTGCACCTCTCCCCGATTTCAGAGATGTTATGGGGCAGAGCGATGCAAAATATGCCCTCGAAATTGCCGCCGCAGGCGGTCACAATATAATTATGGTCGGCCCTCCGGGTTCAGGCAAAAGTATGCTCGCAAAACGCCTGCCGTCAATTCTGCCCGATATGACATTTGAAGAAAGTCTGCAGACCACCGAGCTGTATTCAATAGCGGGTGTGCTCCCCTCGGGCGTTTCTCTCATCACCGACCGACCCTTCCGTTCACCTCACCACACCGTTTCGCCCGCAGGTCTTTCGGGCGGCGGCGTAATACCCCGACCGGGCGAAATCTCGCTCGCTCATAACGGAGTTCTTTTTCTCGACGAGCTCCCCGAATTTAACCGCCAGACAATGGAAGTGCTCCGTCAACCGATTGAGGACGGAAAGGTAACCATCGCAAGAGCAAATGCATCAATTTCATATCCTTGCTCCGCTATGGTTGTTTGTGCAATGAATCCCTGCCCCTGCGGTTTCAAGGGTCATCCGAAGAAGGATTGCACCTGCCCCGAAGGAGCGGCGAAGCGTTATCTTGCAAAGGTTTCCGGTCCCCTGCTCGACAGAATGGATATTCACATCGAAGTGCCTCCCGTTGATTTTGATAAGCTCTCAAGCCGCACTCCCTCGGAAAGCTCGGCAGATATCAAAAAGAGAGTCAATGCCGCAAGAAAGATTCAGCAGGAAAGACTGAGGGGCACGGGTGTTTCGTGCAATGCAAAGATGTCGCCCGCTCAGACGAAGGAATTCTGCAGACCCACTCCCGAGGCAATGGCATTCCTTGAAAAGGTTTTTGATTCGCTCGATTTTTCCGCAAGAGCCTACGATAAAATCCTGCGGGTTGCAAGAACGATTGCCGATCTTGAGGGGAGCGAAACAATTGAAACTCCCCATATTATGCAGGCGGTTCAGTACAGAAGCCTTGACCGCAGAATCTGGCAAAAATAAAACATAGATATTGATAATTATGTTTATATGTTGTATAATATATTGATAAGATTTTTATGGAGAAAGATGTATGTTAAAGCTTGAAAATGTTTCGTTCAAGGTTGATGTTGACGGAAAGAATCTTGAGATTATCGACAACGTGACCGTTGAAATTCCCGACGGCGGATTTACTGTTATAACAGGCCCCAACGGCGGCGGCAAATCCACCCTCGCCCGCCTTATTATGGGTATCGAAAAGCCCACAAGCGGCAGAATTTTATATAATGACATTGATATTACCGATATGTCCGTTACCGAAAGAGCGAAGCTCGGCATCGGTTATGCATTCCAGCAGCCTCCGAGGTTCAAGGGTCTGACCGTGCGCAGACTTCTCTCACTTGCGGCAGGCAGTGAGCTCCCCGTTGACGAATGCTGCGGCTACCTCACAAGCGTGGGTCTGTGCTCCAAGGACTATCTCAACCGAGAAATGGACAGCTCCCTCTCGGGCGGTGAAGCAAAGAGAATTGAAATCGCAACTCTTATGGCACGCAAGCTCGGCATCGCTATTTTTGACGAGCCCGAAGCAGGCATCGACCTCTGGAGCTTCTCAATGCTTGTTGAGAGCTTCAAGGCAATGAGCAGCGGCAGCCACAGAAGCGTTATCGTTATCTCCCACCAGGAGAGAATTATGCAGCTTGCCGACACGATGATTATCATCGCAAACGGCAAAATCAGAGAAGTCGGCACAAAGGACGAGATATTCCCCCGCCTTATGGGTGAATTCAACGAAAACTGCGGCTTCAGAGGTAAGGAGGAAAACTGATGGACAAACTCGACAGCGGCCTGCTTGAATCCATAGCGGACCTCCACGAGGTGCCCGCAGGCGCATATAATATAAGAAAAAACGGTGAAGGCCATTCAAGACACTCCACCGCAAATATTGAAATAGTTTCAAAAACAGATAAACCCGGCATCGATATCATCGTTGCTCCCGGCACTAAAAACGAAAGCGTTCATATCCCCGTTATCATCACCGAATCGGGCATCAACGACCTTGTTTACAATGATTTTTATATCGGCGACGATGCAGATGTGCTGATTGTTGCAGGTTGCGGAATCCACAACAGCGGCGACGAAAAATCGCAGCACGACGGTATCCACACCTTCCATATCGGCAAAAACGCCCGCATCAAGTATGTTGAAAAGCATTACGGCGAAGGCGACGGCAAGGGTGAAAGAATTCTCAATCCCGTAACCGTTGTTGAGCAGGACGAAAATTCCGTTTGCGAAATGGAAATGGTTCAGATAAAGGGCGTTGACTCAACAGTCCGAGATTCAAAAGCATATCTCGGCGCAGGCGCAAAGCTCATCGTGACCGAAAGACTACTCACCCACGGCAAGCAGTATGCACGCTCGGATATCGATGTTTATCTCAACGGCGAGGATGCATCGGCGCAGATTATTTCACGCTCCGTTGCTCAGGATGAATCGAAGCAGATTTTCCATCCCAACGCAATCGGCAATGCGAAATGCAGAGCTCATGTGCAGTGCGACTCGATTATTATGGACACCGCAACCGTAAGCTCAATCCCCGCAATCACCGCAAATTCTGCCGATGCGCAGATTATCCACGAAGCGGCAATCGGCAAAATCAATAACGACCAGCTCATCAAACTCATGACCTTCGGCATGAGCGAGGAAGAGGCGGAAGAGGTTATTATCAACGGTTTCCTTAAATAAAATATTAAGACCGCAGTTTTGAACTGCGGTCTTTGTTTTTTATTTCTGACTGATATTCTGCCAAACGAAACCGACCTCTTTGCCAACCTGAACGAACGAATCAAGGCATTCGGTATCAAGATAATCAACACGCTTAAAGCCGTTTTTCTCGAACGCTTCGCAGAATGCATCTGCCATTTCGGTATCCTTGAAGGTGATTCGGGTCATAAGTCTGAACTGATGGCGGTTCTTCTGACCGTCAAAGCCTACAACGAATCCCGTACACCACCAGTAATCGGTATATGGTCTTTGGAAAATCGGCTCATAATTGCCCGTCTGGTTTTCATCCCACATAAAAAGCATTTCCATTTTGAGCCAGTCTTCTTTTTTGGCGCAGTTGTAATGCGAACCGCTGCTGCCCGCCTTTCGGGTGTAAACACCAACTTCGCCGCCGACAAACGCATAGCCGTACTGACCCTTCCAGGTCTGAATCATCCATTCCTTGCCGCCGTAGTTGAACTTGGTTCTGACGGTATCGTAGAACATCATCGTAACGGGAGCCATGCTGTCGTAACCCTCGTTGAAGCCGAAGTTTGACTGCCACGCATTCTTATCATCGGTGTAATAATAGTTTCCGTCGGGGTCATATTTATATGATGCAATCGATGCCTTATCGAAGTTTATATCCGTATCGGGCGGGATATATTTGGGAGCCTTGGGCATTTTGAAAACCTCGGAAAATTCGGTTCCGATAAGTTCCGTAACCTGAGTCACCATTTCGGTGAGTTCGGTCATCTCCTCAAGAAGAGTTGTTTCTTCTGCGGGAAGGGTGGTTGTTTCCGTCTGAGTTTCCGTTTCGTTTTCGCTGTTGAACATTGACTCCCACCAAGAGAGAGTAGTCGGCTCGGGAATTGTGAAATTATTCGCATCCGTTGACAAAGGCTGCTCATAATAGCCCGGCTGAACCTCTATTGCGGGCGAATCTCCGCCCTCTGACAGCTTGATGCCGAGCACCGCAACAATTGCGATAATTGCAACAACAACGGCAACCGTAAGAATCGCTGATTTACTTTTCATTTTTATTTCCTCTTATGTAAAAATATATTCTCGCACAAATGCATTAACGAAAATCGGGCCCATATCCATCGCAACAAGCACGGTTTTTCCGTCTTTCTCAAGGAAGGTCATTCCTTCGCCCTCGCTGCCCGAAGTCAGATTGCGGTCAAAAGCCTTATAAACCTTGCCGCTTTCGGGATATATCATATAAACAGCCTGAGTATCGTCATTTGTTGCGGCATAGATAACGCCGTCAAGAATTTCCGCCCCCTGAATCGCATAGGGCGATTCCTCAAGAGCAACCTCGCTGACGGGCTTCATTCCGTCTGCCGTGTTATAAACAAGGAGCTTTGTGGGATTCTTTGAGTGGTCGGTACAGTAAAGATAACCCGTTTCGCTGTCAACGCACACCCACGGCAAGCCTCTTGTTATCTTTTCGGCATCCATTATGTAGTACTCAACAAGCTCAAGGGTCTCTGCATCATAAACGCCGACGATGGGATAATCCCAGACCTTGCTGTCCTCAAGACCTGCATAGATTTTGCCGTTATAATAGCTGAGCCCGCCGATATGGGCGATGCCGAGCTCTTTAAGCTCATCGGGAATTGCAAAATAATTTGCATTAACAAGAGTTTTTGCATCGGTTTCGGTGCGGATAAGAGTTGTTTTCGACGAGAAAAAATAGGTTTCGCCGTCGGTTGTTATTCCCTGTGAGCGGAAATAGGCTCCGATACCGACTACATTCGTCTTTGCGTAATCCGTACGCTTACCCTCGGAAAGAAGGTCGATTCCGTGGGTCAGAAGCGAAAGCGGAATAAGCACAACCGCAAACACGAGTGAAAGTATTTTGTTAATCATCAATTCAAATGAACTCATACTAATCCCCCAATAATCAATATAGTTAAAGTATACCAAAGTGCAGATATATAGTCAACGAACAATATCGGCAAATTTTGTCGAAAAACAAAAAAATTAATGACAAAGCTGCCGTAATGTGATATAATTTAAAAATCACATTCGGAGGATTAAAAATGAAAGACTACATAAACCGTCTTAAAGACGGCTGCACAACACGCAGATTTATCATATGGTGGATAATCAGAGCAACACTCATCTTTGCTTTTGTTAAAGGCTTTTTTCCCGATGCGGGTGAAAATTTTGATATAACTGACCCTCTGCAGGTCGGTGCAAATTTTCTCTGCACCTTTGTGTGGGAGATTTTTCAGCTTTTCCCCAAGAAAAGCATATTGCGCCATATTCCGTCTTCCGTGCAAACATTTCTGATGATAGGTATCTGGTGCGGCTCCTTCGGCGGAAAATTCCTCAACCTTTATTATGATTTCAGATGGTGGGATGTTATTCTCCATTTCCTCGGCGGTGCGGCATGCGTATTTTTTGGCTATGAAATCGCTTGCGCCATTCTTAAATGCAAAAACGCTGACGCCCCGATTTCTCTTGTTCTGCTTGCATCAGTCGGGTTTTCATTTCTTGCCGCAACCTGCTGGGAACTTTTTGAATTCGGATTTGACCAGATAGCGGGAATGATGGGCGGATATCCCGGCGATGCACAGCATTGGTCTCTTGAGCTTGCACTCGGCACTCCCAAAGCAAAAACTCTGTTTGACCCGATTGTTGATGCACGATGGCCGCTTATGGATACTATGGCAGATATCGTTTTAAACTCAGTCGGAGCCCTTGTTTCTTATATTATCATCAAAATATATCCTTACCGCCATAAGGGAAGAAAAATGCTTGAATTTAATAAAAATGCATAAAATAACGGCTTGCAAAGATTAATTTTCTTTCGCAAGCCGTTTTCATTTTTGTTTATTTCTTTACCTTCGGAATAACGAGACAGCAGGCAATAACCGCAACCGCCGCAACAACGGCAACGATAACCCAGGTCATATTTGCGCTTCCCGTTTCGGGCGATGCAACAGCCGAAGGCTCAGCCGCAAAGGCATAGAGGGCGGCGGTCACAACGCTCAGAATCATAACAGCGCAAAGAATGATTGCCACGATTCTTACAAACAAATTACGTCCTTTCATTTTTATCATCCTATCTTCAATAATTTTTTCATCGCATCGCCGATTTCTTCGGCAAGCTTTTGGGCATCGGCTTTGGTTTTGCCGCATCCCGCAATATAAACCTTGATTTTCGGCTCCGTGCCCGAGGGTCTGACTATTGCGGAGTTGCCGCCCTCAAGAATATAAGAAAGTATATTGGATTTCGGAAGAGTGAGCGGAGTTTTTTCGCCCGTTTCAGTGTCGGTGATTGCTCCTTCCTCAAAGTCACTGACCTTCAGCACCTTAAGACCCGCAAGCTCCGATGGCGGATTATGCCTTGTTTCGTCCATAATCTCAGCCATCTTAACCATACCGCTTGCGCCCTCAAACATAAAGTTATAAAGGCGGTCAACAGTAACTCCGAATTCGGCATATATATCATTCAGAACATCAACAAGGGTTTTGCCCTTGCTCTTATAATAAGCCGCCATTTCGCAGACCATAAGCGAAGCCGCAACGCCGTCCTTATCTCTTGCGTGAGTGCCTATAAGATAGCCGTAGCTCTCCTCAAAGCCCATAATAAAGCTGTTTTCTTTGCCCTGCTTCTCGAGATTTGCGATAAATTCGCCGACATATTTGAAGCCTGTGAGCACATCGTTGACCCTGCAGCCATATTTCTCCGCCACCTTGTCAACAAGCGGCGTTGAAACAAACGACTTTGTCATAACGGGATTTTCGGGCAGAATGCCCTTTGCTTTTCTCTGCGAAAGCATATATTCCGTTAGAAGTACGCCCACTTCGTTGCCCGAAAGAAGAACATATTCTCCGTCTGAGAAAACAGCAATGCCGACTCTGTCACAGTCGGGGTCGGTTGCGAGAAGAAGGTCTGCTTTTTCTTCTTTTGTCATTTCGATTGCGCACTCAAAAACCTGCTTGATTTCGGGATTGGGATAAGGGCAGGTCGGGAATGTGCCGTCCGGCATTTCCTGCTGAGGAACAACCTTTATATTTCTGAATCCCGCTCTCGAGAGAACCGTTCTAACGGGAATATTTCCCGTGCCGTTGAGCGGAGTGTAAATAATGCTGATATCACTTTCAGATATAACCTCGGAATTTATCGGCTTTTTCATAACAAGAGCGTAGAATTCCTCGATGATATCCTCTGAAATATATTCAATCAGACCCTTTGCGAGCGCCTCGTCAAAATCCATTCGCTTAACGCCGCTGAACATATCAACATTACGGATAAACGAATAAGTTTCGAGCGCAGCTTCCTCGGTCATCTGATAGCCCGAAGGGTCATAGCATTTATATCCGTTATATTTTGAAGGGTTATGGCTCGCAGTGATAACAATACCGCTCTGACACTTAAGGCGCATAACCGCATAGGAAACAAGAGGAGTGGGAATAAGACGGGGAAAGATGAAAGCTTTTACTCCGTTTGCGGCAAGCACTTCTGCGCATTGCTTTGCAAAAACATCGGAATTGATTCGTGAATCATAGCCGATCGCAACGCAGGAATATTCATTCTTATTGTTAAGGTAATCCGCAAGACCCTGAGTTGCCTGGCAGACGGTATAGGTATTCATACGGTTTGTACCCGCACCGAGCACACCTCTCAGACCCGCCGTTCCGAATTCAAGATTTCTGTAAAAACGGTCAAGGATCTCTTCTTCGTTATCTTTGATTGCAACAAGCTCGGAATTGATTTCTTCGTTATCCGCAGTATTTTCAAGCCACAGATCATAGAGTTTTTTAACATCGTTCATAGCCGTTCCCCCTTCGGTATACTATATAATTTTAACCTTTTTTTATTTTATTGTCAATGTTTTAAAAATATGCCCTTTCTGTTTGATTTTGCGTTTCTTTTGTGTTATTATAATAGTCAGAAAAATCAAGGAGTTATGTTATGACACAGAAACTTTACTACAAAGATCAGTATATAAAGAATTTCACCGCAACCGTTCTTTCCTGCACGGAAGGCAAAAGAGGTTTTGAGGTTGTGCTCGATAAAACCGCATTTTTCCCCGAAGGCGGCGGTCAGCCGGGCGACACGGGCTTCATCGGCGACATTGAGGTTGTTGACACGGTCGAAAGCGGCGAGGATGTTGTTCACATCTGCAAGGAAGCGGTTGCCCTCGGCGAGATTGAGTGTGCTCTCGACTTTGAAAAAAGATTCACAAATATGCAGCTCCACACGGGTGAGCACATTTTTTCGGGTGTTCTCCACTCCGTTTGCGGCTATGACAACGTAGGCTTCCATATGGGTGAACACAACATAACCGTTGACTTCAACGGCGTTGTTTCAGCCGAAGAGCTTGCACGAATTGAAAAGCTCTCCAACGAGGCGATTTACAAAAATATTCCCGTTGAAGCTGTTTATCCGAGCGATGACGAGCTTGAAAATTATTCCTACAGAAGCAAAAAAGAAATCAAAGGTCAGGTGCGTCTGACCCGAATCGAAGGGGTTGACCTGTGCGCCTGCTGCGGCACTCACGTTGCATTCACGGGCGAGGTGGGAATCATTAAAGCCGTTTCGATGATGAACCATAAATCGGGAGTCAGAATCACCCTGCAGATAGGAAGAAAGGCTCTTGAGGATTACTGTGAAAAGAATAAAAGTGCGTATGAAATCTCAAACCTTCTCAAGGCAAAAGTTGACGAAATTACTCCCGCAGTTGAAAGAATTCTCGCTCAGCTTCACGAAGCAAGAATGAATTATTCAAATCTCAAAAAAGAGCTGTTTGCAGTTAAAGCGGCAGAAGCAAGCGGCGAAAAATATATCGCATTTGATGACGGCGCAAGTGCAGACGACGCAAGGATCTTTGCCGATATGCTTGCGGAAAAGGTCGGCATTGCCGCCGTATTCTCGGGCAGCGATGAGGTCGGATATAAATATGCCGTAGTCAGCAGAACGCAGGATGTGCGTGAAATCGGCAAGGCAATCAACACCGCCTGCAACGGCAGAGGCGGCGGCAAGCCCGATATGGTTCAGGGCTCCGTAACCGCAGGCAGAGAAGCAATAGAAGATTTCTTCAAAACTTTATAATTCCTTATCCCGTAATACATTTGTATTGCGGGATTTTTTCATTTCATCAGCAGATTCCTTCGAAAGCAGAATAAGAGCAAAAATATTCGGAACAGCCATAAGACCGTTGAGGGTATCCGATATGCTCCAGACGGCATCGAGCTTCATAACGCACCCGATGAATGCAGACATAACGTAAAATATGTTGTAGACCGTGCCGCTCTTTTTCCCGAAAAGGTATTCCGCTCCGCTTTTGCCGTAATAAGACCAGGCAACAAGGGTTGCAAACGCAAAAAGGCAGATGCAGATATCAAGAAACCATTCGCCTGCTTTACCGAATACGCTCCCGAAAACCGCCGAGCACAGCTCAACTCCGTTGAGGTCGGGATTCTTCTGCATAACTCCGCTTGAAAGAATGGCAAGGGCGGTGAGGGTACACATCAGAACCGTATCAATAAAAACTTCGAGAATGCCCCACATTCCCTGCTCCCCCGCATTTTTGCAGTCGGCAGATGCGTGGATTATCGCACTGCTGCCGAGCCCCGCTTCATTTGAAAAAACGCCTCTTGAAATGCCGTATCTCGCAGCCTTTGCAAGACCGAAACCCGAAACTGCCTTAACCGTAAAAGCTTCTCTGAGCATAAGCTTTACGCTCGGAATTATATTGTCTTTGTTTGCGGCGATAACAACAACGCAGGCAACGACAAATGCTCCGGAAAGAACGGGTATAAGCATTTCGGATATCTTGGTTATTCTTTTAAGACCGCCCGAAACAGCAACGCCGACCCCTATGCATACCAAAGCGGCAGTAACAAAAGGCGGTATACCGAAGCCCGAAAGACCCTCGGCAACGGAATTTGCCTGAGTCATATTTCCCATTCCGAACGATGCGCCGATAAGAAGCACGGCGTAGGCACAGGCAAGCCCCTTCATTCCGAGACCCCGTTTGATATACATCATCGGTCCGCCGACCCACCTGCCCGATTCGTCACGCACTCTGTATTTTATTCCGAGGATATTCTCACAGCAGCAGGTCATCATTCCGAGAATTGCGGAAATGCACATCCACACAACCGCACCCGCACCGCCCGAGAAAAGAGCCGTTGCAACGCCGACTATATTGCCCGTGCCGAGGCAGGCGGCAAGCGCAGATGCAAGTGCGCCGAACTGCGAAACAGAACCGTCTGCAGTCATTCTGTTTCGGTTTGCAAAAGCATTCACAAGCGTTTTGTCAAACCACTCCCGCACGCCGAAAATCTGAAAAAAACCGTTTTTGACAGATAAAAAAATTCCCGTGCCCAGAAAGACCGCAAGCATCGGCGGTCCCCAGACAAAGGAACTGACTGCAGAATAGATATTATAAAACATAAGTCCTCACCTCATAGCATTTTATGAAGTGAGGACTGAAAATATTAGGAAATAACGGTTTCGAGGTGATATGTTTCTGCGTAGGAAATAACCTTGTTGTTTGCCTGCTTTGTGTAAATCTTTACCTCGGGGCAGGCATCAAAAGCAAACATATCGATGGTTTCGGTGTTGCCTCTGAAGTTGACTATCTTGAGCTTTGAGCTGCCTGCATATGCTCTTTCGCCGAGCACCTTAAGGTTTCTGCCCATATCAGCCTGAATGAGATTGGGACATTCGCTGAATGCGAAAGCACCGATTTCGTCAAGCACGCTGCAGGTGTGCATAAACGCCTTCTTAATTGAGCTGCCCTTGAATGCGCTCTCTTCAATGGTGATGAGAGTTGAGGGGAAGTTAACGACCTTGATTGTCTGAACACCGGCAAAAGCCTCTTCGCCGATAACGGTTACGGTAACATCGTCAAAGCTTTCGGGAATATCAAGCTCAACAACATCCTGAGTGCCGTTGTATTTTGTTATCTTTGCGGTGTTGTCTTCAAGAATAACATAGGTATAATCGCCTGATTCGATGGGCTTTGATTCCTTGCTGCAAGAGCAGAAAACGGTAAGCAATGCCGCAATAACAAGAATAATTGATAATGCCTTTTTCATAGTGATAAATCCTTTCGGTCTGATTTATTAAAGCGATATCACAAACCAGCAATATCGCAATTTTCCTGATGCTCGTTCCAGGTTTCGGCGTAGTGATAAGCACCCTCACCGTCCGTTATGAAGAAATAATAATCCGTGTCGCTCGGATAAAGAGCCGCATTTATCGCCTCAATACCCATATTGGTTATCGGGCCGGCAGGCAGTCCCTCGCAGTTATATGTGTTATAAAGTTCAACAAGAACTTCATATCTCTCTTCATTAATAAAGGGTTTCACGAATTCTCTGAGGTAGAAAGTTCCCACATCGCACTGAAGACGCGGAAAGCTGCTGCTTTCAAGTCGGTTATGGATAACCGAAGAAACCTTCACCATCTCGACAGGATCGCCAGCCTCTTCCTGAACAATCGATGCAAGAGCAAGTATTTCATCGAAGGTGTAGCCAAGTTCATCGCAGCGTGCAAGAATCTCAGGGGTTATTTTGGACTGCATATTCCTGAGAAATCTTTTTATTGCGTTTGCCGCACTCTCGTTGCGGTAGAATTCATATGTGTCAGGAAAAAGATATCCTTCAAGCAGATAGGCTCTTTCTTCGGGGTTCGGTATCTGAAAACCAAAGCCTTCGAGATTTGCGGGATTATTTGCCTGCTCAATAAAATCCGACGCAGAGCATACACCGCTTTCTTCCAGCTTCTTGGCTATCTGAATAACGCTTGAGCCTTCGGGAAAGGTCACGCGCACAACGTTTGAGGTTGTTTCGGGCTGCTTTTCGGGTTCTTTTACTCTTGAGCAAGACGATGCCGCCATAAGCAAAGCTATGGCAAGAATAACCGCCGCCGTTCTTTTTATATTTTTTATAACAGTCTTTTTCATACCGTTTATTTTAACATATAGGTTTATTAAAATCAAGGGCAGTATGTAAACGATTGGTGAATTCGGCATAAAAAAGCGGCGTACCGAAAAAGTACGCCGCCATAATCTTAATTCAGATTAGTTATCCTTCTTTGTCTTAACTACTGCAACTGCACCAACCGATGCAAGAGCAAAGAGAGCAATAACGGGAGCCATTGTGCTGCTGCCTGTTGAGGGGATTGTGCTTACATTTGCAGCGGGCTTCTTTGTTGTTGCAGGCTTTGTTGTTGCTGTTGTGCCTTCAGTGTCCTGACCTACATAAGCGGTCTGACCGGGAGCAAGGGTAACAACGTTGTCCTGAAGAGTTGTGGGCTCTGTTGAGGGAGCTGCGGTTGTGGGAGCAGCAGTTGTGGGAGCTGCGGTTGTGGGAACGGTTGTTGCAACTGTTGTGGGAACAGTTGTTGCAACTGTTGTTTCGTCAAGTCGGGGATCATCAGGAGTATCAAAGTTCTGTGCGAAAGCTGATGTAGCAAGTGTGCAGATTGCTACTGCTGCAACGATAATAGCAAGCAGCATAGAAACTGTCTTTTTCATTTTAGTTACCATCCTTTTTTAATTTTAATTTTGCATATTTACAATAGATATTTTACACATAACATTGCTCTTTGTCAACCCACTATATTTACCAACAACAAAACGGATTGACCTCAATATTTGTATAATATCAACTGCACGGGGAAAAACAACATCAAACAAACCGAAAGGGGTCTGCAATATGTTATTCTCGGACAAAGAAAACAGAAAAAGTCCGTGGCATTACCGAAAAATAAACGAATCCGAGTTCAGAGGCTATGATAACTCCGACGGAGAAATCGTTTCCGACGTGCTCGGAAGCTACACGGGCACACCCGCCGACGGTGTGCGCCCCATTCAGGATGCCGATGACCTCTGAGTTTTTGGCGGAGCGCACTGTGCCGATGCGCTCCGCCGCTACTCCGTCTTTTGTCCCCTTTATAAGAATTCCGCTTCCTATCCATCCAAATACTTTTAATAAAAAGCAGGGAGCAGAAATCTTTAACAATAAGAAATCATTTTTCCGTCTTCGATTGAGAAGGCGGTTATTTTATCGCCCGAAACGGCATAGAAAATACCGTCAATGCAAACACCCCTCGATGCCGTGTTTCCTACAACGGAATCACTGTGAGTAAGAATCATTGTTTTATCAAGCGTTTTTTCCGACACATCAAAAAGCAGGTATGCCGATCCTTCGGTTTTTGTTTCCTCGTTATAAACTTTTACGGGAACACCGAAGATATCTTCGTTTTCAATAACAACAATGCCCGAAGCATCCTGAATATCAAACCTCATATCGCCGTCTATTGCGAATGAATAAGCATCCGCCGTAACGGGTTTCTGAGGATTACTGATATCAAAAAGCATAAAGGTAATAAGCTCTGATTTTACTCTGACCGTTTCAAGAAGTATCTTTTCAGCTTTTTCTTCGCTGCCGACTGCAGACTCATCAATATATATTTCTTTTTCAACATACACTTCCTCGGCCTTTATTCCGAGCACGAGGTTATCCGTAACAGCACAGAAGCTGTCTGAAAAACCGACTGTATCCGCAACTCCCTCTGCCTGAGGCTTTTCGGGATTTTCAAAGCTGATAACAACGGTCTGTTCCTTGCCGTTTTCATCAAGGCAAATAATATACCCGTTTTCGCCGATATATTTTGTGCCGATAACCGATGCCTTCTCGGTCGGGCAGGTGCTTGCACTGAGGATTTTCATTTCCTTATCAAAAACATATATATTCGAAACGCCGTGTGAGGTGGTTATTGCTCTGAGGTTTCCGCCGTTTTTATCAACTGAAACACCGCCGGCAATCAAGCCGTCAACAAGCTGTGTGCCTGCGCAGACGATTGATGTACCTTCAATATTGAAACGGCAGATTTCCGTCTTGACCTCACGGTTTCCGTTTTCATCCGCCTGAGCAGAAGCAAATTCTCTCACAACCGCAACGGTTTCTTCTGAACAGCAGATATTCTTTCCGCAGCCGATAATTGCAAGCCTGCCGACCTTGGCAGAGAAATCCGAAATATCGGTCACGGTAATGAAAATATAGGAAGTATCGGGGTCATTGACTATCATAATTTCACCCGTCGCATCAAGACCGTATTCCTTGCCGTCAACGCTGAATGACGGAACAGCCGTCTCTCCCTCCGTGCTTTCTTCGAGAGTTTTATCGGTCACAAGGCAAAGATTATTGCCCTGAATGCTTGAAAAAACATACTCGCCGTCCTGGATATGCTCACGGATTTTTGCGGGATTCTGCGGGTCTGAAATCGAATAATAAACCGCAAGAGTTGAGGCAGCACCCGTCTGAGCATTGCTTCTGCTGATGATGGCAATGAGCATATCATTCTTTATATGAATCTCAATGCAGTTATCGTTTTCGTTGTCAGGAAGAACAACGGTTGAAATCACCTTCATTTCCTCGGGAGGCGTTGCTTTGACTATCTTTATTTCTTCGCAGGCAGCACCCGTTTCGCTGTCGGTCACAACTGAAACAACATAAAGATAATTGCCCGACTTTTTAACGATATCCGCTTCGTAAGAATCGGCATCAAGCGGTTCACTTATTTCTGCAAGAACCGCACTCTCGCCGAGAATACCTCCGCTGAATTTATCCGCATTCTTTACTGCAACAAGGTTTTTATATCCGTCAGGAGTTGTTCCCTGCTTATCGGTAGCAGCAGAGGTTGATATTCCGCCCGAAACATCGGGAATTTTGCCGTTATCCCCGTTTGTAACCGGAGCAGAGGGCGTTGTGTGACCGGCGGCTGAATTTCGCTTTATTATCGATTGAATTTCGTTTTCAAGCTCTTCGCTGCCTCTGACCGCTCTGAGGCTGTTTGCATTCGGATTTGAAACCGCAACGGTGTTCAGTCTGACTGAACGGGAGGCAAAATCCCTGCTCATTGCGAGGGCTGATGCAAATACAATGCCTATCATTGCCGCAACCGCCGCCATTCTGACGGCATAGCCGTTTTTCTTTCTCGATGATTTTCTTTCTGCCGAAGAAGCTTCGTTTTCCTGCTCCTTTTTTATCATCGCAACGATACTTTCTTTCTGAAGACGCAGAGGAACCTGAACCGTTTCTGCGCTTTTTTCTGTTTCATTTCTGAGCAAATCAAGAATCTGTTTATCTGTTTTCTTCACGGTGTTTCCTCCCTTCATCAGTTTTCGCCAAGCACTTCGCGAAGCTTTGCCAACGAGCGTTTGAGCTTTGAACGCACGGTTGACGGGGTGTAATCAAGCATTTCGGCTATTTCATGGCTTTTATAATTATTCAATACACTTAATATAACGATTTCTCTTTCGTCCCTCGAAAGCGTTTCCAAAGCCTTTTTCAGTTCAACCGAAAGCTCGATGTTGACGAATCCCGCAGGCTCAATAAAACCGCCGTTTTCGTCATCGATATATACCATATCACTCTTTTTCTGATTTTCCGTGTAATAACGCTTGCAGGCGGCACAAAGAATTTTAAATATCCATCCCTTGAATGCCTCGGGTTTTTTGAGGGTTTTTATTTGTTTGAAAGCGGCTAAAACCGCATCCGACACGGCATCCTGAGCAAGCAGCTCGCTGCCGGTTATGTAGCAGGCATAGCAGTACATCTCTTTATAGTAAAGCTCGTACAATTCGCCAAAAGCCTCGACGCTGCCGCTCTGCGCCGACTTTACAAGCTCTTTTATCTGAGCGCTCAAGCCGTTTTCAACCCCTCTCAATCAATAAGTGTCTGTAAATTGCAATTTTGTTGCAAGAAATTTTAAAAAATTTTTTTGCTTTTTCTTATAAAAGCGATACTCGGGATATAATATACAATAAGAATATTAACAAAACAAGGTGTCATATATGAAAAAATTTCTTTTGATTCCCATTCTTACACTCACTCTGATTCTCTCTTCTTGCTCGGGCAACAGCACTCTCGAGGAATACAACGTTGATGCTCCCGTTACCGTAAAAGACGAGAGAACCACCCAAGCCGAAACCTCGCCCTATACCGGCAGAAAGCCGCTTACCCCGATGAAATTTACGGTTAACGACCCGGAGAACACAAGAAATCTGCCGTGCGTTAAAATCGAGCACGCTTTCGGTGCCGCCAAAAACGGAGAACCTCACGACATCGCAAAATCCGCACAGAAATATCTTGAAAAAACGGGATATAAAACCTTTTGCTATGACACAAAATCAACCGAAAAAGTGCTTTATCTGACCTTTGACTGCGGCTGGGAAAACGGCTACACCTCCGCCGTGCTTGATACACTCAAAGAAAAGAATGTTTCTGCCGCGTTTTTCTGCACACTTGAACACATCGAATCTGATCCCGAGCTGATTGCAAGAATGATAAATGAGGGTCACATTGTGGGCAACCACTCGGCAAAACATCCCGATTTCAGCGAAATTTCAAGGCAGAGAATGGCAGACGAAATCCTCGGATGCGATAATTATCTGCGCAAAAATTTCGGCTATTCCTCGCCGTTTTTCCGCTTTCCCGAGGGTTCTTACACGGAAAACGCACTTGAGCTTGTTGACTCAATGGGCTACACAAGCGTTTTCTGGTCCTGCGCCTATGCCGACTGGGATGTAAACGACGCAAAGGGCGGCGACTATGCGTTCGAAAAGGTCACCTCCCGCCTGCATCCGGGTGCGGTTATTCTTCTTCACTCCGTTTCGCCCGACAACGCCGAAGCCCTCGGCAGAATCATCGACTATGCCCGAGAAAACGGCTACGAATTCCAATCACTTACGGATTATAACGCATAAGAAAAAGGCAGACCCGCGGGTCTGCCTTAAAAAGTTTCATTAAATAATATCGTTGAACTCTACAACCTTATTTGTTTTGCCCGATTCAAATATCGCTTCAACAAGGCGCATAAGTCTGCGTTGCTGATCGTGGGTAACGATGATGTCAGCTTCGCCTCTGAGGTGAGCAAAAACGTTCTTATAGTATTCGCCCCAATCTGCTTTCTGAACGGGCAGAGGATAGGTTTCGATTGTGTCGTCGGTTCTGGGCGCCATTGTTTTGGTTATACCCGCACCCGCAACGATGGGTACTGCATCTCTGTTTTCCCAATCCGAAACCATAACGGTTTTGCCGTTGCAATCCCAATCAGTGATAACCGATGTTCCGTTTTCGCCGAGCATATACCAGAGCGGAAGCTCGATGAAATTGCTTGTTGTTACTTCAACATAGAATGAAAGTCCGTCATCAAAAATAAGGGTTGTGCGGAAACCGTCATCGCAGTTTTCGTTGGTGACGTTTGTAAGCTCGGCATAAACCGTTTTGAGCTTGCGAGGCATAGTCATCATAAGAGCCTGGTCAAGCAGGTGACTACCCCAGTCATAAACCATACCGCCGCCGTGCTGCGGCTGATTTCTCCAGTCGCCCGGAACACCTCTTGAGCCCTGAACACGGGATTCGATTCTGAAAACTCTGCCGAGAGTATTCTCGTCAAGCAGCTTTTTCATGGTAAGATAGTCCTCATCCCAGCGTCTGTTCTGATGAACAGTGAAAAGCTTGCCCGTTTCTTTTGCGCAGGCAATCATTTCTTCGAGGTCTGCGGTGCAAAGTGTAACCGGCTTTTCACTGATAACATTCTTGCCGTGGCGCATTGCATCAATGGCAATTTCCTTGTGAACATCGTTAGGCGTTGCAATTGTTACAAGGTCGATGCGCTCATCGGAGAGAAGATCTTCTCTTGACGAGAAGAAATGAAAACCGTTTTCATCAGCAACCTTTTTTCTCTCGGGATTAATGTCAAATATACCGACAACCTCGGCATATTCACCCATTTCTTCCTTGATTTTTCGGGCGTGCCAGCCGCCCATACCGCCGTAGCCGATAACGGCAAATCCTATTTTGTTGTTAATCATAATATGCGCTTCCTTTGATTATCGGGCGATTCGTGAATCGCCCCTACATTATAAAACAGGCAAGGGCAAAGCCGAAAATATCACATTGCGAAGCAATATATCGCACGCCGTAAGGCGTATATCACTGTTTCGCTCCGCGAAACTCAGACCCACCACATTTCGCCTGTTGATTCGGTAAGAATAATATTTTTGAGGAATGAAACTGCCTTTGAAAGACCTTCATTCTGGCTCATAAGCGAATCCTCGTGCTCAATGCTGATTGCGTAGTCATAGCCGACCATACGGAGATTTGAGATAATCTCTTTCCAATATGCGTTGTCGTTGCCGTAGCCGATTGTACGGAAAATCCACGAACGGTTGATTTCGTCGCCGTAGGGCTTGTTATCGAGAACGCCGTTAACTGCGGTGTTGTACTTATCAATCTTTGTATCCTTTGCGTGGAAATGGAAGATTGCATCGCCGAGCTTGCGGATGCAGGCAACGGGATCCATACCCTGCCAGATAAGGTGGCTGGGATCGAAGTTTGCGCCGATTTCGGGACCTACAGCCTCACGCAGACGGAGAAGGCTTTCGGTGTTATAAACACAGAAGCCGGGATGAAGCTCAAGAGCAATTTTGTTAACGCCGTGAGCCTTTGCGAATTCAACAAGGTCTTTCCAATAAGGAATAAGAACCTCGTTCCACTGCCAGTCAAGAATTTCGCCGAAATCGTTGGGCCAGGGGCAGGTTACCCAGTTGGGATATTTTGCGGTTTCGCAGTCACCGGGACAGCCCGAGAAGGTGTTTATCTGATGAAGACCGAGCTTTTCTGCAAGAAGGATGGTGTTTCTGATTGTCTTATCGTAATCTGCGGCAATTTCCTTGTTGGGATGCACGGGGTTGCCGTGGCAGGAAAGTGCGCTGATTTCAACATCATACTTCTTGATAAGTGCCTTGAATTCTTCGAGCTTTGCATCGTCATTGAGAAGAACTTCAGGGTCTGCGTGAGCATTGCCGGGGTAGCCGCCGCAGCCGATTTCAACCATTTCGATGCCGAGTGATTTGAAATATTTGAGAGCTTCTTCCAAAGAAAGATTTGAAAGAAGAGTTGTAAATACGCCGAGTTTCATAGTGTTTCTCCTTGTAAAATGAAAAATTAAAAATGAAGAATGAAAAATCAAGGGGCTGCGCCGCTGTTTATATAATCGGTCATAGGCGAAGCCTATCCTTAATTATTCATTTTTCACCATTCATTATTCACTCAATTAAATAATGCCTTTGATATAGTTGATGCTTCTTGCGATATCTTCAAAGCCTGTGGGCACGGGGTCATCATTTTCAACGATAAGCCAATCAATGCCGATATCCTTTGCAGCCTTCACAACCGTTGCAAGATCGTTGTTGCCCTCGCCGAGAGCCATAGGTTTGCCGTCGATACCGTCTTTAACATGAAGAAGAACGATGTTATCCTTCTTTTCGGTGAGGAGTTTATAGTTATCCTCACCTGCGTGGAAGCTCCAGTATGTATCGATTTCGAGTGAGCATCTGTCGCCGATAACATCGATGGGATAAAGTCCGTTTTCAAGAGCAACGAATTCTTCACAATGGTTATGATAATAAACCTTGATGCCGTACTTATCCATAGCATATTTCTCTGCCGCACCGAGCACGTCGCCTGTATTGACTGCCTCTTCCATTGTTGAATGAGGAGCACCGCCAACGCCGACAGCCTTTGCACCGAGAGTGTTGATGAATTCGATTGTTGCTTCGAGTTTATCTGCTTTAAAATCGTCAAGACCCATATGAGCACCTACGCAAACAAGACCGAGTTCATCGAGCTTTGCCTTGATAACAGCTGCATCTGTGCCGAAAAATCCTGCGAATTCAACGCCGTCGTAGCCTATTTTCTTAATCTCTTCAAGTGCTTTGAGAAGAGTTTCCGAATCATTTATATGGTCTCTTACGGAATAGACCTGAACTGCCAGTTTCATATGTTTACCTCTTAATCGTTGTTAATATATACGGGCTTGCCTGTCTTTGCCGATTCATAGATTGCTTCAAGAATCTGAGTAACTACCATTGCCTGCTCAGGCTTTGTGCGAAGCTCTGCGCCGTTGAGAACTGCATCATAGAATGCTCTGCATTCAAGCTCTTCGGGTCTGTCGCTTGCGCCGTCATAGAAAGCAACGCCGCCTGCATCGAAGTTTGGAGTTTCGATAACCTGTCTGCCGTTCTTTACATAGTTGATTCTGAGGTCGTCGCCGAGCATATCAGCGCCGCCCTTTACACCGCAAATAAGAGTTGATGCTTCGCAGGGGTCTGCAATGTTGAGTGCCCACGAAGATTCAACACTGATGGTTGCACCGTTTTCCATAACAACAAAACCGAATGCGGAATCTTCAACAGTATACTTTTCGGGATCCCAGTCGCCCCATGCGTTTGCTGTTCTCTTCTGATCACCGAGCTTCTTGTATTTTGTGCCCACAACCATCTTGGGCTTATAGTTATTCATCATCCAGAGAGTAAGGTCGAGTGCGTGAGTACCGATATCGATAAGCGGACCGCCGCCCTGCTCCTCTTCGTTGAGGAATACGCCCCATGTGGGAACAGCTCTTCTGCGCAGTGCAAGAGCTCTTGCGTAGTAGATTTCGCCAAACTGATCATTTTCACAGCATTCCTTAAGATAGAGGGAATCGTCTCTCCAGCGTGACTGATAGCCGATTGAAAGAACCTTGCCCGTTCTTACGGATGCCTCATACATAGCCTTTGCTTCGGCATATGTTTTAGCCATGGGCTTTTCACAGAGAACGTGCTTGCCTGCTTCAAGAGCATCGATTGTGATGAAGCTGTGCGACTTGTTGGGGGTACAAACGTGAACTGCAACGATTTCTTCGTTCTTAAGAAGCTCTTTGTAGTCGGTATAAATCTTTGCATTCTCGCCGCCGTATTTCTTTGCGGTTTCGATTGCTCTTTCTTCAATAATATCGCAGAATGCAACAGGCTCAAGGAAATCAATGCCTGAAATTGCACGAAGATGCTTGCCGTTAGCAATGCCGCCGCATCCGATAATACCAATCTTAACTTTTTCTGCCATAATCAAATTCTCCTTTTTGCAAATGTGCGGTTTTTCCGCTATTCACCTTTATTATACTTCTTTATCGGTTTAATGCAAGAAAAAATAAAATTTATATATGTAAAAATTAAAAGAGATAATTTAGGCAAAATAAACAAAACAATATGTTGACGGGGCAGGTCGGAATTGATATAATTTCAGCAGGTGATTAATATGAAAATATACTCAAATGCCGCAGAAACAATCGGCAACACACCGCTTGTAAACTTCGGCAGATACGCAGAAAAATCTGACATAAAAGCAAACATTCTTGCAAAGGTTGAATACAGAAACCCCGCGGGCAGTGCCAAAGACAGAGTCGGTTATGAGATGCTCCGTGCGGCATTCGAAGAAGGAAGAATCAACGAAAATTCGGTTATCATTGAACCTACAAGCGGCAACACGGGCATAGGAATCGCATCGGTTGCGGTGCAGATGGGTCTTAAAGTCATCATCACCATGCCCGAAACAATGAGTATCGAGCGCAGAAAACTGCTTGCCGCCTACGGCGCAGAACTTGTGCTCACCGACGGCTCAAAGGGTATGGCAGGCGCAATTGAAAAGGCAAACGAACTCGCAGAAAAAACCGAAAACAGCTTTATTCCTGCACAGTTTGACAACCCCTCAAACGCCGCTGCGCATTACAAAACAACAGGTCCCGAAATATGGAACGACACCGACGGCACGGTTGACATTTTTGTTGCGGGGGTCGGCACGGGCGGCACAATAACGGGCGTAGGCAGATATCTCAAAGAGAAAAATCCCAATGTTAAAATCATTGCCGTTGAGCCTGCGGATTCGCCGTTTCTTTCGCAGGGCAGAGCAGGTGCTCACGGTCTTCAGGGCATCGGCGCTGGCTTTGTGCCGAAGATACTCGACACAAATATTTATGATGAAATAATCACGGTTACAACCGACGAAGCATATTCCGCCGCAAGGCTGACGGTAAAAACCGAAGGCATTCTTATCGGAATTTCATCGGGTGCGGCACTTCACGCCGCAACACTTATTGCATCACGCCCCGAAAACGAAGGTAAGAATATCGTTGTTCTCCTCCCCGACAGCGGAGAAAGATATATGTCAACACCGATATTTGAATAAAGAAAAATGTAGGGGCGATTCACGAATCGCCCGATTGACCCCCCTTTTTTTTGCTTTAATAGGGTCGATGTAGGCATCGACCCCTACAACAAAATCGGTCATAGGCGAAGCCTATCCTCAATTATTCATCATTAATTCTTCATTGTTCATTAAAAAGCAAAACCGCCAAGCCAATCGGCTCGGCGGTAATTTTTTTACATGCTTTCGGGAACGTTGATTCTGAACATTGTGAGAATATTCTTAAGAACATTCTTAACGCAGAGGCAAAGGCTGAGTCTTGCCTGCATAAGAGCTTCATCCTCGCAGTTAACACGGCAAGCGTTATAGAACTTATGGAAAAGAGTTGCAAGGTCAACCGCATAACGGGTAATCTTTGCGGGGTCATAGTTCTTTGCGGAAGCGATGATTTCATCGGTAAGAGAAGCAAGGTGCCTGATGAGTTCCTT
>JAZNRG010000039.1:0-7108 GCA_045590575.1 Acutalibacteraceae bacterium | reverse complement strand
GATTGCAACCATAACGGGACGGATGTTGATAAGAGTCTGCGGAGTGATCTTATCTTCATCTTCCTGAGCCTGGATAGCCATTCTTTCACGAACAACTCTTTCCATTCTTGCAAGACCGATTCTGAACTGATTCTGAAGAAGTTCGCCGACGGAGCGGATTCTTCTGTTGCCAAGATGGTCGATATCGTCAACTGTACCAACGTGCTTGGTAAGGCAGTTGACGTAGTTGATCGATGCAAAGATATCGTCAACAATAATGTGCTTGGGAATGAGGTCGTCGCAGCGTTCTGCCATTTCTGCAAGAAGAGCTGCCTTGTCGTCGCCGCACTTCTCGATAACTTCGTGAAGAACGGAATAACGAACCTTCTCATTGATGCCGATTGCATCGAGTTCTTCCTTCGAAATGCTGTCGGGAAGAAGAGCAAGAGCATCAACCATGCCGTTTGAAATAACAAACAGCTCGCTGCCGTCTTCGCAGGCAACAACAACCTTCATAACGCCTGCCTGCTCTATTTCGAGAGCCTTCTGCTTGGTAAGAACTTCTCCGGGCTCTGCAAGAAGTTCGCCTGTATATTCGCTGATAACGGGCTGAGCAACCTTGCAACCGGGGAGACGGTTAACCATTGAAAGCTTCTTGTTGTATTTATAACGACCAACTCTGGAAATATCGTATCTGTGAGGATCAAAGAAAAGATTATCGATGTGCTGCTGAGCGGATTCAAGAGTAACAGGTTCGCCGGGACGAAGCTTCTTGAACACTTCCATAAGAGCTTCTTCGGTGTTTCTCGTTTCATCCTTCTCCATTGTTGCTTCGAGCTTGTTATCCTCGCCGAAGAACTGACGGATATCATCATTAGAGCTCAGACCGAGAGCACGGATAAATGCTGTGATGTAAATTTTTCTGTTCTTATCGATGCGGACATAGAAAATGTCATTAGCATCGGTTTCGTATTCAAGCCATGCACCTCTGTTGGGATTGATTGTGCTGGTGTAGAGCTCGATACCTGTCTTGTCGTGTGTCATGCCGTAGTAAACACCGGGTGAACGAACGAGCTGAGAAACAATAACTCTCTCTGCGCCGTTAATAACAAAGGTGCCGCTTTCGGTCATGATGGGAAAATCGCCCATAAACACTTCGGACTCTTTGATGATGCCGGTTTCTTTGTTCTGAAGACGAACGGTAACTCTCATGGGAGCCGCATATGTGGCATCGCGTTCTTTGCATTCGCGAACCGTATACTTGGGCTTGTCGTCCATGCGGTAGTCAATGAAGCTGAGCACCCAGTTGCCTGTGTAGTCCGTGATATCCGCCATATCACGGAAAACCTCCTTCAGACCGGTTTCGATGAACCACTGATAGGATGCCTTCTGGATTTCAATGAGGTTGGGCATATCCATAACCTCGTTGATTTTTCCGAAGCTCATGCGTGTGCAGCTTCCTCGTTTAACGGGATTCATTTTGAGCATTAAGCTGATCACTCCGTTTCTTTGAAATTTCCATAAGTTTGCGTTTTTTAACTGAATTTCCGTCGGAATTCTCCCTATATATTATAACTATAAACGCGTAATAAAGTTGAAATTATAGGGTATTAAATTCCATTATAATACGCAGGATAGCATTATATGTCAAGTTTTGGAATAAGTCAATCGTTTTTATAAAAATATTTTATAAGAAATTCAATGTTTGTGCATTCATACGAAATTTTTAATAAAAAGCAGCGAATATTTGTTGATTATTTTAGAGTCTTTGTGTATTATGCTAAACAAAAAAACAAAAACGGCAGGCGACAAAACCCTGCCGTGTGTTCAGCGTGCTTATATATTTTTTATTGTATTAAATAATAACGGGTCTGCAGTCTTTTTCGGGTATGCAGTCTGCGGGATTTTCCGTGCAAAGGGCAAAAATATCCCCTGCCGTGCACTCGAGAGAGAAGATTCTCTGCGCTTCTGAGCCGAGATTTGCAACATCCGCCGCCTTGGTTATAACGGGAATCAATGCCGTTGACTTCGCCGCTTTCAGCAATTGGGCACCCTTTGAATTGAATCCGAGAACTCTTATATATGGCACGGAAATACGCAAATCCTCCGCGGTCACTGTAAGAAAATGATTGGTTATAATCCTTCTTATTCTTGCGTGAGAATACCTTTTTGTCTTTGCAAGAGTGTATAATTCCTCAAGCGATGACGCCTGCTTTGCCGCCTGAACAATTCTGTTTTCGATGCCTTCGCTGATATCAGGAGCCTTTGAAAGTTCCTGCGGAGTGGTTGTTTTCATTTTATAAAGAATGGCATTTTCAATTCTTTTGGTATCGGTAAGGGAGGCGTTTTTATAAATCTCCGCCGCTTTTCCGGGCACAAAATCCGATATGTTCTCCCCTTTTTGTATCATTTTTCTTATGGCGGATGCAGATGCAATACCGTTGATTCCGTCATCGGAATCGTGAGCCGCACCTGTTCTTGCAAAGGTAACAGGTGCAATATCGCTTCCGCTTCTTTCAATTGACGCCGCATATTCAACACCGAGAATGTTGTTCGGACTTTGAATTATATCCGCATATGCGGAATTGATTTTGCGAAGCGCATTCTCTCTTGCCGATGCAAAAGAAATGCCTTTTTCAAGCTCCGAGGCAAGATAACTTTTTATTTCATCGCCGTAAACAGCCTTTGCGGTCTTTACTATTTTATCGGTATCCCCGCACTCGCTTCCGAAAACAAGTGAATCAACTAAGCCGAGACCGTTCAATATTTCAACACCTGCTGTTGCAAAACTCTGAGCAGATGACACGGCATAAACCGAAGGAAGCTGAACAACAAGGTCGATACCGCACTCAAGAGCAGCTCTTGTGCGTACGGAATGATGCATCAGAGCAGGTTCACCCCTCTGAACAAAATTGCCGCTCATAACCGCAACGGTATGGGTATGACCCGCCGCCCCCGCCTTTTCGGCAAGGTAAGCGTGGCCGCTGTGAAACGGATTATATTCAGCTATGATGCCTGCAACCTTCATAATCGCTCCTTTTTACGGAAATAATATTGTAAAATGCTTGAAAAATCTTTTCGTTAAGTATATAATAATCATTTGTAGGATTAAAATCAAGCAAATATTCACTTAGGAGTGTTGAAATTGAAAATTCTCGTTATTAACTGCGGCAGTTCATCCCTCAAGTATCAGCTTTTCGATATGGATAATGAATCCGTTATCGCAAAGGGTAACTGCGAAAAAATCGGTAATGCAGACAGCTTCATCGGAGGTTCAGCCAACGGTGAAAAGTTTGAAATTCCCGTGTTTATGTCAAACCACACAGAAGCATTCCTTCAGGTTAAGAAGGCTCTTACCGAAGGTTCATCAAAGGTTATTGACGACCTGAGCGAAATTTCCGCTGTAGGTCACAGAATTGTTCAAGGCGGCGCACTCTTCAACGAGAGCGTTCTTGTTACAGACGAAGTTATCAAGGGCATCGAAAGCCTTTGCGACCTCGCTCCCCTCCACAACCCTGCTCACATTCAGGGTATCAACGCCTGCATCGACGTTTTCGGCAAAGATGTTCCTCAGGTTACCGTTTTTGATAACTCATTCCATTCAACAATGCCCCCCGAGGCATATATCTTCCCCATCCCCTACGAATACTATGAGAAGTATCAGGTTCGCCGCTACGGCTTCCACGGCACATCTCACCGCTTCGTAAGCGCAAGATGCGCAGAGGTTATGGGTAAGGACATCAAGGATCTTAAGATTGTTACCTGCCACCTCGGCAACGGCTCATCAATCACAGCAGTCAAGGGCGGCAAGTGCATCGACACCAGCATGGGTCTCACTCCCCTCGACGGCTTCATCATGGGCACACGCTGCGGTGCTGTTGACCCCTCCGTTATCACCTACCTTCAGCAGAAGGAAGGCTGGACCCCCGCAGAAACAGATACAATCCTCAACAAAAAGTCGGGTGTTCTCGGTATTTCGGGCGTAGGCAGCGACGACAGAGACGTTTCCGCCGCTGAAGCAAACGGCAACGAAAGAGCTCACCTTGCAAGAAGCATCCAGAAATATCAGGTGCGCAAGCTCATCGGCAGCTACGTTGCAGCTATGAACGGCGTTGACGCTATCGTATTCACCGGCGGTATCGGTGAAAACACAATCGACCTTCGTGCAGACGTTTGCAACAACCTCGGCTATCTCGGTGTTGAGCTTGACAACGAAGCAAACGAAATTATGCGCAGAGGCAAGGAAGGCGAAATCTCAACCGCAAATTCAAAGGTTAAGGTATTTGTTCTTCCCACCAACGAAGAACTTGTTATCGCAAGAGATACAAAGGCTATCGTTGAAGCAATGTAATTTCATAAAGTTTAACGGGTACGGTCCAGACCGTACCCGTTATTTTATGTACCGACAGCGGGGATGTGGAAATACCGCCCTACCGCTGTATTTCAGAATCTTATTCTCTTTGCACTTTGAACTTTTCACTTTGCTCTTGAAAAATCTTCCCCGTTGACTATTTCCACACACTATAGTATAATGTTTTAATAATATAAATAAAAATAAAGAAGGAAATATGGAATATATTGCTCCGATTTATAAATCCGCCGCCGAGGCAAGGAATTTTCCCGTTGCGGCGATTGACTCCTTTATGTGGGACGAAAACGGTTATAAGCCCGAAAGTTATGCTGCAATGTTCGGCGTTGAGGGTGAAGGGATTCATACTCTTTTGTGGTCTTTTGAAGAAAATATCCGCTGCGAATGCACAAAGCGTGATGACCCCGTTTATACCGACAGCTGCCTTGAAATTTTTCTTATGCCCGTTGCGGATGATAAGAGATACATCAACTTTGAGGTTAATAAAAACGGCGTTTATCTCTCGCAAATCGGCACCTGCCGTGAAGACAGAGTTTTCATTAAAGAATTAACCGACCTTGAACCGGTTATTCACACCATGGAAATTGAAGAAGAAAATAAAAAAGCCTGGGGATACGAAATAACTATTCCCGAAAGTTTCATTTCAGCTCTCTACGGAAAAGATTTTTCCCTTTGCGAAACCGTAATCAAAGGTAATTTCTACAAATGCGGCGACAGCACCGCACTCCCCCACTACGGCTCGCATTTTCCCATCAGAACAGAAAATCCCGATTTCCACAGACCCGAGTTTTTCGGGGATATCATATTCAGAAAGGCGTGACCCTTTTGGAAAATAAAATAAATAATGTAAACGAGCTTATCAATGCTTTTGTGTTTGAGGGTGAATTCGTGAAATCATCCCAGCTTTTTGACGGTCATATCAATAATACCTATGTTTTTGATTTTGATAACGGCGGCGAAATCAACCGTTATCTTGTGCAGGAGCTCAACACCTATGTTTTCAAACAGCCCGAGGCTCTTATGGGCAACGTTGTGGGCGTTACCGAATATATGCGCAAAAAGGTGCTTGAAAACGGCGGTGACGTTAAGAGAGAATGCCTTCAGGTTTTCCCCGCAAAGGACGGCAAACCCTATTATATCGACGGCGAGGGCCGTTTCTGGAGATGCTACAATTTCATAACTGATGCTCATTCATACCAGAGCGTTGACAGCGCGGAAACCTTCTGCAACGCCGCAAAGGCATTCGGCAAATTCCAGAAGATTCTTGCCGATTACCCCAGCGAAACCCTCGTTGAAACCATCCCCAATTTTCATAACACCGTTTCACGCTTTGCCGATTTCAAAAAGGCTGTTGCAGATAACCTTTCAGGCAGAGCCGATCAGGTGAAGGATGAAATTGAATTTGTTCTTGCCCGTGAAAAGGACTGCTCCGTGCTTCTCGACCTTCTTGCAGAGGGTAAGCTCCCCCTCAGAGTTACGCATAACGACACAAAGCTCAACAACGTTATGTTTGACAACAAGACAAACAAGGATATCTGCGTTGTTGACCTCGATACCGTTATGCCCGGACTTTCGCTCTATGACTTCGGCGACAGCATCCGTTTCGGTGCGAACACCGCCGCAGAAGATGAAAAAGATGTTGCAAAGGTTTCACTCAGCCTCGAATATTTCAAGGCATACACCTACGGCTATCTTTCCGAAGCGGGCGAAAGCCTCACCAAAGAAGAAATCGATCAGCTTGCATTCTCCGGAAAGCTTCTTACCTTTGAATGCGGAATGCGTTTCCTTGCTGACTTCATAAACGGCGACGTTTATTTCAAGACCGAATATCCCGAGCACAACCTCGTAAGATGCCGCACCCAGTTTGAACTTGTTGCGGACATTGAAAGAAAGCTCCCCGAAATGCAGAAAATCGTTGAAGATTGCTGCAAGGAGCTCGGAATCGAAAAATGAAATCGGGACTGCTGAGCGAAGCCGAATTCAAGCGCAGACTCGCATTCTGGGTTCTTGATAACCGCCGCACCGCATTTGTTCCGTATGACTGTTCAAGGGAAGATTTCCCCGATTATTACCGTATGCCCGATTTCGATTATGTTCATATCAAATCATTCGAAGACGGCTACGGCGACCTGATAACCGTGCTCAAAAGCGGAATTTATCTGCGTGACTGGGAAACCCGCAACGGCTACCGACATAAGAAGTTTGAGTTTTATCATATCCTCAAAACTTTTGTTGATTCCCCCGAGGTTGAACCCTTCCCGATGGGATATATAATTTTAACAGAAGAATAAAAACAAAAGCGGTTTGCAAAGGTAATCCAATGCAAACCGCTTATTTGTTTCTTTGGGGTTTCGCTTAGTGAGGCAGTCCCTTTATCAATCAAGGAAATCCTTGAGTCTTTTACTTCTGCTGGGGTGACGAAGCTTACGGAGAGCCTTGGCTTCAATCTGACGGATTCTTTCACGGGTAACGCCGAATTCGCTGCCTACCTCCTCAAGGGTGTGGGGATGTCCGTCTTCAAGACCGAAACGAAGAGCAAGCACCTTTGCTTCTCTGGGAGTGAGGGTCTTGAGAACTTCATTGAGCTGTTCCTTGAGAAGAAGCATTGAGGCTGCGTCTGCGGGTGCGGGAGCGTCGTCGTCGGGGATGAAATCACCAAGATGGCTGTCTTCCTCTTCGCCGATGGGTGTTTCGAGAGAAACGGGCTCCTGAGCAACTCTCATAATTTCGCGAACCTTTTCAACGGGCATATCGAGTTCA
>JAZNRG010000038.1:0-2573 GCA_045590575.1 Acutalibacteraceae bacterium | reverse complement strand
CTTGGCTCACAGAACGACATGGCTACGATCCGACTTATCGCAGGTAAAAAGCCAATGAGGGACATAAACGCCCTTGACTTCTTCAAGTCGGTTATCGGCAAGGAACGATTTTGGCACAAACTTTTTGGTTGAAATATGTTTTTTCAATGCCTCTTTCGCCGCTTTTTTATCAAGTTTGAAAGGAATGACAAGATCAGGTCTGAGTGCACCTGAAAACTGACCTTTCATAACAACCTGATTTCCGCAGTAGGGACAGGTTGTTGCACCTGTTGTTGAGTCGGCAACAATTTCACCGCCGCAGGAATTGCAGGCATAAACACTCATGCCATCAGTTTCACCTGCACCCCATTGTGTGCCCTGCGAATTCCAGTTTATCTGTTCAACCTGATTTGCCGTATCCTCGGGCATCGCGGTAATATCAAATTCGGTGTCGCAGAATGGGCATTTAAGCCTTTGTGCACCAACATCAAATTCAACCGCACCACCGCAGTTAGGACATTTCTGTTCAAGAATTGTTGACAAGGTTATCATCTCCTTGCTTATACTGTTTAATGGTTTCTAAAATTTCATCAAAGATTTTTTCTCCGCCGTCGGGTAATTCAAGACCTGTGTTAAAGCTGTAGTATTGTTTGTCTGAAAAAGTCAAAGCAATTTTATCTGTTGCACCATCAAGCACCTCTATATCACTGCGCTTGAGCTTGCCCCAACAGAGAACTCCGTACTCGTTACAGGTTTCACGGATATCCTCAATCGCTTTGGCATCTATCTGATATTCCGTTGTTACATCCTCTTTATCTGTTCCGACGGGATAACGATAATGATATTTCAGCCAAACCTCACCGTTATCTTTTAAAAAGATTCGCGCCTGTGTCAATTCACCGTTCATACCACCGCCCGATTCATAGCGACAAGAGGTTATTGTATCGGTCAGAGAGAATACCATACCGTTTTTATCAGGTACATAAAATCTGGTTTTAAAGTACCAGACACCTGCCACAACAGCTGAAATCAAAGCAACCACCAGAACTATGATTATTACAGGTTTCATATTTTTCATTATTGTCTGCGTGTACCGCAGCAAGCGCAGAATGCACCGCTTTCGTTTGTTGCGTTACAAGCAGGGCAAACCCAGGCTTGTGATACAGGTGCTTGCGCTTGAACAGGCTGACCGTAAGCAGGCTGCTGATTGTAGCCCTGATTCATAGGCTGGTTATAACCATTATTCATCGGTTGATTGTAACCGTTATTCATTGGCTGATTATATCCGTTAGCAGGAGCATATCCGTTGTTCATCGGCTGATTATATGCATTCTGCTGAGCATAGGGATTGGGCTGACCGTAAGCACCTGCAGGAGCATAGCCCTGGTTCATAGGCATACCGTTATTCATCGGCTGATTATATCCGTTATTGACAGGCATACCTGCACTGCTGCCGGGCAGAAGAATGTTTGTAACCTGCATTGCCATCTGCTGATAGCGGTTATATTCCATTGTGCCAAGACCTTCAACCTGAGAATTATTGAGGCGGACTTCAATTTCATCAAAGTAAGGATTGTTGACTTTGATTTCAACAACAAAGTCATATGTAAATTTGTATCTTGGAGGATTGTAGCTTACCTCTTCTCCGTCTTTACCTTGAGTATAAATTTCTTCTCTGTCTTCATCAATTCTGAGGTTGCAACTCATAACGCTTGAAAGCGGAATAACATCAGGATTTTCATCACTCCAGCTTCCGGGGTTGTATCTTGAAACAACGAAGCTTGATTTCATCTGATCAACATATATTTTATCATTGTCACCAAAGTTCATAACAGGTGAAAAAGATGCAAGAACTTGTTTGTTCTGTTCTCTGTAAGCAAGCTGTTGTTTGATTTCTTCAATAGTTGAGCTTCTTCTGTCGCTGAAGAAGGGTGAAAGTTTCTTTGCACAGTCTTTACACATATTGCCGTCTTCAAGTTTTCTGTTGCCGAGAAGTCCTATTTTATCTCCGCAAATGTCACAAAATTTCTTATCAAAAAGTCCCATAATAAAATTCTCCTTTAATTTGTATTTTAATTTTTTATTGGTTAATTATTTTGCATCGCTTTCATCGAAGATGTCACCGCATTCGGGACAGAACTTCGGAGGATTGTGGGGGTCTTCAGGCTTCCAACCGCATTTATCACACTGATAAAGAGGTGCGCCTGCAGGTTTTTGTGAGCCGCAATTCTGACAGAATTTACCTTTGTTCACTGCACCGCAGGAACAAGTCCAGCCCTCAGCCTCTGCAGGTTTGGGTGAACCGCATTCAGGACAGAATTTTCCGGTTGCCGTTGCACCGCAAGAGCATTTCCAACCACCTTCAGCGGGTTTGGGTTCAGGTTTCTTTGCACCGCAGTTGGGACAGAAATTACCCGAAACTGTATTTCCGCAAGAACATTTCCAGCCGTCTGCAGGAGGTGTTGCCTGAGGAGCCGGCTGCTGAGCCTGTTGCTGCTGACCCATTGCGAAAAGATTCTGAGCGTTCATACCGCCTGACTGCTGAGCAAATCCCATACCCATAAAGCCGGTCATAGCACCTGCTGAGTTGTTTG
>JAZNRG010000037.1:0-3042 GCA_045590575.1 Acutalibacteraceae bacterium | reverse complement strand
AAGGAGTTGTACAAAAGGATTGTCTTCCTAAGACCGCTTGGCCTCCGACTTCCTTTGCATACTGATAGCAGATACCCGAGGAGATAACGCCGATTTTTTTGCTGTTGTATTCAACGGTATTAAGACCGTCCGCACCTGTTTCGCAGTATGCAATCTGATCAAGAATACGCTGCTCAACAACAACATGCTTTACCTTTGCGTTTGCGGGAACCATAACATACTTTTGGGGATTCTTAACGTATTCTTTGAGACCGTTATCAACTCTGTCAGCAACGGGAGCTGTGCTTCTTGAATGAGCAACTCTTGTTGTGAGTCTGATAATAACGGGAGTGTCGAACTTTTCAGAAAGATCGAATGCTCTCTTTGTGAATTCAAGGCATTCTGCAGAATCCGAAGGCTCAAGCATCATTGTTTTTGAGCCCATGGCATAGTGTCTTGAATCCTGCTCATTCTGTGATGAATGCATACCGGGGTCATCAGCAACAAGAATAACCATACCGGCGTTTACGCCTGTGTATGATGCTGTGAAAAGAGGGTCTGCGGCAACATTAAGACCAACATGCTTCATTGCGCAGAATGAACGTGCACCCGCAACGGATGCGCCGAATGCAACCTCGCAGGCTACCTTTTCGTTGGGTGCCCACTCGGAAAAGATTTCATCGTATGTTGCGGCAAACTCTGTTACTTCCGTACTGGGTGTGCCGGGATAGCTTGATACAACTCGGCAGCCTGCCTCATAGAGGCCTCTTGCAACTGCTTCATTGCCCAAAAAAAGTTTATTCAACGGGATTCCTCCTAATTATGTGTTTAGCTGAAATATTATAATGCTTTTTGAATATAATTACAAGATTTATTTAGTAATTTTCATTTCAACCTGAGTTGCAACAAGGCTGTCACCGCAGTAAATCTTGCGAAGCTTCGGCTTTTCGATTTTGCCGGTCGGATTTCTGGGCACCTCGGCAAAAATAATCTTATGAGGTCTCTTATATCTGGGAAGATCACGGCAGAAGTCCTGAATATCTTCTTCATTTGCCTTGCAGCCTTCTTTGATTTCGACAATTGCAGTTGCTATTTCGCCGAGTCTTGCATCGGGAAGACCGATAACTGCAACATCCTTGATTGCCTCGTGCTTGCGAAGGAAATCTTCAATCTGAACGGGATAAAGATTTTCACCGCCTGAAATAATAACATCCTTCTTGCGGTCAACAAGATAAATGAAGCCTTCTTCGTCCTCCTGAGCCATATCGCCCGTGTAGAGCCATTCACCGTGGAGTGTTTCGCTTGTTGCCTTATCGTCATTGAAGTAGCAGAGCATTACGCCGGGGCCTTTGACTGCAAGCTCGCCGACCTCGCCTCTTGCAACTTCGTTGCCGTTTTCGTCAATGATTTTGGTTTCCCAACCGTAGCCTGCCTTACCGATTGCGCCAACCTTGTGAACATTCTCAACACCGAGGTGAACACAGCCGGGGCCGATTGATTCCGAAAGACCGTAGTTGGTATCATACTGATGATTCGGGAATACCTTGAGCCATCTCTTGATAAGGCTGGGAGGAACAGGCTGTGCACCTACGTGCATAAGTCTCCACTGGTCAAGGTTATAGCGGTCAAGCTCGATATCGCCTCTGTCAATAGCATCGAGGATATCCTGAGCCCAAGGTACGAGAAGCCAGACAATAGTTGCTCTTTCCTGCGAAACAGCTTTGATTATCCATTCAGGCTTTGCACCCTTAAGAAGAACAGTCTTGCCGCCGACAAGAAGACTGCCGAACCAATGCATCTTTGCACCTGTGTGATAAAGAGGCGGAATGCAGAGGAAAACATCATCCTTGCTCTGTGAATGATGATTCTGTTCAACCTTGCAGGAATGAACAAGAGCCTTATGGGCATGAAGAATTGCCTTGGGGAAACCGGTTGTGCCCGATGAAAAATAAATAGCTGCATGGTCGTCATCGGAAATATTAAGTTCGGGATTCTTTGAGGTGCAGTATGTAACAAGCTGATTATAGCTTTCTGCAAATGTGGGGCAGTCCGAGCCGAGATAAAGACGGAGCTTCACATCGGGAATGCGGTCGCTTATCTGCTCCATTCTGCCCGTAAATTCGGGGCCGAACACAATAGCGTCGCTCTCCGAAAGCTTGAGGCAGTATTTGATTTCGTCTGCCGTGTAGCGATAATTGAGGGGAACAACAAGTGCGCCGGTTTTGAGAATACCGAAATAAATCGGAAGATATTCAATGCAATTCATAAGAAGAATGGCAACTCTGTCGCCCTTCTTGATTCCTCTTGAAAGCAGGAAGTTTGCAAAACGGTTGGCTCTTTTGTTGAAATCATCCCATGTGATTTCGCTTCTGCCGGTAGCATTGGCACCCTGCTCAATGAGGGAATATTCGCGCCAGGTTACACGGCTCTTTTCCTGGATTTCGGGGTTAATTTCAACAAGTGCAACATCATCCTTAAAGAGTGCCGCATTTTTTTCAAGAAATTCTGTAATAGGCATTTCGTCAGTCCTTTTCTATAAAAAAATAAAATTATATATAATAAAACCAAATTCAGTATATATAATAAAACCAAATTCAGAGCGACGGGATTGAGTTGACTCCAACCCCGTCACTCCGCATTTTTATTTTACCCTTTCAATATGAACATCACCGCTGTAGAAAAACTCGGTTTCCTTCTCGTTGGTGGATTTTGTAACCGCGCTGACAACCACGCAGAGAACAATTGATACAATCATGGCGGCACAAGCAAACACAGGACCTTTACCTGCAAGCCATACTGCAGTATCGTTGGCTGCAAAGCCGGTAATCAGCTTTGCAGCTGCAGGAACAGCAGCAATAACAAAGCCACCGATAATACCTGCCCAGGCACCCTTTGTGTTCATCTTTTTCCAATAGAGAGCGATAACATAAGGAGCAAGGAATGAGCCCGAAATAATGCCCCATGAATAGCTCATCATATCAAGAATTGCGGAAGTCGGATCGTAGCCATGTCGTTCTGTGAGCCAAGGAGTTGTACAAAAGGATTGTCTTCCTAAGACCGCTT
>JAZNRG010000036.1:0-7852 GCA_045590575.1 Acutalibacteraceae bacterium | reverse complement strand
TTATGACCTCAAATGCGGGCAGCAACAGAGGTTCGGGTGCTCTCGGCTTTGCAAAAACCAAGAACGAGGCATCAAAGGAAAGGGCACTCAAGGCTCTCAACGAATTCCTCCGCCCCGAATTTATCGGTAGAGTTGACGAGGTTGTTGTGTTCAACGACCTTACTCTTGATGACTATAAACGCATTGCGGTTCTTATGCTTGAAGAACTTGTAGATCCCCTTACTGACAAGGGAATCGCCTTTACTTGGGATGATAAGGTAATATCCGAAATCGCATCGCAGTCCGTTGACGGACCGAGAGGCGCAAGAGATTTACGCAATGTTATCCGCAGAAATGTTGAGGATGTTATTACAGAAAGAATTGTCAACAGCAACGGTATCAAGACCGTAAATCTCACCGCAGAGGGCGACAAAATCATCTGCAATTTTGAATAAAAAATTAATCCGTATCACCAATCGGTGATACGGATTTTTTAATCGTGCATATACTGTCCGTGTTCTTTTGTTTTGCTTCCCCTCTGAATTGCAAATTGGGGGCAGCGGTGTAAACAGCCTAGGCACATTGCGCATTTGTCCTTGACCCAGACAGGTTTATCGCCCTGAATTTCAATAGCATCAACGGGGCACTCCCTTGCACAAAGTCCGCATCCGATGCAGTTATCCTCAACCGAAAGACTGCTTGTTCGCCGAAGTGATTCATAGCCGCTGTAAAACTTATCGCCGAAGGGGATGCGCCTTGAATCATAATTTCCCGATGAATGCTTTTTTATTTTCTTTATAATTCTATCAATCTTCTTATCCGCCTCCGCATTGATTTTTGCGTTCTTTTCTTTGTCTGAAACATCATATGCGGGAGTCCAGGTGTCGGGCATTCTGACGGAAAATTGAGCATTGACCCCGATTCCTTTTACTGCAAGTTTTTCTTTGATTATCTTGCTTGCGCCGCCCGAAAAACCGCCGTAAGTTGCAACTGTGAAAACATATTTTTCGTTCGTTTTAATATTTAATTTTTCAATAAAATCAACAACGGTAATCGGCAGACCGAAGTTATAGACAGGAAAAACAAAACCTACAGTTTCATTTTTATCCGCAATAAAATTGCTGAAATCCTTTTTGAGGCAATCGGTGATTGATAACGCATTTTCGCCGAGTGCGGCGGCGATTTTTATTGCAGCGTGTTTGCTGTTTCCCGTGGCGGAAAAATAAAAAATCATATCATACCTCGTATTTATAAATGCCGCCCGAAACGGTTTCGGCTATATCGGACAAGCGGATTTCAGCAACCGAGCCTTCGGGGATTTCGATTTCAACGGCGGTCTTGCCGTTTTCTTTCTTCCATTCACAGCGAATTTTACCTTGCGGAGAATTGATATATGCCCTTGCAAAATCAAGACCGCAGCCGGTTTCGGGGGCAACGGTGAATGATTTATAACCGTCTTTTATGTTGCGTATTCCCGCAATATGGGAATAAAGAATCTCGTCATATGTGCCGAGAAAATAATGGTCAAGCGAACGGGTTGTTCTTTCCCAGGATTCCCACGCGCTGTTGGCTCCGTTTTCAACCCAGAATCCCCAGCTCGGATATGTTTTCTGCGTAAGAATTTTAAACGCAACACCCGCATAACCCTCGTTGAAAAGCACGGAAAGAAGATGCTTTGTGCCTGTGCAGCCCGTGTCGAGATGATAATCTTTTTCAACGATATCCTTAATCAGATTATCGAGCACGGTCTGTTTGTTTTCCGCATCAACCATTCTGAAAGAGAGGGGGAGGAGATTTGAAGTCTGTCTGTATTTCTGACGGTTACCTTTCTGATTCCATACGGTTGTTTCGTATATTCCCTTTTCGGCATTATAGAACTTTTCGTTGAATGCTTTGCGGAATCTTTCGGCGGCAAAGAGGTATTCTTCTGCATCGTTTTTACCGAGGATATCCGAAATGCGTGCCATTGACCTGAGCATTGCATAGATATAAGCTGTGCAGCAGATTTCCGCACCCTCCGATGGGTCGGGTTCGATGAACAAATCCTCGCCGCCCATAGGGGAGAGCCAGTCCGAAAGACCTCTTGTGCCCCAGACGCCTCCAAGAGAATCAAGCTCCGCAATATCGTCAAGGGCAAACCTGCGAAGATTGGGATAGATTTTTGCGGCATATTCCTTGTTGCCGCAGTAGTTTATCATTGCCTCAACGGCAAAAACATAGATTGTGTTCCAAACGGGCGAGTTGCCGATTCCCCAGTCTGCTGTCGGCACAATAACGGGCACCTTGCCGTATTCTTCAAAGCAGTCGTTCATAATGTCAACAAAGCTCGCCATATAGCTGCTCATATCGAAGTTATACATCATAACATCGAGTGCGCAGTTGGCATCGCCCAGCCAGCCGTTCTTTTCCCAGACGGGAGTGTCGGTAGGCTTGCCCTGAAAGTTGTTGAGCATTGTGCGGCGCATAATGCCGTGAAGATTATTTATCATTTCATCGGAGCACTCGAAATCGGAGATAACTTCAACATCGTTTGCGATTCTGTATATTGCGATATCGTCAGCGGAGAAATCATTCTGAACACCGTCGATCTGAATGTATTTAAATCCCTTATAGCTGAATTTCGGTTCAAAAACGGCAGGCTGACCGCCGCTGATGAATTTATCCTGCTGAATGTATGCATCGGGCCACCATTGACCGTCGTGACCCTCATACTTGCCGATTTTCTGAACAAGTCCATTATCCGTCAGCTTTTCGCTGTAAGTTATAACAATTTCGGTATCGGCAGGGACATCGAGATTGATTGCCGCCCAACCCGTCACCATTTCGGGAGATTCAACGATAAAACCGCCGTCAATCGGAGTAATGCTTTTCGGCTTCATCGTGTATATACGGCGGACAGGGGGCATATACTGCTCCTTGAGTTTGCCTTCAGGAGCATCGACAGCAATTGCATTCTGCCAGGAGAATTCCGTGCGGCGGGCATCAAAGGTTTCGCCGTAATAAATGCTGTTTTTAACGGTGGGACCGTCTTTTGTAACAATCCAGGATTCATCGGAAATGATTGAATCTGTTGAACCGTTATCGTAATTAATTTCAATATCCGCAATCATTTTCGGTGCGGAACGCCACGAGGCTTTATCCCAATTCCAAACGTTGGTTGTTTCGTTGAAAAAGCTGTTGCCAAGCTCAACGGTAACGGTGTTTTTGCCTTCAAAAAGCAAGGCGGTGATATCAAATTTTCTGTAAAGAACTGTTTTGCCGTACTGCGAATGAGCAGGGTTGAGAACCGTATCATCGGGCAGCTTTCCGTTGATTTTAAGTTCAAAAAGACCGAGACCGCAGATAAAGATGTTTGCTGATTTTGTTTTACCCGAAAGGGTGAATTCTTTTTTGAATATCGGTGCAAATCTGTCATTGACTGTCATTTCCGCACCAATCCATTTGCCCGAAAAAATATGGTCGCTATTCATACCGTACCTCACTGATTATAAAAGCTGTTCTTTGATGTAGTCGAGCGTATAGTGGTCTTTCACGAACTTAAGCCAGCCGTGAACATATGCAGCTCTCGGCTTTGTCCATTCTTTTTCATCGCAGAACGAGAAGCCGCCAAGTTTCTGCTTAGAAATGTATACATCGTTCAGAAATTCTTTGTAAGGTTTATGATTTTCTCCGAGAGCAATCTTTGAAATTGCAATGATTCTCGGGAAAAGAAGCTGTTCAAGAGTATTATCAGTATCGATATATTCTGTCCAGACCGTGCCTTCGATTCCGATGATATTTTTTCTTCCGCTTTCGGTAAGAACGGGCAAATCCGCCTTCAGCGAATAAACTCGGTTGAGCGGAGTGATGCTGTAATCATAATCCATATAACAGTATGAGAATGGCGAAAGAATTGCCTTGCCGCCCTCGTTCAAAAATTTTACTGTTGTTTTTGGGGCCTCTTTCCAATATTGAACTGTTGCTCTTTTGTCAAGATTGCTGCCATACGTTGCTTCGTTCCACACGATAGCGTGCCTGCCCTTGCTCTCAAGATAATCAATTATCCTGTTCATAAAGCAGTTCTGATATTCGGCATAACTGTTTATTCCGTGCTCTTTCATAGATTTACGGCATTCGGGGCATTCCTTCCAATGCTTTGAGGGAGCTTCGTCGCCGCCGATATGGATATATTCACCCGGAAAAACTTCAAGAAATTCATCGAGAATCTTTATTACGGTTTCATATGTTTCTTTCTTTGCAAGGCAGAGCACATCCTTGAAAATGCCCTGATGTGTTTTGATTTTTACCTTTTCACCCGTGCATGAAAGTGATGGCATTGCGGATAAAAGTGCGCTTGTGTGACCCGGAATATCAAACTCTGGGATAACATCAATTCCTTTTTCGGCGCAGTATGAAACGATTTCTTTCATTTCATCTCTTGTGTATACTCTGCCGTACGGCTCATCAACACGGTTTTTTCCAAAGTCGGAATAGGGTCTTACGGCGGCAACGGTGTTCAGCTCGGGAAAACTCTCGCTCTCGAAACGCCAGCCCTGGTCGTCGGTCAGATGCCAGTGGAATTTGTTGAATCCAAGCAAAGATATGGCATCGATCAGCTTTTTGATTTCCTCAATGCTCTGCATATGCCTCACGCTGTCGAGCATGAACCCTCTGTGTGTAAACATAACCTCACCTCTGCTGTGATTATATCATAAACGATCTGCAAACGCAATTTTTAATTTGATGCCGTTCCGAACACCTAAGATATAAAGAAAAATCGTCACACATTTTGGTGTGACTGCTATCATATGATGTTATGTAAACAATACATTGTGTGTGTCGACATCAAAATAGTAAACAGAATAAAAAATCTGAGAACCGTAACATTTGTTACGGTTCTTAATTGGTACGAGTGTTCATAACGGATTCAATGAATATTTTGTTAACGGCGGCTAAACACACATTGTTTCATGCTATCATTAATAACTGAAAGGAATTGCAAATTACGAAAACAATGTATGAGGTATCGGAACTCGGTTACGTCGTACGCCAGAACGCAGTTGACTCCGATATGAATACTTCAGATAAAACAACGGCTGCTTCGTGTGTGAAGCAGCCGCTGTTTTTATCTGAAAAGTGATATTATTGCGCCGATAGTTTTTGTGAATATGGCAGAGATTTTTTCGATTATTGTATCTGCGGTGTTCATATCGGGGTCAAACTGCATCTTCCCGTCCGAAGTATCGGGCGCAAAACGGATATTATCAATGCTGATATCGGCATCGTTTTCGCTTGCAAAAGCAAAACGGATTTCCTCAACCTGATTGAGTTTGCCGCAGGGTCTGCCTGCTCCGCCCTCATTGCCGAAAAGATAAAGTCTGTTAAGGTCGACGGTTACAAGGTGCCACAGACCGTCGGCAGGAATTGTTGCTTCAACACCCTTTGTGCCGTTAACCGCAGGCGAATACCATTCTAATGAATTCTTTAAAATTCTGATTTCGCTCAATTCAACGTCTGCACCGCCGTTGTTACGCACTAAAAAGCTCATATTACCGTAATCGGAATAATCATTATCGGTATCTTCAAATTTTTTGCCCGATTTATAATTAAGTGCAGGGCTGAGGGTGAATTCCGTGCCGTCCTTTATGTTCATAACACCGTTTGTAAAGGTGATTTGCGCACCCTCTGCCGACCAGGAAGAATAATCCCTGTTGGCCTCCATCTCGTTCATAACGTGCCAGGTAAGCTCATCGTTGCAGTCCGTCCACGGTCTGTCAAACCAATAATGAGTGCCCACGGATCTATCCGTAACAAACTGACATACGGGCAAGGCAAGTTTGCCGTTTGCCGTTGAGTAAAGATTGGAGCGCATATTGCTCACGCAGTATGCATAGCTTGCGGATACGGGTGAGGTCACGTCATCGCTCCACACCTTTACCGTATCAGCCGAAACGATTTCGGCATTCGCCTGAACGTAAACGCCGTCTGCGCCGCAAACCGCAAAGCCGTGAAGCTCATCGCCGCCGCAGGCAAGTCCGTCGCCCGCATTTCTGAAAGTAACGTATACAGCACCGTCACGGATTTCTGTTTTTTCAACGGTTGCGGCTGTGTAATCATCATCGCCGCCGTAAACAAGACCCTTTGCGGCAAACGCCATTCTCTCGCCTATTTCCTGCTTACATTCGGGGTGGATTGACCCTGCCTCGGGCAGAAACGTGAGGGGTACGTCATAAATCGTTACGGTTGCCCTCGATTCGGGTTGTGCCGCCTGAATATTGCAGTAATTGATATTCCAGTCCAACATATTCAGACCGTCGTCGGAGTAAAGATAGGATGCAATCTGAGTGGAGATAAAGGGCATGCGCTCGTTTTCATAGCCGAAAAGCTCCGAATATGAACGCTGCATCAGATCATAAAAATCCGCATAACCTTCCTCGGTACATCTGAACATAAGGTCGGTTTCGCCCTGATACCAGATCATACCCGAGGGTCTGAAATTTCTGAGGGGATGAATCTTGTGGTTATAGTTGGATGTCATATCGTGGTAAATGCTTGGCTTTGCTTTTTCCCACTCTGATTTTTCTATGTATTTCTCGGTGGAAATAAGATAGTTTTTAACCTTGCTGTCGCCGTCAATTGCTTCTCTTGAAAGCCAGCTTGCAATTGCAGAGCCGCCAAGCGAAGCGTTGAGTATGCCTACGGGCATATCAAGATCCTCCATCATCTGCGCCGCAAAATAATAGGCAACGGCACTCATATTGTAAACGTGCCCGTTCTCACCCGTAGTCCATACTGCGCCGACAGCATCCTGCTGAGGATCAACAAAAGTATCAACCTCGTTGTTGTTGCAATAAAAAGGCATATGCAGAACACGGAGCCATTTACTCAGCTTCTGCGAATTTTTAAACATATCTGCGCCGCCCTTTGCCTGAGCAAGGGGATACTGCATATTGCTCTGACCGCTTGCCAGCCACAGTTCACCGAAAACAACGTTATCAAGCTTTGCAAATTCAACGGAATTTTTTTTGAGAATTACTTTATATTCCTCGTAGCCGCCTGAAGGAGCAGTGAACGATACTGTGAAAGTACCGTCAGGCAACGTTGTTGAATTTCCGTTTGCAACAAGCTCACCTGCCGCACTATACATTTCAACGGTTATTTTTGCACCGGCAGATGCCGTACCTGCGAAAACTGCATCCTTATTTTGCTGAAAAAGCATACCGTCGCCGTAGGTACCGTAGAGTTTTGCAGATGAATCTTCTGCGTAAGCCATACTCACACCTCCGACCGTAAACAAGAAAGCGAGAAAAAGTGAAAGTATTTTCTTCATTTTAATCACCTCAGGTTATCAAAACTTGCACGCATTTCGTCAACCGTACCGGTTGCGATATAGTAATTATATTCGCTCGGAACGAAGCTTCGGAAGGTGTTATGCTTAACAGTTGCAATATATGACGTTTGCGGTGCTACGGACGGGTCTTTATCTGTGGTGGTTTCCCTGGCCAGGACACCGGCAAGGAAATTCCCGTGGTGAGGCGTATAAATACCGATTCCGAAGCTGTCATCAAACTCGCCGATAAATGCCGACCAGTTTTCCGTTGCCTGGAAATTGGGGTAGCCTGCATCGGGCCAGAAAATGAGTTCGTTCTGATATGAGTAATTTTTATCTCCGGTCCAGGGTGCATCGCCGCCATAATAAACGAATCTGTTGAAGGGCTCTATGCAGTAAAAGGCGGGAAGTTCCTGTGTTGTGTAATATTCGGGATAACCCGAAAAATCAACGAATCTGCAGGCTATCTCAACGGCACCGTCACAGATGCTGTAGGTTGCCTCCATATATGAGGGGCTCATATCCGTTGCAGGCTTTGCCCAGTCAAGGGGTCTGCACTTGATA
>JAZNRG010000035.1:0-28297 GCA_045590575.1 Acutalibacteraceae bacterium | reverse complement strand
GCCTTGATGTACTCAAACATTTCCTCTTTTGTCATGCCGTCTGCGTGTGCATCGGGGTTGAAATCGTCGATGAGGTTGTCTGCTCTGTGGCGCTTTTTGCACTCCTTACAGTCGAGAAGGGGGTCGGAGAAGCTTGCAACGTGGCCGCTTGCTTCCCAAACTCTGGGGTGCATAAGGATATCTGCGTCAACCTCGTAGCTGTTCTTTCTTTCCTGAATGAATCTCTTTCTCCAGGTGTCCTTAACGTTGTTTTTCATTCTTGCGCCGAGGGGGCCGTAGTCCCAGGTGTTTGCAAGACCGCCGTAGATTTCGCTGCCTGCAAAGATGAAACCTCTGCCTTTGCAGAGAGCAACGATTTTTTCCATTGTTTTGTCTGTATTTTTCATCATATCCAAAACTCCCGCCATTATAATTTTTTACTTTGTTATCATACCCTAAAATTACCGTCAAAGTCAATGATTACTAAAACAAAAAAGACCGCAAAAAACGGTCTTTTTTGGTAAATATTGATATATATAATATTTTATATCGATATAAGAGAATTAAATGTTATTTATCGGTTGCTTTTTTCAGGTCTTCGCAGAATTCGGAGAGCATTGTTCCCGACGATGCTCTGACTTCCGTTCTTTGCTCGGCGGTGATGATTATTATTTTCGGGTTGGAGATGCGTGAACCGAAATCCGCTTTTTCAACATAAACAATTTCGCTCAGAGGAATCTCAAATTCCTGCGTTTCAAAAGTGCCTTTTGGGATAATTCCGTGCACTTTTTCTTCGTCTATGCAGAGAAAACAGTTGCGCTCCTGAATGATTGATGCGATTGCCGAAAAGATTGAAAATCCGCCGAAAAGGATGATAAGAACCGATGAAAGGGAGGATGATGCAAAACGGGCACGCGGACTTGTTGCCATATAGTATATGGTGAAAGCAATAAAAAACAATCCCATAGCGCCTTTCAGAATAACGGGCAGGGCGAGGTGTTTTGCATATCTGTAGTTTTTATTTTTTTTGTCAGTGATTATGCGCACTTCTTTTTTTGGCGCGTCAACGGTTTTTGTTTCGGATAGTTCGGATATATATTTACCGCATTCTGAGCAGACTTCTTCGCCGCGTTTGACTTTTGTTCCGCATTCGGGACACTTCATTTTTATCACCTCTCGGAACCATTATATCATATCCGAAATATACAGTCAAACAAAAAAGACCGCCGAAGCGGTCTTTGTCTTTTTATAGCAGAAATACCTTTGCAAGTCCGAAATAGATAACGAGAGTAACGATATCAACAAGAGTTGCAATCATCGGGCCCGCCATGAGTGCGGGATCGAGTTTTACTATCTTTGCAAAAATCGGGAGCGAGCATCCGATGAGCTTTGCAACAACGATTGCGCAGAACATTGCAAGCGAAACAACGAGGAAAACTTCAATTGTTCCTTCGCAGAAAAGATACATTCGCAGGATGTTTGCCGCTGCAAGCACAAGGCCGCACACCGATGCAACGCGAAGCTCTTTAAAAACAATTTTGAGATAGTCTTTGATTTCGATTTCGCCGACGGCAAGACCGCGGATGATAAGGGTTGAAACCTGGCTGCCCGCATTACCGCCCGTGCCCATAAGCATCGGCATTGATGCGGTGAGTGCAACGAAGCCTGCAAGGAGGGTTTCGTAGCCTTCGATGATTTTGCCCGTGAAGGTGCCCGAAATCATAAGGATGAGAAGCCAGAGAATTCTGTTTTTTGCGAGCTTGAAAACGCCGGTTTTGAGGTATTCATCGTCCGACGGATTAAGCAAAGCCATCTTCTCGAAGTCCTCGGTTGTTTCTTCTTCGATAACGTCCACGATATCGTCAACCGTGATAATGCCGACAAGGCGGTTTTCATTATCAACAACGGGAACGCTCAGAAGGTCGTATTTTTTAACGATATCCGCAACATATTCACGGTCATCGAGAGTGTTGACGGAAATAAGCTGTGCATCGTCTTCCATAATGTCGCCGACGAGGGTGTCCTTGTCGCAGAGAAGAAGCGAAAGCAGAGGAATGCTGCCGAGGAGATGATGCTCTTTATCTATGCAGTAGCAGGTGTAGACAGTTTCTTTGTCTATGCCGTTTTTTCTTATTCTGTCGATGGCTTCGGCTGCGGTAAGGCTTGTGCGAAGATGCACCATTTCGATGGTCATCAGGCTGCCTGCGCAGTCGTCGGGATATTTGAGGAAACGGTTGATAAGTTTTCTTGTTTCGGGGTCGGAGTGAGCAAGAACCCTGGTAACAACATTTGCGGGCATCTCTTCAAGAAAGTCAACCGTATCGTCGAGAAACATTTCGTCGAGCAGACGCTCAAGCTCGGCATCGTTGATTCTGCGGACAAGCTCCGACTGGGTGTCTGTTTCAAGATATGAGAACACTTCCGCAGAAATATCTTTTGGAAGAATACGGAAAACGGGGAGCTTTTCTCCTTCTTCGAGTTCTTCTATAAGCTGGGCGATGTCAACAACATTCAGCTCGGTGAGAAGTTCACGCAGAGCCGAGATTTCGCCGTTTTTTATCATCTGAGAAATCTGATCAAGGATGATTTCAAAATTTTCCATAAAAAAAGCCGCCTTTCGCTGAACGCAAAGGCGACGCAATATCAAACAAAAGCGATTTAGAAGGTTAAATCACTCTGAACAGCTCCGCCGTTGCGGTATATAAGATTGAAATATCTACTTCGAGGGTTGGGAATATCGGAACTGCCCAAGGTTTTCACCACACTTTTTCAAAATTATTTTTTTACTCCCTAATCGTACACCCTAAAACGCATAAAGTCAAGCAAAAATGCAAAAAAATCCGAGAGAACAAAATATTTGATAAAAACAGAGAAAAACGACGATACAGGGGTAAAAACGGGCGGAAACGAGCGAAAACGGAGTGTAATTCGAAACGAAAGAAAAATTCTTTTAACCTTTTTGGGTTAAAAAAACGGGCGTTTCCCGCTAAGGGTGAAAGGAGTGATTCAATGAAAAACGGTTTGACGGAAAAAGAGCGGCTGTTCTGTGCATACTACGCAGACGGCGGAGATGCAAGAGGATGCGCCGCAAGGGCGGGATATTCCGTGATGCCGCAGAGAAACGCCGCAAAGCTGCTTGCGAGGGAAGATATCCGTGAGGAAATCGCAAAAAACGAAAAGGAAAAAAGAACCGCATTGTCCGTTGAAAGAGGACTTATGAGGCTTGCTTTCGGCTCTGTTGCCGATGCGCTCAAGCTCATGCTCTGCGAGGATACGATGAGTGCCGAAGAAATCGAAAAGCTTGATTTATTTAATGTATCCGATATAAAACGCCCGAAGGGCGGCGGGCTTGAGATCAAGTTTTTTGACCGCATCAAGGCTCTTGAAAGGCTTGAAAAACTCGGCACATCGGAAGAAACCGCTCAGAGCAGTTTTATCAAGGCTCTTTCGGAGGGGGCAAAAATGCTTTCGGAGGATGATGACGGTTGAGCAAGGCTTCAAAAAAACAGGGATTCACCGCCTTCTCACCAAAGCAGATGAAAGCTCTCTGCTGGTGGATGCCCGAAAGTCCGTATTGCTCATATGATGCGATAATCTGTGACGGTGCGGTGCGTTCGGGTAAAACGCTTTGCATGTCGGTTTCGTTTATAGCGTGGGCGTTTTCCTCCTTTTCGGATTCATCCTTTGCGCTGTGCGGCAAAACGATTGCATCCCTCAGGCGCAATGTTGTTACCGTTATTCTGCCCGTTTTAAGGGAGCTCGGTTTTGAATGCAGCGAAAAGCTTTCGAGAAACTTAATCGAGATTTCTTACGGCGGGTCAATGAATCGCTTCTGGCTTTTCGGTGGCAAGGACGAAGGCTCTGCGGCTCTGATTCAGGGTATGACCCTTGCGGGAGTTTTGCTCGACGAGGTTACTCTGATGCCCCGTTCGTTTGTTGAGCAGGCGCTTGCAAGATGCTCCGTTGACGGCTCAAAGCTCTGGTTCAACTGCAATCCCGAGCATCCCATGCATTGGTTTCACGAGGAGTGGGTAAAAAAGCATAAGGAAAAGAACTGCTTTTATCTTCACTTCACGATGAAGGATAATCCTTCGCTCACACCCTCTATTGTCCGCAGATACGAGAAACTTTATTCGGGCACATTCTATGAACGCTTCGTTCTCGGCAGATGGGTGGCGGTGCAGGGCTGTGTTTATCCTATGTTTTCGCAGGAGAAACACGTTGCTCCTCCGCCCGACACTTTCGGAAGATACTTTATTTCCTGCGACTACGGTACGGTAAATCCATCATCATTCGGGCTGTGGGGAGAAAACGGCGGCAGGTGGTACAGAATCCGTGAATATTATTTCAATTCACGCACCGAGGGCAGTCAGCGCACGGACAGCGAGCATTATGCTTCGCTCTGCGACCTTGCGGGTAATCTTGGCATCGAGGCGGTTATCGTTGACCCGTCGGCGGCGAGCTTCATCGAATGCATAAGACGCGCGGGCAGATTCAGGGTTATCCCTGCCAAAAACGATGTTATTGACGGGATAAGGCGTGTTTCGGATTGCCTTAAGGAGCGAAAAATAATGTTTTCGCCCGAATGCAGGGATACGATAAGGGAATTCGGTCTTTACCGCTGGGAAGAAAATGCGGTCAAAGATGCCGTAAGAAAAGAAAACGACCATGCAATGGACGATATCCGCTATTTTGTTTCAACGGTTGTTGATGCGGGTGGCGACGAAGAAATATTTGCTGTTGCGGTCAGGAGGTGAAGTATGGGAATTTTTAAGAAGAAAAACATTTCAAGAGTTGCTGCGCCTGCAACTCAGACAAGAAACAGGCACCCTTTCGGAGTGCTTGACGGCTATGTTCCGCTCGGAGTGCCCCAGCTCAGACTCTATTACACATTGCGTGAAGCAGTGCCCGTTATTGATGCGGCGATATTCAAGACAGTTCGCCTGACGGGAGGCTTCAGGGCGGAATGCGGCGATTCAAAAGCTCAGGCGGAGCTTGACGAATTTGTTGAGAACGTGCCCGTAGGCGGCAACAGACAAGGGCTTTCCGCTTTTGTTTCGAGCTATTTCGAACAGCTTCTTACCTGCGGTACGGCGGTCGGCGAAATTGTTACGGATGCCGAAGGAAATCCAAGGGCACTTTTCAATGCTCCGCTTGAAAACATCGAGCTTAAAAGGAATTCAAACGGCTTCGATATTGATGTTTATGTCAGAAACGGTGCGGAGCTTCGCAAAGTTGCAAGACCCGAAATGTGCCTGCTCAGTGTTCTGAATCCCGACCCCGGAGCGCTCACGGGCAATTCCATGCTCAAGGGTCTGCCGTTTGTAAGCTCGGTGCTTCTCAGAATTTTTGAAAGCATCGGCGCAAACTGGGAGAGGGTCGGCAACCTGCGTTTTGCGGTTACCTATAATCCGAAAAACGATGCCGTTGACAGAGCTTATGCGAAAGACAGAGCCTTGCAGGTGGCGAAGGAATGGGGCGAGGCAATGCAGAGCGGAAGCGAAATAAGGGACTTCGTTGCCGTGGGTGACGTTCAGATAAAGGTTATCGGTGCTGATAACCAGATACTGGACAGCGAGGTGCCCGTTCGTCAGATGCTTGAGCAGATTGTTGCAAAGACGGGTCTGCCTCCGTTTATGCTCGGTCTTTCATGGTCAAGCACGGAGAGAATGAGTGCTCAGCAGGCGGATGCTCTCACGAGTGAGCTTGAGGCATACAGAAGGATTCTGACACCTGTTATCGGCAAAATATGCAACTCTTTCCTGCAAAGCAGAGGCTATAACTGCAATGCAAAAATCATCTGGGATGATATCACTCTTCAGGATGAGGTTGAGCAGAGCAGGGCAATGCTTTACAGAGCACAGGCAGAAAAAATCAAGAGAGGTGAATAACTACGGAAAAAGAAAACACAAATATTCTGCCCGAGGAGGAGCTGGAGCTTATCGGACAGTTTGCAAGAAAGAAACTTAAAAGTGAGGAGCTTTACACGTTTTCTCTCGTTCTCTGTGATAACGAAATCGACAGGGACAACGAAAGATTCACTGTGCCCGCTCTTCATACTCTGGCAAAGCTTTTTGTGGGCAAAACGGGTATATTTGACCACAACATGAAAAGCAAGGACCAGTCGGCAAGGATTTATTCTGCCGAGGTGGTTACCGATGAAACACGCAAAACAGCGCACGGCGAGGATTATACATATATCAAGGCAAAGGCTTATATGGTCAGAACCGAAAAGAATAAAGACCTTATTGCGGAAATTGACGCAGGTATCAAGAAGGAAACAAGCGTCGGTTGCTGCGTTAAAACAATCAGCTGTTCCGTTTGCGGAAGAAACATCAAAACAGAAGGCTGTGAGCATCAGAAGGGTAAGGTTTACGGCGGAAAAACCTGCTGTTACCTTCTTTCGGAGCCCACTGATGCATATGAATGGTCTTTTGTTGCAGTGCCCGCCCAGAAGAATGCGGGAGTTATCAAATCGTTTGCTCCCAATGCTGAAAGCGAACAGCTTGCGGAATGGGCGAACGAATATAAAAACGAGCTTAAAGCGGATATCCTCCGCTCGGCGGCAACGGTTATACCCGAAATGAAGAGCGCCGCTCTCGAGGATATCTGCGGTGCATTGCCTCTCGGAATGCTGCGTGAGATGCGTGATGCATTCCGTAAGAGTGCAAAGAAAAATCTGCCTGTAATCCGTCAGCTTGACTGTGCGGCGGCAGATGCAGAAAACGAAAATTCAGACTACAAAATTTAAGGAGGATTTAATATGTCAGTATCATTCGGCGGTTTCAATGCAAACACCGCAACTTTCAGAACGGCAGCAGAGCTTGAGGGCGGCTGTGCCGTTAAAATCAGCGAATCAAACACGGTTGCAGCCTGCGCAGACGGTGACGTTTTTTGCGGCTTCGTAATCAACGGCGAGGGCGGTTACGCTTCCGTTCAGCTCAGCGGCACGGTTACCGCTGTTTATTCGGGCACAAAGCCTGCTCTCGGCTATGCAAAGCTTGCGTCTGACGGTAACGGTGTAAAGGCTTCAACAAGCGGCAGGGAATATCTTGTTCTTGCGGTTGATGAAACTGCAAAAACAGTAACATTCCTTATGTAAGAAAGGAGAAAAAAGACTATGGCTAATTATGATAATATCAGGCTCGAAAAGGGTCTTTACTCTGCGGGCAATTTTACCAAGGCACTTGAAAGCCTTGACCCCACAGAAAACTATAAGGGAACTTCTCTCGAAGGTCTTGATGCATATCAGCGTCAGCTCAAGAGATTCGGCATCAAGGTCGGCGGCAGCGGCAGTGATGTTGTTGATAAGTTCTTCAAGAGCTCCGACAGCGCGGTGCTCTTCCCCGAATATGTTTCAAGAGCCGTAAGGCAGGGTCTTGAGCAGGCGGACATCCTTCCCGGTATTGTTGCGTCAACAACCGTCATCGACGGTATGGATTACCGTTCAATCACTTCTGTACCCTCAGAGGATGAAAAGGAGCTTAAGATTGTTAAGGAGGGTGCGTTCATCCCCGAAACAAACATCCGTTCAAAGGAGAATCTTGTTAAGCTCAAGAAGAGAGGCAGAAGCCTTGTTGCTTCATACGAAGCTATCAGATTCCAGCGTCTTGACCTCTTCACGGTAACTCTCCGTCAGGTCGGTTCATATATTGCAAGAACTCTTCTCAAGGATGCGATTGAGGTTATCGTTAACGGCGACGGTGCTGATAATGCGGCCGAGATTATCGAATGCAAAACTCCCGGCACGCTTACCTATGCGGACCTTGTTGATTTCTGGAACGGCTTTGACCCCTATGAGCTCAACACAATCGTTGCCGAGCCCGAGATTATGGCAACAATGCTCAATATGGAGCAGTTCAGAGATGCCGCCGCGGGTCTTAACTTCCACGGAAAGGGCGATATGATTACTCCCCTCGGTGCAAAGCTTCTCAAATCACCCGCAGTCGACGAGGGCACACTCATCGGTCTTGACAAGACAGCTGCTCTTGAAATGGTCAAGGCGGGCGAGGTTATGACCGAATATGACAAGCTCATCGACCGTCAGCTTGAGCGTGCGGTTATCAGCTGCACCGCAGGCTTTGCAAAGATTTTTGACGGCGCATCAAGGGTGCTTTCCGTTTAACAGGAGGTATTGCTTTGATTGACAGCTGGAAGGTTCTTGCGGCACTGAGAATGAATTACACTGTTGAAGGAATCGATGAAGAGCTGATGCCTCTTTGCTCCGCAGCCGCAGCGGAGCTTGAGGTGAGGCTCAGAGAAAATGCGGATTCAAATGATATCCGTCTTATCAATGCGGCTGCTTCGTCGGTCAACTACCGCCTTTGTATAAAGCGGATGAGCACGGGCGAGGAAGTGACCTCATTCAAGGCGGGTGATGTGAGTATAAGCATTTCTCCGTCGGCTCTTATAGAAAAGGCTGAAAAAGAAAAAAGCGAGGCAATGCTTCTTGCTTTGCCTCTGCTTGCGGACAATGAATTTGTGTTCAGGCAGGTGGTTGTTTGATAACGGATTCAATTTTCAGCAGCTTCGGAAGATCAGCGGAGTTTGTTTCAAAAGACGGTGAAACGATAGCGGAAATGAAAGCGTTTATCAGCCCTTTGAGATATAAAAACAAAATGTATCTTTACGGTGTAAACACTGAAATCGGTTATAATTCTCAGGGTCATTACCTTTATATCGGACCGCCCGACCCCGATATAACCGCCGCCGCAGACGGAGAATACATAAACTGCCACGGTGAAAAATACCGAATCGACCGAGCCGAAAAGGTTTATAAGGGCGACGAGGTGTTCTATATATGGGCGGTAATCAGAGTTATTGTTGAAACGGAGGATAAGGAATGAGTGAAATAAGCGCTTTGCCCGGCAACATTGTTGAATGGCTTAAAAGCAGGGAAGAACTGAAATATATCAGATTCTTGACCGAATATCCTGCAATCAAAAAGGCGGTCCCGCTTAGATACACAACTGCTGCCGTTGGTATTGAAAGCATGGAAATCGTTGATTCGTTTGAAGAAAATGACGAAGGGGTTCTTGTTGAGAACGAATATTGCAGGCAGGCAAGGATAAAGCTCAGGCTTTCCATCCACGCTCCGTATTCTCTCGGCGGTGAAGCTTGCCACGATGCGTTCACGGATATCATCGACTGCCTCACTTTTGCTTCGGGGCTTGATATTCTGACCTCGGGCTGTGACGGAATTGTTTCGGACAGGGATACCGATGCTTTTGTGCTCAGTGCGTGGGCAACGGTGAATGCGAATCTCTGCCCCGCAGCGACAACTTCAGTTAAATTTCCGTCTTTTATTAATAAAGATCTGCTGTGTGGTTCGCATATATCGGATAAAAATCTGCATCTTTCCGATGAGCAGAGGGGCTATCTTTCCGAGCCGTTTGTTGCGGGCTCTTATTTCGGCACGGGTTCGTCGAGCAGAAGCATAAGCCTCGGCTTTGAACCGAGCGTTGTGTTGGTTGTTGCAAAGGAATATCCGTTCATCTATTCCAACCACGTTGCGTCGGAAAACCATGCATATGCCGCCCTCGGACTGCGAAGCGGCAGCTCTCTCGGTATTGAACTGACAAAGAGCGGCTTCAAGGTTTTTAACTCTGAGTCCGACCCCGTCAGGGCAACGTATCCTGCACTCAATGAAGCGGGTACAACGTTTTTTTATCTCGCATTCAGATAAAATATCTGTAGGGGTCGATGCCTTCATCGACCCTGAAAAAGCGGTTTGCAAAGGTTTTTCTCTGCAAACCGCTTTGACTGTTATTTATTCATTGCCGCAAGGTCACGGTAGTTGATGAGCTTGATGCCGTGAGCTTCGATGTGCTGTTTTGTTTTGGGGTCTTTCATAATCTGATATTCCCACACTCTGCGCTGCCATGCACCCGTAGTGCCCTTGAGGTCATCGGTTTCAAGCGAAGGATGCAGATAGGTTTCGGTTACGCCTTCGGGGAAGTTTGCGTAAAGGTCGTAGAGATATTCTTTGAAGTTCTCGTAGCTTTCATCCTGAGGACCGCCCCATTCGTTGGGGATAAGATAGTCGGGAATTGCAACATTGTTTGCCTTTGCGAAGGCAACGATTTTGCCCATAAGCATATCAATCATGCTCTTGTCAACGTTGATTTCGAGCATGGAGTTGCCCATCATTGCATCGGTAACGTTAGCGGGCATACGGAAAGGAAGACCGTATTCGCCTGCGAGGGAAAGAGTGAGCTGAAGAAGCTCGAATCTGCCTGTTTCGATGCCGTAGAGCGAACCCATATGGTTGTCGAGATGTGAGGGGTTAACAAGACCGAGCTTTTTGCAGCGTTCAATTTGTGCTCTGATTTCGTCTTCAACCTCGTCAATATCGGCGTTGATTTCAACCTGGTCGCTTTCGTGCCACATAAAGCCTTCTTCATCACGGAGCGTGTCGGTGTTGCTTGTGTTTACGGGTGCCCAGCGGTATTTTGACCATTCGCTCGTGAATGTGAGGTGAACGCCGATTGCAAGCTCAGGATTTGCTGCGGCAAACTGACAGGCTTCGGGAGCCCATGCGCAGGGAGTCATGATTGTTGTTGATGTGAGCGCGCTTGCAGGGTCTTTCATAAGATCCATAACAGCAAGGTTAGCACCTCGGCACATACCGAAATCGTCTGCGTTAATAATAAGATATCTGTCCATTTTATTCTCTCCTTTATATTAAATCTTTATACTGAATTTTGTTGCCGTCAAATTTGTTTACGTCAAGCTCTTTATCACCGATGAACGCTTTGTCAACAAGCTTTACACCCTTGACGTATTCGGGTCTGCCGGGGCAGAAGGGGTAAAGACCGAGAACGCCGAAGATGTACCAGATAGCTGTTGTGCCGTTATCCTCGTCGCCGGGGAAACCGTCATCTTCGTATGAGAACAGCTCGTTGCAGATTTTCTTTACCCAATATGCGGTTTTTTCAACTTCACCGAGTTCCGAATAAATATAAGGAATATGGAAGCTCGGCTGATTGTTCATACCGCACTGACCGAAGTCAACCGCAGCCATTTCGGTGATTTCGTGGATTTCACAGCCGTAGCCGATGATGTCGTAATGGGGAGGAGTTGCGAAAAGCTCGTCGATTTTTGCAATGAGCATATCCTTGCCGCCGTAAAGCTCTGCAAGGCCCTCCATATCGTGGGGCACGGCAAAGGAATTCTGCCAGGCGCTTCCTTCGGTGTAATCTCTGCCCCAGCCTTCGGCAACAAAGTCTGGTCTGAATTCGCCCTTCTTGTTCTTTGCACGCATAAAGCCTGTTTCAGGGTCAAAGAGATTCTTATAGTTAAGAGCTCTTTTTCTGTATTCTTTTTCAACATCGGATTTGCCGAGGATTTTTGCAACTTCGGCAATGCACCAGTCGCCGTAGGCCGCATCGAGAGTGAGGTTTACGGTTTCTTTTTCTTCTTCATAGGGAACGTAACCGAGCTTGCAGTAGCTCTCCGCACCGTTTCTGCCGAATCGGCTGTGAGGCGCGTTTTTAACGGAATGCTTTATCATGCCTTCAAGTGCGATTTCAAGAAGGTCATTATCGATAAATCCTTTTACCGCACCGTCGCAGATAACCGCATCAACGAGTGTGCTGGGCATACATCCGACCTCGCCGATTGAAAGCCATCTGGGCAGCCAGCCGCTTTCTGTATATTCCATAATGAAAGAACGGAGCATTTCGCGGAGCTCGTCTTTTGCAACGAGTGCAAAGAAGGGATAAACTGTTCTGTATGTATCCCAGAAGCCGTTGTCGGTGTATCTTACGCCCTGACGGATTGAGCCGTCATGGGGGCAGTAGTGAACGGGGTTGCCGTTCTTATCGTATTCGTAGCACTTGTGAGGATAAAGGAATGCTCTGTACATACACGAACAGAAGGTTCTGAACACCTTTTTATCCTTGGTTTCGATTTTAACTCTTGAAAGATATTCTTCCCAGATGCTCTCGGCTTCGGCTTTAACCTGCCTGAAATTTTTACCGTCAAGCTCTGTTCTGAGATTGAGGAGTGCCTGCGGGAAGCTGATATATGATGTTGCAAGCTTGATTTCGGTTGATTTGTTGTTGAGATAAATATGAATGCCTGCTTTTTTGCCTCTGCATTTTGTGCCGCTCCTGAACTTATCGTCATTGCTGATAAGCGTTTTTTCGGCATTGACGGAGCCTTCGGGGAACTTAAGAACGATGTAGCTTTTGAACTTAACGGCTTCACCGCTCATATGCATATCGGTTGAAGCGTAGAGGGTGTTTGTTTCTTTGTCAAAGCGGAAGGAGTTGTTGCCCTTGACGGGAACAACGGAAAGATAATTATCGCCGTCTTCATCAAAGGTGATTTTCATAACCGCGCCTCTTTCGGTGGGCGCAAGCTCAAAATCGCACTTGCTTCTAAGAAGGCGGTATCTGAGATAATACGGAGTGAGCACCGCATCCTCGGGTCTGAAGCCCGACCATCTGTCTTCACCGTCGAATCCGCCGAGACGCTTGTTCTGGGGCATAAAAATTATTGCACCGTAGTCGGCAATCCACGGAGAAGGCTGATGAGTGAGTCTTAAACCTTCAAAACTGCGTGAATCGGGATGGTAATACCATCTTACGTTGTTTTCAACTGTCTGCGGGCAGAATGCCGCCATGCCAAAGGGGAGCTGAACAAGAGGCAGAGAGTTACCGCTTGAATAGCGGTGGGTTGATGCACTGCCCTGTTTTGTGTTTACATAGTTGCAGTATTTCATTTTATTTCCTCCAGAATATTTATCAGGTTATCCGTGCTGTAAAATCGGCTTTTCTTTATTGAGGAGTTGATATATTCCATATTTCCTGCCGAATGTTCAACCTCTTTTGAATATCTCTGCATAATCTTTACGCGGGCATTTTTATCGTCGATGCAGTCCGCCTGCAGGCTTCGTATGATAATGAATGAAACTGCGGCAAACTTTGCTTTGGGGAGCAGGCTGTCGTCGAAAACGGCGGTCATAAAATAACGGAATATAAAATATACCATCAGATGCTCGTATTCCCATTCGTTTTTACCGATTGAGGGTATGCGGGCTTTTTCCGCTTTTTCAAGCTCTGTTTTCCACAGAGGGTCAAGCATTTCGAGATTTTTGAAATCCGAGAAATACTTTGCTTTTGCTCTTCTTGACCTTGCTTTGTTTACTTCTGCGCAGGGGATTGAAAGGTAATTATTGTTCAGGCACTCACGTACTTCGGCAAACTTTTTCTTTCGGATAAGGGGGGAGATTTTTTCTGCTAACCGAAGGAATGCGATAATGCGGTTTTCAATTGCAAATTCTCTGTTCTGAATTATGTTTATCGCCGTTTTTCGTGCGGCGGCAAGTGTAAAATATAATTCGGGGTCGATTGCCGTCGGCAGAATCGTGCCGTGGGTTTCTTCGGTTTCGAATGTTATCGGGTCAGATGACTCCATAATGATTCTTGCCGCTTCGGGGCAGGAGAGCGAGACGCCCGTTTCGAGCCTTGCACCGAAATATGTTATGTGGCGGGGATACTGCCTGCAGGTGCGGCAAAGCGAATCGTGATTCAACTCGCAGTACATTTCGCAAAGACCGTTTTCGAGAAGAAACGGGCAGCGGCTTTTTCGGGGTGTGAATATGCTGTCACCGTCGGAATCAACGCTTATCATCGACCTGATTTTATCGGCATATGCCCCTTCAAGATTATTATACCTTTCAAGGCTTTCTTGGTCAACAACAATTTCCCAGCCCGCACAGCAGGTGTCGGGGCATTTATCCGCTATGCAGGTGAATTTCTTATAATAAGACGGAAAAGTGTTTGTCATAGAAAAATCCTTTTATTAAAGCAAGAGGGCGTACATTTTGCACGCCCTGTTGTTTTTTAGTATTCTACTGGACCTTCAGGAATGCCGGGGACTTCGTCCTCGGGTAGTCCGTTGGAATAGTCGTATGCGGTGGGAGAGGTTATCACTTCGCCCGATTCATCGGTTGCTTCTTCTGCCTCGGGAACGTAGACACGAAGATAAACTGTTGTTCCTCTTGAATATTCGCGGTCAGCAAGCGGAGCCATCGAGATAACTTCGTTTTCTCTGTGGTAGCCGTCGGATACGGTGATTTTTTCAACTGTGAATCCAAGCTCGGTGAGGCGTGCGGATGCCTCTTCAAAATTCGAACCCGTAACATCGGGAAGCACGATGGTTTCTTCTCCCTTGCTCACATAAAGAACGATTTCTGTTCCGGGAGGAACCATTGACTCGGGAGCAATGCTCTGGCTCACAACATAGCCGACGGCAATGTCCTCGTTATAGATGGGTTCTTCCGTGAACTTGAAATTCTTGGTGAAAACAGGGTTTGAGGTTATTGAAAGAAAGCTCTTTTCTGTGAAATCGGGAACGGCAATAGGCTCTGCAACTGTTGTTGTTACGGAGCTTCCGCTGTTGCCGGGAGAGTTGAAGCCGAAATTGATTTTATCGCGGAACACGGTGAATGCAAGCACGGTGAAGAGAATCAGACCGATAACAAGGCTGATAACCGCTGTTGTGATAACAATCTGAGCGTTACTTTTCTGATTTCTCTTCGGTGCAGGCTTTTTGTTCTGAACGGGTGTTTTTGCGGGAGCAGCGGGTGCAGCCGCAGGAGCCTGACGCTGTTGATACTGACCGCTGACTGCAGCAGCTGTGGGCGAAGCGGAAAGCTCTGCACGGAGCTGCTCAACGGTTCTCGTTCTGTCCTCGGGAAGAATCTGAAGAGCGTTGACAAGACCGTTTATGACATATGCGGGAAGTGCTTCGGCAAATTTGCCGGGCACCATAAGCCTGTCGTTGGTCATTCTTTCCTTTGCGGAAATGGGGTCGCTGCCGATAAGAGTGCGGTAAAGCACGGCACCGAAGGAATAGATATCTGTCCAGGTGCCCTGACTGCCGTCGAATCCGTACTGCTCAATAGCTGCATAGCCGTCGAAAAGCTGGCTGTTGAGGTCGCTTCTCGAGGTCCTTGCGGCGCCGAGGCAGAAACCTGTTATTTTGATTTTGCCGTCGGCTCCGATGATAAGGGTTGACGGAGAGATACCTCTGTGGATAATGCCCGAGGAATGGAGCGTGCCGAGGGTTGAAAGAATCGGCATAAGGAGCTGCCTTGCCTTTTCCCAAGGGATATATCCCGTTTTGCTCTTAAGAAGATATTCTCTGAGGGTCATTCCCTCAAAATGGTCATAGATTGCGTATGATGTGCCGTGGTCGTCAACAACATCCGTTACGCTGATGAGTGCTGAAAGGCCCTTGAGTCTTGCAAGCTTTGTCCAGAGCTCAACAAAGCTCTGACGAAGCTCTGCAAATACGGATTCGCTGCCCCTCATAACCTGAAGCGTGAGGTTTGAGGAGGTTCTTGTTGTGAAAGAATCGGGGATGAATTCCCTGATTTTAACGGCTTTTTTGCTTGAAAGGTCCCAGCCGATGTAGGTTGCGCCTTCGCCGTTATATTCGAGCATTTTGCCAACGAGATAACGGTTTGCAATAACCGTTCTTACGGGAAGATAAGGGTGGATCTGAGCGGAGTCGGCATGGTATCCGCAGTAGGGGCACTGCTTGCTTTCTCCGATTTCCCGCATACAGCTCATGCACAGATTATCCGAACTAATCATTATCTTATATCTCCTTAGTTTGAGATGTTATTTTTTTAATAATAAACCAAAATAATGATAGCAAAACCCGCTGTCTTTGTCAATGAAGGTGACATTATTGTAACTTTTATAATCAATATTTAGTTAATTTGTAAAAGTTTAGTATGAATAATTTGGCACTATTAATTATGATATATTACTTGAAAATATAAATAGGAGTTGCTATAATATTTTTAAGTACAAAATGGAGGATTGGGTTTATGTCAGATAACCGAAACAATATACCCCTCTATTTGTTCCATCAGGGAACGAATGCAAAAGCATATGAATTTCTCGGCGCACATCCCTGCGATGGCGGAGTTGTTTTCAGAGTATGGGCTCCCAATGCGCAATGGGTTGGCGTTGCGGGCGATTTCAACGGCTGGCAGGCAGGCAGCGCTCCGATGGAAAAAATCAGCGACGGGGTGTGGGAATGCACAGTTGCAAACGTTAATAAATACGATGCGTACAAGTTTGTTATTCTGACCCCCGACGGACGCACGATTTATAAAAGTGACCCCTACGCTTTCCATGCGGAAACAAGACCGGATACCGCTTCAAAGTATTACGGAGAGCTTGATTTCAAGTGGACTGACAAGGCGTGGCTCAAGAAGAGAAAGAGCTCCGATATCTATGCATCTCCCGTAAATATCTACGAAGTTCACGCAGGTTCATGGCAGATGCACGACGACGGCAACCCGCTTTCCTACCGTGAACTCGCTGACAGACTGATTCCCTATGTTAAAGAAATGGGATATACCCATATAGAGCTTCTTCCTATAACAGAGCATCCGTTCGACGGCTCTTGGGGTTATCAGGTAACGGGATACTTTGCTCCCACCTCACGCTACGGCACTCCCGATGACTTTGCTTATTTTGTCGATAAGGCTCATAAGGAAAATATCGGTGTTATTCTCGATTGGGTGCCCGCCCACTTTCCCAAGGATGCTTTCGGGCTTTATGAATTCGACGGTACTCCCTGTTATGAATATGCAGACCCACGCAAGGGCGAACATTATGAATGGGGCACAAGAGTTTTTGACTACGGCAGAACCGAAGTGCAGAGCTTCCTCGTTTCAAGCGCACTTTTCTGGATTGATAAATATCATATTGACGGCTTAAGGGTTGATGCTGTTGCATCAATGCTTTATCTTGATTATGCAAGAAAAGACGGCGAATGGATGGCGAATGTCAACGGAGGCAGAGAGAATCTCGAAGCGGTTGCATTCCTTCAGAAGCTCAACGAAGCGATTTTCAGAGAGCACGGTGATGTGATGATGATTGCCGAAGAAAGCACCGCCTGGCCGATGGTTTCGAAGCCGACCTATATGGGCGGTCTCGGCTTCAACTTCAAGTGGAATATGGGCTGGATGAACGATTGTTTGAGCTATTTCTCGCTCGACGGTATCCACAGAAAGTTCCACCACGATAAGCTCACATTCTCATTTTTCTATGCGTTTTCCGAGAATTTTGTTCTTCCGATTTCGCATGACGAGGTTGTTCACGGCAAATGCTCGCTCATCAATAAAATGCCGGGCAGCTATGAAGAAAAGTTTGCGGGTGTTCGTTCGTTCCTCGGCTATATGATGTCGCATCCCGGCAAAAAGCTTCTCTTTATGGGCAGCGAATTCGGTCAGTTTATCGAATGGAACTACAAACAGCCTCTCGACTGGCTGCTCCTTGATTATGATGCTCACAGGCAGTTCAGGCATTATGTTGCATCTCTTAATGCATTTTATAAGAAAACTCCAGCAATGTGGGAGATTGACTACAGTTGGGACGGTTTCAGCTGGATAGTGAGCGATGATAATGACAATTCTGTTGTTGCATATATCAGACGCGACAAGAACGGAGAAGAAATTATTTCTCTTTGCAATTTCACCAATGTCACAAGGCAGAATTATCGCATAGGCGTTCCGAAAGCGGGCACATACAGAGTTGTGTTCAGCTCCTCGCTTCCCGAATTCGGCGGTAAAGGCGAAAGCACTCAGGGCTCCGTTAAGGCGAAAAAGATTCCCATGCACGGATATGAATACAGTATTGAGCTTGATATTGAAGGCTTGAGCTGTATGTATATAAAAAATTCATCGAGAAAAAAACAACCTAAAATATAAAGGAGGACACCCCAATGGCACACAAACCCGAATGTATAGCAATGCTCCTTGCAGGCGGTCAGGGCAGCCGTCTCGGCATTCTGACCAAAAACATCGCAAAGCCTGCCGTGCCCTACGGCGGCAAATACCGTATCATTGACTTCCCTCTTTCAAACTGCGTTAACTCCGGCATCAACACCGTCGGTGTTCTTACTCAGTATCAGCCCCTCGAGCTGAACGACTATATCGGCAACGGTCAGCCCTGGGACCTCGACCGTGAAAACGGAGGCGTTCACATCCTTTCACCCTATCAGCAGATAAAGGGTACCGAATGGTATAAGGGCACAGCAAACGCAATTTATCAGAACATCAATTTCATCGAGAGATATGACCCCGAATATGTTCCCATTCTTTCGGGTGACCATATCTATAAGATGGATTATGCAAAGATGCTTGATTATCATAAGAAAAAGAATGCAGACTGCACCATCGCAATGCTTGAAGTTCCCTGGGATGAAGCAAGCCGCTTCGGTCTTATGATTGTCAACGACGACGGCTCAATCAGCGAATTTGAAGAGAAACCCAAGAATCCCAGAAGCAACAAGGCCTCAATGGGTGTTTACATATTCAACTGGCAGAAGCTTCGCAAGTACCTCATTGAGGACGAAGCAAAGGAAGGCTCGGGCAACGATTTCGGTCATGATGTTATCCCTGCCATGCACGAGGCAGGAGAGAGAATGTTTGCCTATCAGTTTGACGGTTACTGGAAGGACGTCGGTACTATCAACAGCCTCTGGGATGCAAACCTTGATCTTCTCAATCCCAAGGTTGACCTTGACCTTACAGACGACAGCTGGAGAATCTACTCCCGTTCACCCGCAGCACCGCCTCACTATATCGGCAACTCAGCAAAGGTTGAAAATTCAATGATTACCGAAGGCTGCGAAATCAACGGCAATATCGATTTCTCCGTTCTTTTCGCAAACGTAACAGTTGAAGAGGGTGCAGAGGTCAAATATTCAATAGTTATGCCCGGCACGGTTATCAGGAAGGGCGCTGTTGTTCAGTATTCGATAGTTGCAGAGAATGCGGTTATTGAAGAAGGCGCAGTGGTAGGCGAAAGCCCTGAAAACATGGCAAATGCAGGCGAATGGGGCGTTGCGGTTATCGGCAACGGCGTAACAATCGGAAAGGGCGCAAAGGTTGAACCCTGCGCTATGATAGACAGCGATATCGGAGGTGCGGAATAATGGCAGCAAATAATGTTCTCGGCATTATCTTCTCTAATGCCAACGATGAAGTAATTCCTGAGCTTACCGCGCTCAGAACAATGGGTTCTGTTCCCTTTGCAGGCAGATACCGTCTTATCGACTTCTCTCTTTCAAATATGGTCAATGCAGGTATATCAAAGGTGGGTGTTATTACAAAGAGCAACTACCGTTCTCTTATGGACCATGTAGGCTCGGGTAAGCCCTGGGACCTTTCAAGAAAAAGAGAGGGAATGACTATTCTTCCTCCTTACAATGAACCCGGCATGGGTATGATCAAAGGCAAGGCATCCGCTCTCTACGGAAGCATAAACTATATCCAGAATTCAAACAAAGACCACGTCCTTCTCACAGACTGCAATATCGTCTGCAATATGGATTATGAAAAGCTCGTAAATGCTCATATCGAAAATGATGCCGATGTGACTCTTGCATATGCAAAGGGCATTCCTCCCAAGATGGAGATGAATACCGAACTTATCATCGGCGAGGGCGGCAGAATCAATGCTCTTAACCGTATTGACTGCTACAGCTCTGAGGTCAACTATTCTCTCAAGGTCATGGTTATCCGCAGAACTCTTATTGAGCGTCTGCTCCACGAAGCTCAGAATGCGGGCATTGATGATATTGAAACCATCATTTCGAAGAACGTTGAGCATCTGAGAATGTATGCTTATGAAGAAACAGGCTTCGTGAGAGTTATCGGCTCGCTTCAAAGTTACTATGATGTCAGCCTTGAACTTCTCAAGCTTGAAAACAGAAAGGCTCTCTTTACCCCCGACAGACCCGTTTACACCAAGGTCAGGGATGAGGTGCCCGCTATTTACGGCATCGGTGCAAAGGTAACCAATTCGCTTATCGCCGACGGTTGCAAGATTGACGGCGAGGTTGAAAATTCGATTCTCTTCAGAGGGGTAACCGTTGCAAAAGGAGCTAAAATCAAAAATTCAATCGTGATGCAGGGTTCGTTTATCGGCGAAAATTCCACCCTTGATTGCGTTATTATTGACAAGGCGGCTGTGCTTAAGCCCAATAAGATGCTTTGCGGCGCATCTAATTATCCCGTTTATATCGGTAAGGGAATTGTCATCTGAGAAAGTGTGAAAGAATGTCTACTAAAAATATCCTGACCGGCATCGTTGTTGCCCTTGCACTTGTGCTTGTTGGTATGGTAATACTTGTTAAAACGGGAGTGCTCAACGGTGCGGTCACCAAAACAACTCAGCCGGAAACCGTTATCGAAACATCCATCATTGTTGTTACCGGCACGGATGAATACGGCGATGAATTTGAATACACTATGATGTCACATTATGTAAAGCCCAAGATTTCATCCAAATATACATACGCTTACAGACCCAAGACCACAACAGAACCCTCAACAGAGGTGCCCACCTATTTTGTTGAGGAAACAAGTATGGTTCAGGTGACTGATACAAGCGGTGTTGCCGTAACAAACGAAAACGGTGAATTTGTGACAGAGGTTGTCAATCATACCGTTCTTATGACGGGCACGACAACCGAGCCCACAACCGTAACAACAACCAGATACACTCCCTCAACCTCTGTTGTTGAGGTTACAGACCGTAAGGGCAATGTTGTGAAGGATGAAAACGGGAATCCCGTAACTGAGATTGTAGAAGTCGGTCCTCCCGTGCCGACCGAGGGTGATATCTGGAGCGAAAGTGCGGTTCCCGCAACAACATCCTTATCAATCCTCAAGCCAAACGGAAGCCCCAAGAGAAACGAAGCTCTTGCCAATGCCATTGTTGAGCAGCTCAATATGGAGAGATACACAAACGGTCTTGTTCCTCTTTCTGTTCCTTCAAAGCTCAGGAGTGATGCCGAAATGAACAGCATTTCAATGGCGGCTCCCGATATATATAAAACAGAGCCCATAGAAGGCGCATATACATTCGTGACCGAATACGGCGGCAACAGACTTTACACGGAAACCGTTGCTCCCGCAATTGCCGAAAAGGCGAAGAGCGCCGATGTAACACAGATAGGTGTAGGTGTTCTGGAATACGAAGGCAAATATTACACAACAATAGTTATCCAATAATATCAGGAAAGGATAAGAGAAATATGAAGGTTCTTTATGCAGCAAGCGAAGCGTTGCCTTTTGCAGCCAGCGGCGGTCTTGCGGATGTTGCAGGCTCTTTGCCTCAGGCACTCAAAAGACGCAGGGTTGATTGCAGAGTTGTTATGCCTCTTTACGGCAACAAGCTCACCGAAGAAATGCGCGCAAGCATGAAATTCATAACAAGCATTATGGTTCCCGTTTCTTGGCGCAGACAGTATTGCGGCATTTTTGAAGCAAAGGCAGGCGGCGTAACTTATTATCTTCTCGATAACGAATATTATTTCAAGAGAGATTCTCTTTACGGCCACTATGATGACGGTGAGAGATTTGCATTCTTCTCAAGAGCCGTTCTCGAAATTATTCCGTATATCGATTTCAAGCCCGATATCATCAACTGCAACGATTGGCAATCGGCTCTTGTTCCCGTTTATTACACCACTATTTACGGCAGCAAGGAAGGCTACACGGGCATCAAAACCGTATTCACCATCCATAACATTCAGTATCAGGGTAAATACGGCAACGAAATTCTCGGCGACCTTTTCGGTTTAGGCGAGGAATGTGCATCCCTTCTTCAGTTCGGCGACTGCCTCAACCTTATGAAGGGCGGCATTGAATGCGCAAACAAGGTCACTACCGTCAGCAACACTTATGCGGGTGAAATCCTTGACCCCTGGTTCAGCCACGGTCTTGATCCGATTCTCAAGGAGAGAAGCTATAAGCTTTCGGGCATTCTCAACGGTATTGATACCAAGAACTATGATCCCGAAAAGGATAAGGATATTTTCTATAATTATTCGGCAAAGGAACCCGAAAACAAAGCAAAGAATAAGGCTGCCCTTCAGGAGCTCTTCGGTCTTCCCGTCAGAGAGGAAGTTCCCGTTATGGGTATCGTAACAAGACTTGTTGCCCATAAGGGTCTTGACCTCATCAAGAGAATTATGTGGGAGCTTCTCGACTCAACCGATATGCAGCTTGTTATTCTCGGTTCGGGCGATTGGGAATATGAAGCATTTTTCAAAGAACTTGCGGCGGCATTCCCCGAAAAGGTAGGGCTGCGCCTCGGCTTCATTCCCGACCTTGCAAGAAAGATTTATGCGGGCAGCGATTTATTCCTTATGCCTTCAAAGAGCGAGCCCTGCGGCCTTTCGCAGATGGTTGCTCTTCGCTACGGTTCAATTCCCATTGTTCGTGAAACAGGCGGGCTTAAGGATACTATCACCGACAGCGGCGACGGCAAGGGCAACGGATTCACCTTCAAGAGCTATGATGCTTACGATATGCTTGATGCCATCAGACGTGCCCTCGGTGCATATTCCGATAAGGATTACTGGCAAAAGCTCGTTAAGAGAGCTCTCAGGTGTGACAACAGCTGGGGCAAATCCGCTAAGGAATATATTCAGCTTTACGAATCATTGATGTAAATAAATGAATAAAGCAACGCACCGTCTGTCGGTGCGTTGCTTTGATAAATATAACATTGTATTATTTAAAAAATTCAAGCGGCAGGGGAGGTAAAGACTCCGAAAGATTGCTGAAGATGAAATCTTCGGCATATTTTATAAGGGTCTGAACAGCCTCGGGTATCGGTGTGTCGGCATCGGGGTTCGGATTCGGCTGAGGGTTTATTGCTCCGTCGCCGATGGAATTGAGCACATCAAGGAACGCCTTGCTGCAGCAGATTTTTCCGTCTTTATATGCTCTGCCTGCCCAGTTTTTCGGCAGGTTGCCTGCATTTGCCTGAATAAGTATGAGTTTATAAAGCTCAACCGCAAAAAGAAGGTCAACGTTAACTCCGTGAGCCTTATCGCCGTTTCGCATTGAATGGGTTATCGCCATCGATGCCTTGACGAGAGTCTGAGGTGTGGGATCAAGATCGCTGTGGCGTGCTTCGAAAATAGCTTCCGCCGCACTGTTGACGATGTTTTTTTCAATGGTTCTGCCCAAAAGATAGTCGCAGGTTACTTCATAGAACTCAGCGGCTTTTATCAGAAAACTCTGGCTGCATTCGCGGATTCCTTTTTCGTAATGCGACAGAAGAGCCTGCGAAACACCGAGCTGAGATGCGGCTTCCTTCTGGCTGAGCCCCTTTTCTTTTCTCAGTTCACTGAGGATTATCGGAAAACTTCTTTCCATCAGAAAGACTCCTTTTTGTATAATTGTTCACCTATTATAACATAAATTATACAATTTGTATATTGCTGAAATAAACAAAAATAAAGTTCCGTTTTTGGAGGAAAAATGAAGTCCTATACCATCCATTTTATCAGAAATGCTCTCACGGATGAAAATCTTGAGGGCAGATATATCGGTCATACCAACGTTGAAATTAGCGGGGAAGGCAGAGCTCAGCTTGCTCAGATGAAGGATGAGCTTGTTTATCCCTCTGTTGAAGCGGTTTTCACAAGCCCTCTCAGGAGGTGCACCGAAACCGCAAAAATCCTTTATCCCGACAACAAGCCCATCGCAATCGAGGGCTTAATCGAATACAACTTCGGCGAGTTTGAAAACAAAACCGCAGAGGAGCTTGAAAAGCACCCCGTATTCCCCAAGTGGCTTGCAGGCGAAAAGGGAGTTGAGCCTCCCTTCGGCGAAAGCAACGAAGATTTTGAAAAAAGAGTGCTCGGCACTTTCGAAAAGATAGCCGAGGGTCTTATGAAAACGGGCACAACCTCTGCAGCAATCGTTACCCACGGTGGTGTTATTATGGCAATTCTTGCCGCATTCGGCATTCCTGAATACCCCATGCATGAGTGGATAACCCCCAATGGCTGCGGATTTACCGTGAAGGTCAATCCCTCGCTCTGGATGAGAGCAAAGAAATTTGAGGTTTTCAGTGAATTTCCCTATGAAAGAGAAATACTACCTGATTAAGGAGAAAAGCTATGAATTTTGCTATCGAAAAAGACGGTTTCAAGCTTAATGGCGAGCCGTTCAGAATAATTGCGGGCGCAATTCATTATTTCAGAGTGCCTGCCGAATACTGGCGCGACAGACTCCTCAAGCTCAAGGCTTGCGGATTCAATACCGTTGAAACCTACGTTGCCTGGAATCTTCACGAGCCCAAAGAGGGCGTTTTCGATTATTCCGATATGCTTGATATTGAGAAATTTCTTGATATTGCTGCAGAACTCGGACTTTATGCCATCGTGCGTCCCGGTCCGTATATCTGCTCTGAATGGGATTTCGGCGGTCTGCCTTGGTGGCTTCTCAAGAATGATTCAATGGCTCTTCGCTGCATGGATAAGGACTATATTGCTGCGGTTGACAGATTCTTTGATGACTTTATGCCCAGAATTGTACCCCGCCAGATAACAAGGGGCGGCAACATTATTCTTGTTCAAGTTGAGAATGAATACGGCAGCTACGGTGACGACAGTGAATATATCCGATATCTTGCAAAGGGGCTTAAGGACAGAGGAATCGAAGTTCCCCTCTTTACCTCCGACGGTGCGGAATATCAGATGCTTACCGCAGGCACCGTTCCCGAAATTCATAAGACCGCAAACTTTGGTTCAAGAGCAAAAGAGCAGTTCGCACGACTGAGAGAATATCAGCCCGACGGTCCTCTTATGTGCACCGAATTCTGGAATGGCTGGTTTGACCACTGGACAGAAGAGCATCACAGCCGTAACCCGCAGGATGCCGCAAACGCAATGGATGAAATTCTTGCCGAGGGCGCAAGCCTTTCCGCTTATATGTTCCACGGCGGAACTAACTTCGGCTATATGAACGGCGCAAACGATTATGATTTCTATGAGCCTACAGTTTCAAGCTATGACGACGATGCTCCCGTTAATGAAAACGGAGCTCTCACCGAAAAATATTTTAAGTTCAGAGAAGTTATTTCAAAATATGCTCCCATTCCCGATGTTGAGCTTCCCGAGCCCATCCCTACAAAAAAATACGGCGAAGTGAAGTTTACTCACTCCGCAAAGCTTTTTGATAATCTTGATGCGCTTTCAACTCCCGTTGAATCCGTTATGCCTCTTACTATGGAAAAGCTCGACCAGGGCTACGGCTTCGTGCTCTACAAGGCATTCGTAAGAGGACCCAGAGATGAGCAGAAGATCCGCCTCCAGGATGTTCACGACAGAGGCTATGTCTATCTTGACGGAAAGTTTGTCGGCATTCAGTACAGAAATGATAATGAGCCGAAGAATTCCGTTGAAATTCCTGCAGAAGGTGCTGAACTTTCGGTGCTTGTTGAGAATATGGGAAGAGTTAATTACGGCGCAAAGCTCAAGGATGCAAAGGGCATCACAACGGGCATCGGTTTCGGTAACAACTTTGTTTATCATTGGAAGAACTATCCGCTTCCGCTCACCGATATTTCGGGTGTTGACTTTAAGGAAGGCGTTGCTGCTTTTGACGGCACTCCCGTTTTCCTCAGGGCAGAGTTTGACATCGACGAACGCAACGATACATTTATAAAACTTCCCTCATTCAAAAAGGGCATTATAATTGTTAACAACAGAGTTCTTTCAAGGCATTGGGAGGTCGGACCTCAGAGGTCTGCATATATTCCCGCACCCTTCCTCAGAGAAGGCAAAAACGAAATTGTTGTGCTTGAACTTGAAGGATTTGAAAATCCCGTATGTCTGCTTGATGATGAACCCGATTTGGGATAAAACAAAGACCGCAGTGATTTGTACTGCGGTCTTATTATTTTACTTTATAATATACGGAGCAACATATCCCGTGTAATACTTGCTGTCATTGGTGTTTGCGCCGAAGTTGCCGTCGGATGATTTTGTTCTGCCCGCAACCATAAATCTTGCATTGTTTGTTCGTGCGGCAACGCAGAGTGCGCCGTCATCGAGAGAGCCTGCCTGAGAATAAATTGCGGTTTGCTTTCCGGTTGTACTGATAACACAGACGAAACCGTCGTGTTCACCAAGGTTGCCGATTGATGCGAAATCTCTGTTGTTTGAATTTGAATAACCCGAAACAACATATCCCTTTGAGGATTTTGAGATATCGGTGATATAGTCATCGCAGAAGCCTGCAACGGATTTTGTCCAGCTTGCCGCACCGGAGGAGGTTACACTGATAACAACCGCATCAATGCCGCCGCAATTGTGAAGCCCCGCAAGAGTGCCGTCGGTTGTGATTGCGTTGATGAGTTCATAATATCCGCCGATAACGCATCCGCCGGTGCCGTCGGGAACGATTGCGGTGAAGTTGTCTCTGCCCGAGGTTGCAACAACATAATTCCAGAGAAAATTGCCGTTCTTATCATATTTTATGATAACGGAATCGATATAGCCTCCCTTGAGATTTTCAAACGAAGCAAAGTCGCCGTCGGTTGAAGATGTGAGAACGGCAACGAAAATATTGCCGTATTTATCGGTCACGATATTTTCTGCCGAAGCGCTCTTTGAACCCTTGAGATATTTTTTCCAAATGGGATTGCATTCCGAATCAAAATTGACGATTATTGCGCTGCCGTTTGCATCTGCAAGAAAATCGCCCTGTGTTGAGTCGCTCTTACCGCAGACAATAAAGCCGTTGTTTTCCGTTGGTGCAACGGAGAAGAAGATGTCTTCGCCTTTATCGCCAAATGTTTTAAAGCTGAGCTGAGCACCGTCTTCATGAGAGAATATATAGACGAAGGCTTCGGCTCTGCCTTTGGCTTCGGTTTCGGTCTGGATTGTGTGGTGCCCCGCAACGACGATGTTACCGTTTCCGAGAACTGCAAGGTCATTGAAGTTAACAAAATCGGAGCCTGCAGTGATTTCCTTTTCCCAAACAACCTTGGCATTCTTATCGTATTTAACAAGGAATGAGGTTGTGAACAAACCGTTGTTTTTTGTGCCGCAGGCAACGTAGCCGCCGTCTGCGACGGTTTCAATTTCAGTGAAGGTATAGTTGAAATTGCTTCCGTAAAGAGCAGCAAGCGTATTTTCATCGGGAGTAGTGACGATCGGATTGGTTGTTACGGTCGTTAAAGGTTTGGTTGTGGTTGTTGTGGTCGGTTTTGTTGTAGTGGTAGTAGTTGTTGCGGTGGTTGTTACGGTTGTGGATTCGGTTGTTGTTTCTTTCTTTGTTGTGACATCGGTTGAAGGAATGAAAATGCTTGTTGTTTCTGTTTCCGTAACGGTTGTTGATTCTTCCGTAACGAGGCAGGAATGAACCGTTGTTTCGATTAAGTCGCCTACGCCGATGAGATTTCCGAAGCCGTTAACAACAACAGCAAACGAAAGAACGATTGCGCTGAAAAGCTTTATAAAAAAATTGCAGTCACAGTTGGGCCACATATTAAATCCTCCTTGTGCGAGTAGTATTACATTATAATAATAGCACAAAAACGGCAAAAAATCAAGAGCCGCCCGATTGCTCGGACGGCTCTGTAAATATTTATAATCAGATTTCAGGGATTTCAAGCTCGATTTCTCTGCCAAGCTCTGCTGAACGGGAAATGCCGTCGATGATAGCCTGGTTGTAAAGAATCTGGCTTGAGGGAACGGGAGGCTCGCCGCCTTCCTTAACTGCGTCGATGAAGGAGCGGATCTTGATGTCGAAGCAGTCAACATCGTTGTGCTTCATGGGAATGTGTGTTTCGATCTGCTCGCCTGCGATTTCGTGGTAGATAACAAGGGGACCGCCGATGCTGCCGTTCCAGCATTCTGTTGAGGGAACTCTTACCGAACCCTTTGTACCCATAATAATGGTGTCACCCGGTGTGTCGAGGTTCATTGCCCATGCAATTCTGAAGCCGCGCATGATGCCGCCTTCAAGACGGATAAAGCCTGCAGCAAAGTCATCAACGCCGAAAACATCGTGATGCTCGTAGTCGGGGCTCTTGCCGAAGAAGTCTGACTTGTAACCCGAAACGGTGAGGGGCTTGGGATAACCGATTGAGTTGAGAACCATATCGAGTGAGTAGCAGCCGATATCACCGAGAGCACCGATACCTGCTGTATCCTGCTGAATGAATGATGTGCCGAAGGGAGTGGGAATACCGCTCCTTCTGCCGCCGCCTGTCTGGATATAGTAAATCTTGCCGAGTTCGCCGCTCTGAACAACCTTCTTGAGCATTTTCATATTCTCGTCAAATCTGGGCTGGAAGCCGATTGAGAGAACACCCTTGCTTGCCTTGTCTGCTTTGCATATTGCAACTGCTTCTTCAAGAGTATCGCACATAGGCTTTACAAGAAGAACGCTTACGCCGTGCTCAAGTGCATAGATGGTACATTCAGCGTGAGTTGCGTTGTATGTGCAAACGCTGACTGCATCGCAGAT
>JAZNRG010000034.1:0-14941 GCA_045590575.1 Acutalibacteraceae bacterium | reverse complement strand
ACCGAAAAGAACTTCCGCTCGCTGTTTAACGCATTAACGAAACTTCCGGAAAAATACGATATACCCATTCTCTACTCATGCCATCCCCGTTCAAGAAAAAGACTTGAAAACTCCGACATCGTGCTTGACAAGAGAATTATTATGCACGAACCACTCGGTTTCTTGGACTATAACCGACTTCAGATGGGTGCTTTCGCCGTTGTTTCGGACAGCGGTACTCTGCCCGAAGAGAGCAGTTTTTACTTAAGCATCGGAAGACCCTTCCCCGCAGTCTGCATAAGAACATCAACTGAACGTCCCGAAGCACTTGACAAGGGTTGTTTTGTGCTTGCAGGCATTGATGAAAACGGTCTGCTCCAGGCAGTTGAAACCGCTGTTGAGCTCGCTTGCGACAAAGATTCCGCAATTCCCGTTCCCGACTACACAGACAAAAACGTTTCCGATAAAATCGTAAGACTCATTCAGAGCTATACGGGAATAGTCAATAAAATGGTTTGGAGAAAGTTTTAAATGAACATTCTTATCACAGGTGCAAAAGGATTTGCAGGCAGAAATCTCGTCGTAAATCTTTACACTATAAAAGACGGTAAAAACAAAACAAGACCCGAAATTCAGATTGATGAAATCTTTGAGTATGACATTGATTCAACTGCAGAAGAACTGCGTGAATACTGCTCAAAGGCAGATTTCGTTTTCCACCTTGCAGGTATCAACAGGCCCAAGGAAGCAAGCGAATTCTCTGGAAATTACGGCATTCTCGGCACTGTTCTTGATGAACTGAAATCAGCAGGGAATAAAGCTCCCGTTATGCTTTCGTCATCGGTACAGGCAACTCTCGAAGGCAGATTTGCAGGCTCGGAATACGGCAAAAGCAAGCTCGAAGCGGAGTATATGCTCTTTGATTATGAAAAAGAAACAGGTGCAAAGGCTCTCGTTTACCGCCTGCCCAACCTTTTCGGCAAATGGTGCAGACCCAACTACAACTCAGCCGTTGCCACCTTCTGCAACAACATTGCAAAGGATTTGCCCATAACCGTCAATGACCCTTCCGTAGAGCTTGAGCTTCTCTATATCGACGATTTCGTTGACGAAATGCTGAACGCCCTTGAAGGCAAAGAAACAAAGAATGATAGGTTCTGCGGATTTCCCGTTACACACAAGGTAACCCTCGGTGAAATCGTTGAACTTCTCAACAGTTTCAAGGCACAGAGTCAGACTCTCGTTATGCCCGAAATTCCGTTTAATTCATTTGCAAAGAAACTTTATTCAACCTATCTTTCCTACCTTCCCGAAGAAAAGGTAAGTATTCCCCTTAAAATGAACAGCGATGCCAGAGGAAGTTTCACCGAAATATTAAAGACTGCAAACTGCGGTCAGTTTTCGGTTAATGTCAGCAACCCAGGAATAACCAAGGGTCAGCACTGGCACAATACAAAGTGGGAATTTTTTATTGTTGTTTCGGGCACGGCGCTCATTCAGCAAAGAGAAATCGGCACGGATAAGGTGCTTGAATTCCGTGTTTCGGGCGATAAACCCGAGGCTGTACATATGCTTCCGGGCTTTACCCACAATATCATCAACCTTTCCGAAACGGAAAACCTCGTTACTTTGATGTGGGCAAACGAACAATTTGATCCCAATAAACCCGATACATTTTTTGAAGTTGTGTGATTTATGAGTATTAAAAATGCCAAGTTAAGAGAACACGAAAAGATTTTGCTTGATATTCTTGCAAACAATCTGTTTAACGCAGGGCGCAGGGTTAACCTCACCGAGGAAAATCTGAATGCGGTCTGGTGCGAAGCATACGCTCAAGCCGTTACTCTTATGGCATTCCATAACTCAAATGAAGATATTCTCAAAAGTGACAAGTGCGAGTATATAAGAAAAAAACTCAGTAAGACCCTTGCAGGTAATGCAAAAGTTGATTTTGAGCACATCCGCATCTGCAGTATTATGAAAAATGCAGGTATTCCCTGCACTATTCTTAAAGGCTTTTCATCTGCGCTCTATTATCCCGACCCTCTTATGCGTTCAATGGGTGACGTTGATTTCCTTGTTGATACGGATGATTTCGAAAAAGCAAACGAAGTTCTCACAAAAAACAAATATGAGGCAACGGGCAAAAGTCACGATGTACACGATATCTATCTCGGCAAAGTGTGCCGATGCGAAATGCACTTTCAGCCTTCGGGCATTCCCCACGGCAAGGCGGGAGTTAAGGTAAGAAAATATCTTTCGGATCTTCTCGAAAAAAGCGAAACGGTCAGCACCGAGCTCGGTGAATTGACAGTGCCTTCAACCTTCCATCACGGACTTATTATCCTTCTTCATATGTGCCATCACCTCACGGGTGACGGCCTCGGACTCCGCCATCTCTGTGACTGGGCAGTGTTTCTCCATAAAATCGGCGAAGAGAAATTCCTTGAAATGTTTGAAAAAACACTTAAGGATATCGGGCTCTGGGAGTTCGCAAAAACAATGACATTTATCTCCTGCAAGTATCTCGGTCTGCCGGGTATGGCATTCTCAAAGAATGTAGATAAAAAACTTGCAGACTATATTCTTATTGATATCATAATCGGCGGAAACTTCGGTCAGAAACACGCTGACAGAAGTCACGAAAGCCTGTTGATTTCAAGCAAAAACGAAGAAGAAACCTCTATGCTCAGGCAGTTTTTCATCTCTGCCAACAGCATTGTTTATAAACACTGGAAAGCGGCAAGAAAGTTTAAAATTCTTTTGCCGTTCGGCTGGATTTTCTTCGGCGGAAGATATATAATCCGCTCAATTCTCGGTAAACGCCCGAAAATCCGTCCCCAAAAGGTCGCCAAGGAAGCCTCGGAAAGAATTGATATTTATTCAAATCTCAATCTTTTCGGCGGTGCAGAGAAATAACTCACAAACGGTGTTATATATGAAAAAAGCATTATTGATAATCGGTGCAGTTGTGATTTTTGTTTTCGCCGCAATTGCAGGAATTCATCTTTTCAGTCCGACACAAAGCGATGAGCCGTATTCCGGAACACAGACTTCGGCTGTTCCCGAAACAACGGAAGCAGTTCTCGATTTTGAGGACTTTGAACCCGTAAATAATGACAACCTTCTGAATATTCTTCTCGTCGGACAGGACAGACGTGAAGGCGAAGACCGTCAGCGATCGGACGCGATGATTCTTTGCAGCTTTAATCCCGCAACAAATGAACTTTCGATGATTTCATTCCTGCGTGACCTTTATGTACGCATTCCGGGATATGAGGATAACAGACTCAACGCTGCTTATGCTTACGGAGGATTTGAGCTTCTCAAAGAAACTCTTGAGCTGAACTTCGGTATTACCGTTGACGGATGCCTCGAATCCGATTTTGAAGGCTTTGAAAAAATTATAGACACCGTAGGCGGTGTTGAAATTGAACTTACCGCCGAAGAAGCTGAAATAGTCGGTGACGGTGCTTCACAAGGAATATGTAATCTTAACGGTAAACAAGCACTTACATACGCAAGAATCAGAAAGATTGACAGCGATTTTCAGAGAACGAGCAGACAGCGTAACATTCTGAACGCCGTTTTCGAAAAAGTAAAAAGCTATCAGCTTATGGAACTTGCGGGCTTATTCAGCGAAATTCTCCCTATGATGTCAACAGATATGACAGATGACGAAATAATGACATTTGCATTAACCCTGGCATCCTCTCTGTCGGAGATTAAAACTCAAAGCTATAGTATCCCTGCAGAGGGAACATATAAAAACGCAACCGTAAGGGGAATGGCAGTCCTCGTCCCCGACCTCGAAAAAATCAGAGAACTGATTTTTGAAGAATATCTGCCGATGTAAAAAAGAAACAGGTGATTATATGAAAACCGTTAAAATTGATTTCGTGGGCTTCTGGGGAAGCTTCAAAAAAGATGATAATCTGTTCACTCGGATTCTCTCAAAGAAATTCAAGGTTGAGATATCAGATAACCCCGATTTCGTTATCTGCTCAAATCGCGGATCGGCTTTTGAATATATGAAGTACAACTGTGCAAGAATCATCTTTATGGGTGAGAATATGTCACCCGATTTTACGGTTTTTGATTACTGCATCGGTTTTGATTATATGGATTTCGGTGACAGATATTTCCGTTTGCCGTTTGCATTTTATTTCGATGATGCAAAACCCTGGGTGCCCGAAACACTTACATACGAAAGGGCTAAAGAAATCTGCGAAGCGAAAAAATATTTCTGTAATTTCGTTTATGGCCACCAATCTTCCCACGGTATGAGAGAAAAGCTATTCGAGACCTTGAATGAATATAAAAGAGTTGTGTCTCCGGGAAGCTATCTAAACAATACAAATAACAGCAAAAAACGATGCTCTTGGGCAGAAAAGGACGAATATCTTACCGCATCAAAATTCACCATTGCCGGTGACAGCATAGCGTATCCCGGATTTGTTACCGAAAAAATCGTTTCGCCGTTTATGCAGCATTCCATTCCCGTTTATTTCGGTAACCCGAAAATCGACGATTATTTCAACACCGATGCTTTTGTATGGTGTAAATCAGAAGCAGATTTGAACAAGACTCTTGAAGAAGTAAAATATCTTGATTCAAACGATAATGCATATATCGAAATGCTTATGCAGAATCCGCTGAATGACCGCAACTATCTTGTTGAGCTGTATGACAGACTCGAAAAATATCTGCTTGAAATATTTGATCAGGAACCCAAAGAAGCGATTCGCAGAGTACGTTATTACTCTGCAGATAATCATGAGAAATATTTGAAGGATTACTCAAAGAGATATAAAAACACCCCTGATTTTATAAAGAAAATTAAGGGTATATAAACAAAATTTGAGCACGACATATTTTCTGGAAGAACGTAACAGAAAATATTTGCCATGCACTCAACTTAGATATTAACTTTTTCGCAAAAAAAACATTTATACTACTTCTTGTTCGAAACATAAATATTTGAAAGTCTCAACTGATTGATAAAAGCATTATTAATTGTGTATTAAAACAATTATGACGACAAAAATGAACAGAAATAATCGAAACCGAATTATGTTCTGACCATATTTATATATTGATAACATACCGACTAAGCTATTATATATTTTGACGAAAGTATCACCTGCTACACAATGAATCCTTTTAACAACATCTCATCCTTTTGATAATATTAAATAGGTAAAACATAATTTCTACTGAAAGGAGATAATGATTATGAATAAAAATTTGTATATGATTATGTGTCATAAAAACTTAGATCAAGTTTTATTGTTAGCCAAAACAATGCTTACTGAGGATTCCGACGTAGTTGTTCATGTGGATTCATCTGTCAACGACGATAAATATATATCATTTATAAATGCAACAAAAGACATTCCAAATTTTTATGTCACTGAAGAAAGAATACATGGTGTTTTAGACACCCGTACTCTTGTAGATATTGTTTTTATAATGCTTTCGCATATCAAAAAGAAAAATTTATCATATAAAAACTATTGTTTACTTAGTGGACAAGACTTTCCAATAAAACCAGTAATGGAAATCAACAAAAACTTGTTGGAAAACTATCCCACCCCACACATTGATTGTACACCCTATGACACAAGAAATTGGATTTGTCCAAAATTCCAAAGTACACCGTGGTTGTTTAAATTTAGAAAATCTACTTTAAGTAAATTGGATCCTGAAAATCATATTAGAAAAATATTAAACATAGCTACAAAGAAATTACAAAACTGCTTTGAATTGTTAAAACAAACCTCATATGACAAACTGACAAAGCTTGGTGTTAGTTTATATGGTGGTTCTGCCTGGTGGATTTTACCCGACACCGCCATCGATTTTATTTATGATGAATATACAAATTCATCGAAAATAGTTAACTGTCTTTTGAAAGCCCGTACTCCCGAAGAAACATTTTTTCAGACTATGATTATGCGTTCTCCATTTAAAAATGATGTTCACATAAACCCCGTTGACCAAGTAGAACAAACCTGTAAAACATGGGCGTATTTTTCGGATAAAGACAAACCCTTTACAGGTCATCCTTATGTTTTTACGGTAAATGAATTTGATAAACTTCGTGATTCTTCCTTTTGGTTTGCAAGAAAATTTGATATTCAGCAAGATCATGAAATCATTGAACTCATACAAAAGCATCTTATTAATTAGCATAGCAGTTTCTATTAGCTTGATGATATTTAACAGACGTGCAAATTTGAAATACAATTATGACTTAATTAAACCTCCGGCTCAACTGGAGGTTTGCTTTTTGATTTACCCGACACGGTGAGTTACCTCCCGTTTTCAGATTTTGTATGACATCTGTGCGCCTTATATATCAACACGTATCGGGTATGGTGTTATTTTAACATCAACGGGTGCCATTGCCGCCCCCATATTGTTCGGGTCTTTGATACCGTAGTCCTGAATTCTGCCGATTATAACTTTTTCAATTCTTGCTCTGCACTCGTTTTGTGAAACAACTGCCGCACCTGCCGCAGTTGCTGTCCATTGGGCGGTTGGGGTACGCTGACCGCCGTATTCAAGCGGCATTCTGAATTGCTTTTCTGCCGAGCAGAAATGCGATGAAGTTGACGCAACGGCGGTTTCACAAATTTGGCTGTCCACGCACAAAGCCGCAGCCGCAAGAGAAAGCGCCATCGTTGAACACGCACCGTACATCCCTACAAACGGAATATCAAGCTCACGGATACCAAAGGTTGTGCCCATACACTGATTGAGCAAATCACCTGCAAATATTGCATCCGCATCCTTCGGGGAAATGCCCGCCTTTGAAATTGCCCTCGAAACCGCATCCTTATGGAAAATGCTTTCCGCCTTTTCCCACGATTTCTCGCCCGCCGTTGCATCCTCATAAATATAATCAAACTTTTCTCCGAGAGGACCTTCCCCCTCTTTTTTGCCGACCACCGACGCATAACCGAGAATTCCCGGTTGTGACGGCAGCATCAAAGTATATCTGCCCTGTCTTACAGACATAAAATCACCTCAACATTATTTGAAATTATTGTTTGCCGTATTATATCGGATATACAAAAAACCACCGGTGAACCGGTGGTTTTTGTTATTGCTTAATTGTTAAGTTCTTTTTCGAGCATTGCTCTGATAACATCGGGTGAACCCGTGCCTCGAAGCTCCTTCATAACGCTGCCGAAGAGTGACTGCAGAGCCTTAACCTTGCCGCCCTTGTAGTCAGCAACAACCTTTTCGTTTTCTGCGATTACCTTGCGGACTGTTTCAAGAATAAAGCCTTCGTCTACCTTTGCGTTGAGCTTGTTTTCTTCGCAATACTTATCAACATCAACGTCGTTTTCGAATACTGCGGAAAGAACCTTCTTGCCTGCCGCACGGGTGATTTCACCGCTTTCAACAAGCTCGATGATTCTGCCAAGCTTTGATGCATCAATATCAAGTGAAGCAAGCTCAAGGCGCTTCATCTGACCCATACATTCGGTGAGAATCCAGCTTGCAACTGTTTTGGGACTTCTGCCCATTGCAACAAGAGTGTCAAACATATCGGAGAGTTTTCTGTCGGATGAAAGAACAGATGCTTCCTTTGTTGCAATACCCATTGATTCGTAGAGAGAAGTTTTCTCGTCTGCGGTTGCGGGCATACTTGCCTTGATTTCTGCAAGCCATTCATCGTCAATAACGATTGGCATAAGGTTGGGATCGGGGAAATAGCGGTAATCTGCCGCAGTTTCCTTATTTCTCATCGGGAATGTGCGTCTCTTAACATCATCCCAACGTCGGGTTTCCTGAACGAGCATTTCTGTATGGCGTTCGATTGCGTCAATATGGCGTACCTTTTCGAATTCAATTGCATCCTTTATTTCGGAAAGTGAGCTCATATTCTTGATTTCGGAACGAACGCCGAATTCTTCCGAGCCTTCGGGACGGACGGAAATATTAACATCGCATCTCATAGCACCCTCTTCGCATTCTGAAATACCTGCAAACTGAAGGCTTGATTTGAGATTTTTGAGATAAGTGATAACTTCTTCGGATGAACGGAAATCAGGTTTGCTTACGATTTCTATAAGGGGCACGCTTGTTCTGTTATAGTCAACAAATGAAGTGTTGGTTGCTTCATCGTGAACGAGCTTGCCTGCGTCCTCTTCAACATGAATCTGCTTGATGCCGATTGTTCTTTCGCCTATCTGAACACTGCCGTCAACGCAAATGGGGTGGAACCACTGTGTAATCTGGTAAGCGCAGGGAAGGTCAGGATAATAATAGCTCTTCTTATCGAAGGTTGTGTACTGATTGATTTTGCAGTTGAGCATAAAACCTGCCTTAACCGCAAGCTCGATTGCGTGCTTGTTGGTTACGGGAAGCATACCGGGCATACCGCTGCAGGCAGGGCATACGCAATCGTTAGGCTCCTTGGGGCTTGAATGACCGCCGCAGGAACAGAAAAGTTTTGAATCGGTGGAAAGTTCAACGTGAGTTTCCAAACCTATAACAAGTTCGTATTTCATTATTTACACCTCCACACTTTTTGCGATGCTGAGAAGAATACTCTCTTTGTATGAATCAGCGATAAGCTGAACGCCCTTTGTTACCATTGCGGGCATACCTGTAATTGAGGGAATTGCTGTATAAAGGCTTTCTTCGTAAACCTTTGAGAATGCTTCGAGAACATCGTAGGGCTTGTAGCTTACCTGCGAGCAAGCAGGAGCAAGAATTGCATCGTATTTTGCAAGAACTTCTCTTACCTTATCGCAAACGATACGGCGGATACGGAGCGACTTATCGTAGCACTTCTCATACTTTGCCTTTGCAAGAACATCTGAACCGTAAATGATTGTTGCCTTTGCAAGGAAGCCCATTGCTTCGGAACGGCTCTTTACATAGAGTTCATCAATATTTTTATATTCGGGAGTTCTGTAGCCGTACTTAACACCGTCGAATCTTGAAAGATTGTTGGTGGTTTCGGCCGCCATAAGAATCTGCCATGCAGTCTGTGCCTGTGAAACAATATCGAGAGAAATCACTTCAACGCTTGCACCGATTTTCTTAAGGCTTTCTGCATATGCATCGATGTTTGCCTTAACTTCTGCACTTGCGGAATCATAGAGTTCTTTAACGATGCAGATTTTCATTGAAGCAACATCTTCGTTTGTTGAGTATTCGTATTTTTCGGCGGGAAGGCTTGTGCCGTCCTTTGAATCGTGACCTGCGATAACCGAAAGAATTTCTTTTGCATCCTCTGCATTTGCAGCTGTTACGCCGATCTGCTCACCCGAGCAAGCGCAAGCAATGATACCGTAGCGTGAAACCGTGCCGTAAGTAGGCTTGATAAAATCAACGCCCGAAACTGCAGCAGCACGTCTGGGTGCGCCGTTGAGGTCAACGTTAAGAGCTGCCTTTACCTTGCCCGATGCAACAAGAGCTGCCGCAGCACCGACAAGATTGCCGTTTTCGGTTTCGGGAGCGAAATATGATGTTTCGCCGAGAAGGTCAAGACCGAATTCGCCAACGTTGGTTTTGCCTGAAACTTCGTAGCCTGCCTTTTCAAGTCTTTCAACAGCTTCTGCGCTGAAAAGAGGTTTGAAATTCTCAAGCATTTTTGAACCTGCGGTTGCGGGAACACCTTTTACAAGGATTGTATCATCTATGGCAATTTTACCTGCCGCATTTATCTCGTTAATATAAATCATTTATCTGCACCTCACTTTACAAGTCTGGGAACCTGCCAGCTGTCATCTGTGCTCTGAGGAGCGCCTTCGAGCAGGTCTTTGCGGGCAAAGGGCTGATTCCTGCCGTCGTTACGAAGAACATTGGTCATGGGCATAACATATACCATAGCCTCTACATCGTCTGTTGCTGTCTTTTCAAGCTCTGCCTCATTTTTTCCCATGGTGTCAAGAATCTTCTGCATTGCTTTCTTTTCATCGTCTGCAAAGCTGAGTTCGTTTACGCTTTCAAGCTCCTTGAACCACTTTTCTTTGGTCATAACGCCGCCCTTTGCGGAGTTAACGGTAGCTGTGAATGCTGAATCATCGCCTTCGCTGCCCGAAACTTCAACTGCGCCGCCCTTGCCTCTGATTGCAACGTTTGCTTCAAAGAGCTGAAGCTCGGTAACAACGCCGGGAGCTCCGAGCATCTGATCCTGAGCAGTACCGTCAAGCGGGAATGCGATAACATCACGGATTGTTTCTGTGTCTGCAAGAAGCATAACGATTCTGTCAACACCGGGTGCCATACCTGCATGGGGAGGAGCACCAAACTGGAATGCATTGTAAAGTGCGCTGAATCTCTTTTCAACCTCGTCCTCGCTGTAGCCTGCGATTTCAAAGGCTTTTCTCATAATCTCAGGGCTGTGGTTTCTTACTGCGCCCGAAGCAAGCTCGATACCATTACATACAAGGTCGTACTGATAAGCAAGGATTTCGCAGGGATCCATATTTTCAAGAGCTTCAAGACCGCCCTGAGGCATTGAGAAGGGGTTATGGGTAAAGATAATCTTATCTGTTGTTTCGTCTCTTTCGTACATCGGGAAGTCAACAACGAAGCAGAATTCAAATGAATCCTTGTTGATGAGTCCGAGCTCTTCGCCGAGCCAGTTACGTACAACACCTGCGTTCTTATCCGCAACATCCGAAATGCCGTCGCAGATGAAGAAGATTGTTTCGCCTTCCTTAACGCCGGTAAGCTCAACGATTTCTCTCTTTTCTTCCTCGGTCATAACCTTGCTGATGGGGTCATCCTTGAAACCGCAGTTAGCCGCATCAAGAAGAGTGATATGTGCAAGACCCGCCATCTTTGCCTGCTTTGTGGCAAATGCAAGTGACTTATCGAAGAACCATCTTTCATTCTTGCAAGGGGCAACGATTGCTCTTACATATTTGTTCATAAAGGGCTTGAACTGAACCCTCTTGAACATATCGGTAAGGTCGCAGATGATGAGGGGATTGCGAAGGTCGGGCTTATCGGAGCCGTATTTCGCCATTGATTCTGCATAGGGAATGCGTCTGAAGGGTGATTCGGGAACCTTCTTATCCGAGAAGGTTCTGAAAATATCGCTTACAACGCTTTCGCAGACCTCAAGAACTTCTTCCTGAGTTGAGAAAGCCATTTCAAAGTCAAGCTGATAGAATTCGCCGGGTGAACGGTCTGCACGGGCATCCTCATCTCTGAAGCAGGGAGCAATCTGATAATACTTATCAAAGCCCGATACCATAAGAACCTGCTTGAACTGCTGGGGTGCCTGGGGAAGTGCATAGAATTTGCCCGGATGCTTACGGCTGGGAACGAGAAAGTCTCTTGCGCCTTCGGGTGAAGAAGCTGTGAGGATGGGAGTCTGGATATCGAGGAAGCCCCTCTCCTCCATAAGCTTTCTCATATGGCCGATAACCTTTGAGCGGAGAATAATATTATTATGAAGCGCAGGATTTCTCAGGTCAAGAAATCTGTGCTTAAGACGGATATTTTCGTTTGTGTCGTTTGAGCCGATTTCAAAGGGAAGCTCTCTTGTGCAGGTGCCGAGAACCTTGAGGGTATCTGCAACAAGCTCAACAAGACCTGTGTCGATTTTGGGATTAACGGTGTTTTCGTCACGTTTTGTAACCGTGCCGTGAGCTGAAATAACGGTTTCCTTACCGACGCCCTTGAGAAGAGTTTCATCGTGAACAACAACCTGCGTTACGCCTGTTTCGTCACGAAGGTCAACAAAGAGAACGCCGCCGTGGTCACGGATAACGTCTACCCAGCCTGCAAGCTCGATAACCTGACCGATATGCGACTCTCTGATTTCATTGCAACGGTGAGTTCTGTACATAATATTATTCCTCCATTACATGGTTTCTCTGTAACTTAATCTATGCTTTTAAAAATAAAAAATCCCGAGAATTATTCATCATAATTCTCGGGACGAGTAATTTAACCCGCGGTGCCACCCGTTATTGATACTTCTGAGTATCCGCTCTTTTATTAAAATGTGGGTATACCGGGCAAAGTGTTGCCGTTCTTACTACTCATCTGAAGCGCACTTTCAGCCCATGATGCGCCATCTCTTGCAGACTTTCCCTGAAAGACGGGTCTTCGCTTGCCAAAAATTATATCAAAAAACTTTTTCGTTGTCAATGCAAAATTTATATTAATATTGTATGGATATTATAACCGCTTAATACTTTTCTTTATTCATTTCGCCTTTTGATTTGACTTTTCTTTCTGTTTTTACTATAATTTATCTACACTAACTATTCGGAGGAACAGTATGAAAAAAGTTATTTTATCCTTAATCCTTGCTGTTTGCCTTGTTCTCGGAACACTTGCGCCTGTTTATGCAGCAAAAAACGACGTGCTCCGTTTTGACGAAAACGGCGAATTCGTAATTCTTCATCTTTGCGATGCTCAGGACGGTTATCCCGCAAAAGAAAAAACAATCACATATATCAATTATATGCTCGATATTTATGAGCCCGATCTTGTTATTCTCGGCGGCGACAATACCGTTGCATCAAAAGAAACCAAAGAGGATGCAATAGCAGAGCTTGTTGCTCCCTTCGTTGAAAAGAAGGTTTATTTTACCCTCGTTTTCGGCAACCACGACGATGAGCAGGGCGTTGACAAAGAAAATCTTCTTAAAATGTATCAGAAACACGGCGGCAAATACTGCCTTGCCTATGATGCTGTGCCCACAATGAGCGGAACTGCAGTTCACAACCTGCCCGTTTATTCTTCGAAAGGCACAAATAACATCGCATTCAATGTGTGGATGTTTGATACAGGCACATATGTTTACGATGAAAACGGCAACAGACTCGGCTATGATTCCGTAAGAAAAGACCAGGTTGACTGGTATAAGAGCACTTACGCAAAGCTTAAGAAGTCGCAGGGTCACGATGTGCCTTCGATGGCATTCCAGCATATGGTTGTAAAAGAAATCGATGACGTCATGTTCCCGACTGCATACATAGACATACCCTACCTTACCGAAACATATGCGGGCGACAGATACTCAGTATTCAATCCGAAAACCCACACCTTCCTCGGTCATCTTTTTGAGCCCCCTTCACCCGGTGTTTACAACCACGGCGAATTTGATGCAATGGTTGAAACGGGCGATGTGCTTGCAATTTTTGCAGGTCACGACCATACCAACTCCTATGAAGTTGAGCACAAGGGCATCAAAATTATAAACACTCCCGGTATTTCTCACAATGCATACGGCAATGAATTCGTAAGAGGAAGCCGCGTTATAACAATCAATGAAGAGAATCCCGCTGAATTCACCACGGATGTTGTAACAGTCAATGACCTCGCTGCCGAGCATAAGGATTTTGCGGATGCAATCGGCATTACCCCCGCAGAGGCAAAGGCATGGATTGCACTCGGCGACTTCCATCTTTTCCTTAAAATACTTTCCAAAGGTATTTCCTGGTTAATCTATTAAAAATCGGGTGCTGTTTGTTTTGTAAACAGCACCTTTTATATTGACATATTATAATAAAAGTAATAGAATAATTTTGTATAGTTTAAAATGAATGGAGTGTTTATTTTGGCAGTTCAGAAACTCAAATATTTTGCAGGCGGCAAGTGGCTTGAATCCTCCTGCGAAAAATATATGGATGTTTATAATCCCAGCACGGGCGAGGTTATCGCACAGACCCCCTGCTGCACAAAAGACGAAGTAAATGAAGCTATTGCCTGCGCTAAAGAGGCATTCAAGAGCTGGTCTGATACTCCCGTTATGAAGAGAGTTCAGATTGTTTTCAAATTCCGTGAACTCCTCGAGCAGCATATGGACGAGCTCACCGAAATCTGCGCAAGAGAGCACGGTAAAGTATGGAGCGAAGCAAAAGGCGATATTCTCAAGGTAAAGGAACCCGTTGAGCTTGCTTGCTCCGCACCCTCACTCCTTATGGGCGAAAGCATGAGAGATACTTCATCAGGCTACGATACAACCCTTTACAGAGAGCCCGTAGGCGTTTTTGCAGGCATCGTTCCTTTCAATTTCCCCGGTATGATTCCCATGGGCTGGATGTCACCCCTCTGCATTGTCTGCGGTAACACAATCGTTCTCAAGGCAGCATCAATGACTCCGATGACCTGCATGCGTCTTGCAGAGCTCTGGCAGGAAGCAGGACTTCCCGACGGCGTTATCAATATCGTTACCTGCTCCAGAAACGAAGCGGAAATCTTTATGGATCATCCCGATATAAAGGGCATCACCTTCGTCGGTTCAACAAGCGTAGGTCTTCATATCTATTCAAGAGCGGCCGCAAACGGCAAGAGAGTTCAGGCTCTCTGCGAAGCAAAGAACCACGCACTCGTTCTTGAAGATGCCGCTCTCGAAAGAAGCGCAAGAGGCATCATCAACTCATCATTCGGCTGCGCAGGCGAACGCTGCATGGCTCTTCCCGTTATCGTTGCTCAGGAAAGCATTGCTGATGAACTCGTCGGCTATCTTAAGAAGTTTGCTCAGGAGCTTAAACTCGGCCCTGCTTACGATAAGGAATCAACCCTCGGTCCCGTTGTTACCGAAGCTCACAGACAGTCAATTCTCAAGTGGATTGAAAAAGGCATCGAAGAAGGCGCAGAGCTTGTGCTCGACGGCAGAAATCTCGTTGTTCCCGGCTACGAAAACGGCTTCTACGTTGGCCCCACAATCTTTGACCACGTTACAGAGGATATGACAGTCGGTCAGAGAGAAATCTTCGGTCCCGTTCTCTGCGTAAAGAGAGTCAAGGATTTCGAAGAGGGTCTTGCAGTTATGAATGCTAACCCCTTCGCAAACGGCTCCGTTATCTTTACCCAGAGCGGTTACTATGCACGTGAATTCGCAAAGAGAACAGACGGCGGTATGGTCGGCGTTAACGTCGGTATCCCCGTACCCGTAGGCGTGTTCCCGTTCACAGGCCACAAGCAGTCCTTCTTCGGTGATCTTCACTGCCTTGGCAAGGACGGCTTC
>JAZNRG010000033.1:0-15833 GCA_045590575.1 Acutalibacteraceae bacterium | reverse complement strand
TACTTGAAGTACATACTCAAATTAATCTTCAAGGGTTTTTCTTCAATCGTTGTTTAATTTTCAAGGTGCTTCCCGCACCCGCTCTCTTGCGGAGTGCTCGACTATAATATCAAATCCTTACAGCTTTGTCAACACCTTTTTTAAAAGTTTTTTGAGTTGTTGTCAACCTCGCCGTGTGTTTCGTTATTTAGCTAAAAATGCAACGGGCAGAAAACTGCCCGTTATATAGATGTAATATTTATATATTATCCGAGAAGAACGTCTGTCACAAGCATCAGACAGAAACCTGCGAGAAGTGCATAGGTTGCTCCTCTTTCATTACCGTGTGCGTGAGTTTCGGGAATCATTTCGTCGCTGACAACATAAAGCATTGTGCCACCCGCAAAAGCAAGGGCAAACGGAAGAATCACCGAAGCAACACTTACCGCAAAGTAGCCGAGCAATGTTCCGACTACTTCGATAAGCCCTGTTGCGAGTGCGCACACAAATGTCCTTTTTGGTGACACTCCTGCCGACAGCATGGGACCGATAATGACCATACCCTCAGGAATATTCTGCAACGCTATACCGCCCGCAATCATAATCGCACCGGACACGTCACCTGAACCGAAACCGACACCTGCAGCAATGCCTTCGGGAAGATTATGAATTGCAATTGCCGTTACAAACAGCAGGACACGGTTGAGCTCGGAGCTGTTGCCGTTTTCGGGATCTGCACCCGCAAGTCGGTGGAGATGCGGAACAAGCTTATCTACAATATTGATACAGAATGCACCTACAAAAACTCCGGCAACGGTTATAAGCAGACCGTATTTGCCGCCGTATTCGACAGAGGGAATTATCAGACCGAGCACAGCCGCCGAAAGCATAACTCCCGCCGCAAATGACAGAACGATATCCGAAAACTTATGGGAAATATTTTTAAATATAAAACCGATAGCTGAGCCGATGAGCGTTGCACCACCGACTCCGAGAGCTGTAAGCAAAGCAACTTCCATTCAGCAGGCTCCCTTCAGCATTTATTTGCAGAGCTCTTTGGCAAGGGCATCAATCTGAGCTGTGCTTTCTTCGCTCAGTGCAGACATTATTTTAACTGCATTCTCAGTATATGTTATATTCTTACTGTCGGTGAGCATTTCTTTCATCACCTTGGTTGCAAGGGGCGACCAGCTTCCGTTTTCAACAAAAGCAACGGTTCTGTTCTGATAGTTACGCTCGGTGAGATGATTTATGAATTCACGCATAAACGGGAAAATTTCACCGTTATAGGTTGTTGTTGCGAGAACGATTTTACCGTATCTGAAAGCATCTTCGACAGCTTCTGCCATATCGCATCTTGCCAAATCGTTAACAACGACCTTGGGACATCCGTATTCTTTAAGCTTTTCGGCAAGGAGCATAACAGCCTTCTTTGTGTTGCCGTAAACAGAAGTATATGCAATTACAACACCGTCGGATTCAACCGAATAGCTCGACCATATATCATAAAGATTGATGTAGTAGCCGAGATTTTCGGAAAGAACGGGGCCGTGGAGAGGGCAGATAGTCTGAATATCAAGCTCAGCGGCTTTTTTAAGAAGATTCTGCACCTGAACACCGTATTTACCAACAATTCCGATATAGTATCTTCTTGCTTCACAAGCCCAGTCTTCATCTGCATCAAGTGCACCGAATTTGCCGAAACCGTCAGCAGAGAAGAGCACCTTATCCTTGCTGTCATAGGTCACTATAACCTCAGGCCAGTGCACCATGGGGGCTGTTACAAAGGTGAGCTCATGCTCGCCGAGAGAAAGGGTGTCGCCGCCTCTGACGGTTATATTTCTGCCTTCAAAATCAGTTCCGAAGAAGTTCTTCATCATTGAAAAAGCCTTCGCTGATGAAACGATAACCGCTTCGGGAAATTCATTTGCAAAGTTCAGAATGTTTGCGGAGTGATCCGGCTCCATATGCTGAACAACAAGATAATCGGGTTTTCTTTCGCCGAGAACATTTTTAATATTCGCAATCCATTCGTCAAAGAAACGGGCATCAACGCTGTCCATTACAGCAACCTTTTCGTCAACGATAACATATGAATTATAAGCCATACCGTTGGGTACGATATACTGACCTTCAAAAAGGTCGATTTCTCTGTCGTTGACTCCTACATATTTAATATCATCTGTAATAAGCATAAAAATAATCCTCCCTTTGTTTACAGAGAGGATTATATCATAATTTATTCGGTTTGAAAAGACAGAATATTATGAAATATTTTGCCTTCATACTTCGGAAAAGACTTCTTTGCCCACTCCGCATTCGGGGCATTCAAAATTCTCGGGCAAATCCTCAAATTTTGTGCCCGGCGCAATGCCGTTTGCAGGGTCGCCTTTTTCCTCGTCATAAATCCATCCGCACACATCACAGACATATTTTTTCATAAAATACCTCCTCGGTTTTTATGAATATTATATCCTATTCAAGAACGAGATATCCGCAGACAGGAAGAGCGGTTTCGCCTGAAATTGCTTCCCCCGTAACAACGTTCTTATATGCACGGTCAAGAACAACCTTTGTTTCTGCATCGGAGAAATTCATAACGAAAACGTAATCTCCCCTCTTTCTGACGGCAACATTATCGGGAATTCTGATACCGCAGTCGGGAGCGATACCGATGTTATCAATAAGCTCATTGCAGAAATCGGATGCAAAATCATCATCGTTTCTGAACGCAACATAATATGCCTTGCCCCTGCCGAAGGAATTAACGGTTACAGCAGGCATCCCCGCATAAAAATCGCTTTCGTATTTGCCGAGCACCTCTGAGCCGTTGGAATGGATAATATCGCAGACGTGAACAACATCATAGCTCTTACCGTTATATGTTACACCGTTTTTCATTCCCTCGGGCAGAGAATCTGTTTCTTCATTCCATATGCCGAAAACGTCCTTGAGCTTTCCGCAAGGGAAACCGCCGAGGAAGCACATATCGTTTTTATCAACAAGACCGAAAAGATAGGTTGCAAGGAAATTACCGCCGTTTACAACATATTCTTCGATGCGTTTATCCGTTCCGTCTTTGAGCATATAGAGAAAGGGTGCAATAACGAGGTCATACTTTGAGAAATCGTCTTCCATCGAAATAACATCGCAGGTGATACCCTTGTTTCTGAAAGGTGCATACCATTTAACGCACTCGGCAAGATAATTGCGATTGACGTTGTTGAAGCCGCAGAAATGCTTGACCGCCCAACCGTTTTCCCAGTCATAAATAACGGCAACCTTTGCATTGCTGTATTTACCCGTTACTCCGCCGAGTTTTTCAAGAACCGCGCCCAAACGGGCAACATCTCTGAAAACTCTTGTGTTTTCGTGGCCGCAATGGTCAACAACCGCACCGTGGTATTTTTCGTGGCCGCCCTTGCTCTTTCTCCACTGGAAATACTGAACGCTGTCCGCACCGTGGGCAATCGCCTGAATTGCAGAAAGCTCCTGCATTCCGGGTTTGGGGAGTTTATTTACATCGTGCCAGTTAACGAGTGACGGTGTGCTTTCCATCATAAAGAAAGGCTGACCGTTTTTCATTGAACGGAACGCATCGTGAACAAATGAAATCTCAACCGATTCTTCTGCGTTTCTGCCCTTATCCCAGGCAGGATAGTTATCCCACGAAACAAGATCTGTTTTCTTTGCGAATTTCTGATAGTCGATGCCGTCATACATCTTCATAAAGTTGGTGGTGATGGGGATATCGGGAGTAATCTCGCGCAGGGGTGCAATTTCGTTTTCATAGAAAGAAATGTGGCTGTCCGAAACAAATCTGTTCCAGCAAAGCTTCATTGCGGAAACGTGGTTTTCGCCTCTGAACTTCGGGGAATTTATCTGGCTCCAGTCGGTTACTCTGTGGCTCCAGAAGCCGTTCCACCAAGCATCGTTGAGTTCATCAAGGTCATTGTGATAATAATCCTTAAGCCAATCTCTGAACGCTTCCTGACAAAGCTCGCAATGGCATTCGCCGCAGTATTCGTTGGAGATATGCCACATCTTCAGAGCGGGATGATTCTTATATCTTTCAGCAATGATTGTGTTGATTTCTCTCACCTTTCGGCGGTAAAGCGGAGAGGTGAGGCAATGATTATGGCGCACGCCGAATTCGTTGCGGATGCCGCTCTCTTCAACACGGAGCACCTCGGGATATTTCTGCGCAAGCCACGGGGGTCTTGCACCCGAGGGAGTTGCAAGGATAACGGAAATGCCGTTTTTGTGGAGCTTATCCATCATTGTATCGAGCCAGCCGAAGTTATAAACGCCTTCTTCGGGTTCAATAAGCGACCATGAAAAAATATTGATTGTTGCGCAGTTGACGTGCGCAAGCTTCATAAGACGCATATCCTCATCCCATATTTCCGGAGTTTTTATCCATTGGTCGGGGTTATAGTCGCCGCCGTGAATGATATGATCAAAAAACTTCTTTTTCATTATTTTTACTCCTGAATGCCGTAAGCATCAACCAATGCAAAATATTCCTCTTCGGTTACGGTAACAACCGAGCCGTGACGGGGTCTGAGATGATCCATTGAATAGGTTGACCTCTGCACCCGCCTGAAGTTCTCAAAATCTCTGGTCATCTGAGCAAAGAAAGTGCCCTGACTGTATTCATCCATAATCATCATCCAGGCATCCGTGCCGTTGATTCTGTACATTGAGCTGCCCTCAACGCCGTGCCAATTGAGAGAACAGATTGTGTAATCGGTGTTGTACGGGCCCGTCAGATTCTTTGACTTTACATAGGCGATTTTCTGAGTTATATCTTCCTTGAAATAGAGATAATAATATCCGTCTTTTTCATTATATATTATATCGCCGTCGATACACTGAACGTTTCTCAGCTCGCCCGTTTCGGGGTCGGGCTCATTCCATCTGCCGTAAAGAACTTTAGGCTCTGTTTCAAAAGTCTTGAAATCCTTTGTGTAAGCATAATAATGGCCTGCGGTGTCGTTCTCCTGAGTTGAGTTTGCCCAATAGACCATATACATTCCTGCAGATTCATCCCATATCGCCTGAGGTGCCCAGGCTCTGTTGGTTGTTTCAAAGCCCGCAAACTGACGCATATCGATAACCGTTTCGTCAATCCAGTTGATGAGGTCATAGGATTTCCAGGTGATGAGGCAATGGTTTGAGGTCCAGCCTTCAAGTGCATTCATATCCGTTCCGATAATGTAATAGCAGTCCTTACCGTTTTCGTCAACAGCCTTGAGAATATAAGGGTCGCGCACGCATCCCGTGCCCTTTGTCTGCTTTATTATCGGTTCGTTGTTGTTGAGAGCCTTGAAGTTATAGCCATCCGTACTCACGGCAAGGTGAATTCTCTGCTCATCAACCTCGTTGCCCACAAAATAGCAAAAAACATAAGCATCTTTAGTGCTGACTGCGGGATATGCATAGTTATTAAAAACATAATTAAACAGAAAATACGGAATCATCAGAATTGCCGTAAGAATTCTCTTGAACGAAAGAAAAGTCATGCCGTCACCTCAAATCAAAGATTGTTGAGAATATCAAGAACGCATCTGAGCTCTTCGGGCTTCATCTTATCAACAGGTTTGTTGTTGATAACACAATCGGCGAAATAATGAATCTCGTTTGCATAGGCATCGCTCTTGGGAAGGTTGATGTTGCCCGTGTCACCCGTTGCTTCCTGCGAAAGGTCAATCACTACATTATCTTTGCGGTAAATAACCATTTTGCCTTTTTGGTTGGTAACCACCGCATCCTCAAACTGGAATCTGAACTCAGCGGCAAAGGGATAGTCGCATGCATACCACGATGCCTCGGAGTTAATTGAAAAATCGCCGAAATCATAGCAAAGACTTATATAATCCTGGTCGGGGCGCTTTGAACGGTATTGATATTTAACCTCAGGCATACCGAAAGCATAAACCATAAAGTCAAGGTCGTGGATATGAAGGTCAAACGGAACAAGTCCGCTGCGTTTTTCGTCCGTCATCCAGCCGTCCCAGCTCCATTTCGGAATACCGCCGAGACGAATCATAGTACCCGAAAGCAGCCTGCCGTATTTCTTTGTGTCGTAAATCTCCTTGAGAAGCTCATATTCGGGCCAGAAACGGAGCACCTGAGCAACCATGAATTTAACATTGTTTTTCTCTGCCGTCGCATAAACTCTTTCAACATCCTCCGTTTTGAGGGAAATGGGTTTTTCGGTGATAACATTAATACCCTTTTCCATTGCCTTGACGGCAAAATCGGCGTGAAGATATGTAGGCAGGCATATATCAAGAATATCGAGTTTTTCTTTTTCGAGCATTTCGTCAAAATCCGTATAATGACGCTTGTCGGGATATTTCTCCATTCTTTCCGTGCGGATATCGCAGATTGCAACAAGCTCTGCATTATCCATTTCATTCCATACGGGAATATGAGCGCCGCTGATACCGCCGACGCCGACAAGACCGACTTTAAGCATATAATAAATCTCCTTTAATTTTTATTAGGTATATTTTAACACAGTAAAGCAAAAATGCAAGACTAATCTTTATTGACTTTGACCGTATCAGAATATATAATTAAAACAGAAATTATTATTGTGAGGAAACAAGATATGAGTAATTTTTCACAGCGTTTTAAAATCGACTGCTCTCCCGTTGCTCCCGAAAAACAGGTTATCAAAAGAAGCGGTGTAAGGTTCACCGTTATCGCACCCTGCCTTCTGAGAGTTGAAGTACAGAAGGATGGCATGTTCTGCGACGAACCGACGCAGAGCGTATGGTTCAGAGATTTCTGCGAAACAGATTACGAAACCTCCGAGAAAAACGGCATTATTGAAATCAAAACAGAAAAAGTTGTTTTTGTTTATTCACTCAAATCCAAAAAGATGCTCCGCATAAAGCTTGCCGACGGCAGAACCGTTACCAACTTCAAGGCAGGCAACCTCAAGGGCACCTGCAGAACTCTTGACATCACCGCAGGTATCATCACTCTCGGTGACGGTGTTTGTTCAAGAAACGGTGTTGCCGTGCTTGACGACAGCAAAACTCTCGCAATCAAAGAAAGCGGCGAAATTCTTCCGAGAGAGAATGCAGAAACCGACGAATACTATTTTGCCTACGGCAATGACTACATCGGCGCAACAACAGATTTGTATAAGCTCACGGGCAAAGTGCCCCTCATCCCGAGATATGCCCTCTCCAACTGGTGGAGCAGATACAAAGCCTATTCCCAGGAAGAATATCTCAGCCTTATGGACAGATTCAAGGCAGAGGAAATCCCCGTTACCGTCGCAACGGTTGATATGGACTGGCATTGGGTAGACATCAAGAGCAAATTCGGCAAGGATGCCCACAAGGTCACGAAGCACAGAAACTTTATGGAATATGTGTATGATGTGTGGTCAGTCGGCTGGACGGGTTATTCGTTCAACACAGACCTTTTCCCCGATTACAAAGCATTCCTCAGAAAACTCAAGAACGATAACTATCACGTTACCTTCAACATCCATCCTTCAATGGGTGTGCGCTGGTTTGAAGAACAATATGAGGATATGTGCAAGGCGATGGGTCAGAATCCCAAGGAGAAAAAGGCAGTTGAATTTGATATAACAGATAAAAAATTCACCGAGAATTATTTCGATATTCTTCATCATCCGTTTGAAAAAGACGGCGTTGACTTCTGGTGGATTGACTGGCAGCAGGGTAAAAACACCGCAGTCAAGGGTCTCGACCCGCTCTGGGCACTCAACCACTATCATTTCCTCGATAATGCAAAGGATAACCACAGGCCCCTTATTCTCTCCCGCTTCTGCGGTGCGGGCAGCCAGAGATATCCTCTCGGCTTCAGCGGCGACACAACTCAGACCTGGAAGAGCCTTGATTTCCAGCCGGGATTCACCGCAACCGCATCCAACATCGCTTACCCTTGGTGGAGCCACGATATCGGCGGCCATTGCATGGGTTCAAAGGATGATGAGCTCTATCTCCGCTGGGTACAGCTCGGCGTATTCAGCCCCGTTATGCGTCTGCACTCCACCAACAACGAATTTGCGGGCAAAGAGCCCTGGAATTTCAGCGGTCCCGTCGAGAGAATTGCCGCCGATGCCCTTCGCTTAAGGCATAAGCTCCTCCCCTATATTTATACAATGAACTACCGTACCCACACCGATTGCAGAGCAATCTGCGAGCCGATGTATTACGCATATCCCGAAGAAAAGAATGCATACGAATGCAAGAATGAATTCTTCTTCGGCACGGAGCTTATCGTTGCTCCCATCACCGAACACACCTCGCTCAAAACCAACCTTGCAGGTGTTAACGTCTGGATTCCCGAAGGCAGATACACCGATATCTTCACAGGCAGAATCTATGAAGGCAACAAGTTCGTGAAGATGTTCCGCGATATCGAATATATCCCCGTGCTCGCAAAAGAGGGCGCAATCATTCCGATGAGCGTTAACGACAGAACAAACGACTGCGGAAACCCCGCAGAGCTTGAACTCCTTGTTTACAGAGGCAACAACGCCTTCACTCTTTATGAGGATGACGGCGAAACCCTTTCCTATCAGAACGGCGAATATCTCAAAACCGTATTCACCGTTACCGAAAACGGCAATAAAATCAGTTTCACAATCAGAAAAGCAGAGGGCGACGAGAAGGTCTGCCCCGAAAACAGAACATATATAATCAAGTTCAAGGATATCGTAAGCGGAGATATAAGCGTTACCGTTGACGGTGCAAAGGCTGATGCAAAAATCAGCAGCAACGGAACTCTTGAAGTTACCGTAACCGCACCCGTCACCGCAACCGTTGAGGTTGCCGCCGAAAACTGCGAGTTCCTCAAGAATGCGGATAAGAAGCAGGAGCTTACAAAAACCATTTCAAAGTTCCAGATGTCAACCGACAAAAAGGGTATGATTTACGGCTCATTCATCAAAAACGGCAAGAAAATGCCGAGAGTTGCAAAGGAATTCAGAGAACCCCTCGAAGAAGTTATCAATCTTTGGTGATAAAGAAAACCGACCTGACAAAACCAGGTCGGTTTTGTGTTTACGGGCGATTCTTGAATCGCCCCTACATAATTTGCATTGAATTTTGAGTGTAGGGCGGAATGCTGTTAAATATTAATTTTATTCTAAGAACCTCTTAATTACTCCTTAATCGTATTTATTTGTTTCGGACAGTATTGTATAATTAAACTGCAGTGCAAAAGCATATCAGGGGGACAAAAAACACAAAAGTCTGCATCGCAAAGAAATGAAAAAGGAGGAATATTATGCAAATCAAAAGAATTATTTCGGCAATTTTATGCGTGATTCTTGCAGTAACGGCAATGCCGTTGTCGGCTTTTGCAACAGATAATGTTGATTACCGTTGCAAAATTGAATTCAAAAAGGGATGCAAAGAAAGCTTAACACCCGGAGAATCAACAGAAGTTTATGTCGATTATTATGTTGGTGATAACAAAGACTTAAACATAGTCTGGTCTGCACCCGGAAATATGTGTGAATATGAATATGTCACAGACAGCGAAACAGGTTTGATAACAGGTATGAAAATCACCTGCGTTTCGGGCGGTATGTTCTATGCTTTTGTCAGAATAGTTGATGCGGAAGGAAATAAACTTGCAGAGGATAACATAGAAATATGGTGTGAGGCGCAGGATAACAAACCTTTTGATGAAAAAATCAAAGAATTTACAGATATGCTTCCCGCAAAGCTCGGTCTTTTGGGTTATTGTTTAGCCTATGTTATTTCTGTTGTAACATTCGGTCCCGTAACGGGTATTATGGAAACCTGCATTTCTCTTTACGTCAAAATTACCGAACTGATAAACGGGAAAGGGTAACAAGAAAATGTAGGGGCGATTCACGAATCGCCCGCAAAAATATATGTTAACCAACGGCGGGAGCAAGCCCCCCGCCCTACCCTCAGAAATGTCCCCTAAACGCAGAAATGCCGCCCGTTTCGGGCGGCTTATTTGTTATATCAGACTTTTTGCAAGCTCTGCAATATCGGGGAAATCAGCGATTGTTTTGCAGTAATGCGACCAGAGGACTTTCATATCCTTATCAACCGCAACAAAGGCGCAGAGCTGAAGATTACGGCTCTTTTCCTTTTCGAAAACAAAGTTCTCAAACCAACCCGAATCAAGCAGATGCTGTTCATCCTTGCCTGCGGTTGCTTCAAAGAGCTTATCTCCCGTTATCATACTTACTGCGCTGTCTGCCTCAAAAACATTGTATCGGTCATAGAGCTTTGCATCTTTATCCGCAATAAGCTCAAACGGATATTTATTCTGCACGGCGGCAAGGGTCTGCACATCGGACTGAACAACAACCTTGATATCAAACCCGATTGCCGCAACTGCGGGGAATGCCGCTTTCACAAGTGCAAGAAGCTTCTGAGTTATTTCGCATTCATAAGTTCTTGCAAAAACGATAAACGTTTTCTTTTCAATCTCTTTTTCAAGCTCGCAGAAGGTCTTTTTGGGCGATTCATAAACAAAATCTTCAAGAAGAATTCCTTTTTTGAGCGTTGTGTGGGGGCGGATGCCCTCTGCTTTTTTCTTTTCAACGGCATCCTTGAATCTTATAAGTGCTTTTTCAAGAGTTTCTCTTGCACAAGCAAGGTTGATTCTCTGGAAGCCTCTGCCGAGAGGGCCGAACATCTCGCCGTTATCGAGATAAATATTCGCACCCTCAAGCACTTCACGCATTTCGGTATGGGGCATACCGAGTGCGCTCATATCAAACCACTGAAGGTAGGTTCCTTCAAGCGGATAAACCTTTATTTCGGGGAAACTTTTCGCCATAAAATCCTCAACCAGCTTTGCGTTATCGGCAATAACTCCGATAAGCTCGTCAAGCCAGTCCTCGCATTCGTTATAAGCGGCGGTGCAGGCGGTATAGGCAAAAACATTGAGATGCATCTGCATATTAATCCAGTTGCAGGCTTTTGCCCTTGTTCTTATTTTTTCGTTGGGAATAATTATGTTTGAACACTGCAGACCCGCAAGATTAAATGTTTTGCTCGGCGCTGTGCATACTGCGATATTATTCTTTGCCTTTTCGCTCACATTCGCCATGACCGTATGGTTATATCCGGGCATTATAAGGTCATTATGTATTTCATCATCGATAACAAAAACGCCGTTATCCGAGCAGATTTCCGCAACCCTCTTAAGCTCATCTTCTCTCCACACTCTACCGACGGGGTTATGAGGATTTGAGAAAAGAATGGCGGTATTCTTTGATGACTTTGCCTTCTTTTCAAGCAGTTCATAGTCTATTTCGTAGCCGTTTTCGGTGTTGATAAGCGGACAGCAAACGATTTTTCTGTTTGTTGCAACTATCGTCATATCAAACGGATAGTAAACGGGCGGCATAACGATAACGCCGTCACCGGGCTGTGTTGATGCTTCAATCAGAAGAGAAAGAGCGTTGATAATGCCGGGGGTCTGGATTATCCAATCCTTCTCAACCTCAAAATCGTGCCTGCGTTTCATCCACGAAAGCACGGCATCGTAATATTCGGCTGTGGGATTTGTGTAGCCGAGAATTGCTTCTTCGGCAAGTTTCTGTAAAGCTCTCACAATCGGCTTTGCAGTGGGAAATTCCATATCCGCAACCGAAAGAGGAACATATTCAACCGACGCATTCTTTGCGATTTCCCATTTTGAGGAGCCGTAAGCACTGCGGTCGGGTATGCTTGTAAAATCGTGTTTCATATCTGTTCTCCCGTTTAATTTACTGCTTATATTTTATCACAAAAAAGTTGAATGTAAAGATTAATATTATTGAAAATAATTTTTATATATGTTACTATGAAATTATACTAATCAGGGAGGAACGGAAAATATGGCAACTCTCAAGGCGGTTTTTTCGCTTATTCAGATTGTTTTGTTTGCGGTAGGTGCAATTCCGCTCAATGAAAATATAAACTACGGCGGCAACACATATCAGCCACCCGAAATTTCAAGCCCCGTTTATCTTGTTGAGGCAGGCGAAACGGATTATGTTATCGTGACCGATACCGACGATGCCACCCTTAACACTGCCGCCGAAGAAATGCAGACATATATTGAAAAAATCAGCGGTGCAATGCTTGATATCAAAAATAGTTCTGACGGCAAAGCGGTTTATATCGGCATAACAGACCGCACGGATATCAAAGCCGACGGCTTTCATTTTCATTCCGACGGCACAAATCTTTTCATCGACGGTGCAGACAGCAGAGGTGCGCTTTACGGCGTTTACACCTTCCTCGAAGAATATCTCGGCGTGCGCTGGTTTACCCCCACTCTCGAGGTTGTGCCTGAAAGTAAGAATGTTGTTTTTGATGCGGAACTCAACAGAGTTGTTGAGCCTTCGTTCTCAATCCGCAGAAATGACACAATGGGCACAAACGATGCTTACAGAGCCCGCACCAAAATGAACGTTTCATTCTGGAAAGAGATGCCCGAATACGGCGGTGCACTGACATATGTTTTATGGGATGTTACTCTCGATGTGCTTGTTCCCGATTCTCTTTTTGCGGAGCACCCCGAATACTTTGCACTCGGCGACGGAGGAGTAAGAACAACAGACCACGTTTGCCTTTCCAACCCCGAAGTTCTTCCCATTGCGGTTGAAAACGCAAGAAAGGCAATCCTTGAATGCGAAAGAGATTCAAAATATATTCATATCGGTCAGAAGGACAACATCAACTACTGCCGTTGCGACGGTTGTAATGCTCTCTATGAAAAATACGGCTCCGTTTCCGCTCCGACGATTATTTTTACCAACGCATTTGCAGATGCTCTTGACGATGAATTCCCCGATTTCACTTTCACCTTCTATGCCTACAACGAAACCGATGCTCCCCCGACAGACCTGACCCTTCGTTGCAACGATAACGTTGTGCCCGTTCTCTGCGGTCTTCACAAGGCTTGCCGAAGCCACCCCCTCACCGAATGCGGCGCAATGGACGGCATTGAAAACGAAACATTCGATATGCTTTACGGCGATCCCGAGCCTAAGGTTGCAGAGAATTTTGCTAATTGGGTAAAGATTGCGGACAGAACTTATATTTACGATTACACAATAAACTTCCTCAACACGGCGCAGTTTTTCTCAAACTTTGAAACAATGCAGTCCACGATGAAGTATATGCACGATATCGGCATCACGGGTTATGTTTATAACTGCGGCGACGGTCATTATGCCGCCTTCAACGAGCTGAGAAACTATCTTCTCTGCAAGCTTCAATGGGATGTTGACTGCGATGTTGAATATCATATGAACGATTTTCTCAATGCATTCTACGGCGAGGAAGCCGCTCCCTATATAAAGGAATATATTGACCTGCAGACTGCAATGACCAAGGCAACCGCCCATGCATTCGATTTTGACTGGCATTATCAGGCGGGCTTCGCATCACCTTATACTGTTGCAAAAAGCGATCTTCTCTTTGACCTTGCTCTTAATGCGGATATCTCCGAAGAACAGAAATTCAATATTGAGGTTGCCGAGCTCAGCTGGAGATACTATAAATCCAACCTCTTTATGGGCGAATTCATATTCCTTAACCCTCTGCGTATGCAGGAAAACGAAAAGCTTTATGACGATTTCAAATCCCACGGACTGAACAGAGTTTCATCCTTTGCCATCATTCCCGAAAACAAAGAGGATGTTGACTTTATGGACAGACCGTTCAATTGGGGTAAATAATGCAGAAAACCGACCCTTCACGGAAAGGGTCGGTTATTTTTATGCTTTATCTGTCATTTCAAACACAAGCTCGCCGCCGTTCATAAGCTGCTCGTGGGTAACATAGAATCCGTTGAGCTTTTCACCGTTGAGGGTTATGCCGCTCACGTAAATATTCTTATCGCTCTGATTGTTTGCGGTAACCTTAAGCGTTTTGCCGTTTGAAAGAGTTATCTCTGCCGAGTCAACATTCGGTGAACCGACCCAGTATTTATCCGTGCCTGCAAGAGGATAGAATCCGAGCGCTGAGAAAACATACCATGTGGATGTTGTGCCGCCGTCATCGTTGCCGTCAAGGCCGTTGATATCGGTGCTGAAACGGTTTTTGAGTGTCCAGCGTACCCACTTCTGGGTAAGGTCGGGTCTGCCTGCATTGTTGAAAAGATAAGGAGTATGGATATCGTGCTGATTGCCTATCCAGTAGCCGTGACCGGGGTCAACTGCCGCCCTTGTGAGAGATGCATCTTTCATAAATGCATCAAGCTCGCTGACGAAATATTCTTCCGAGCCGAAAAGCTCAATCATTCCTTCGATATCGTGCTGTGCCGCCCATCTCCAGTGCCTTGCGCTTCCCTCGGAATAGCAGTTTGCAAATTTCTTTATCATAACCGCATCATAGAATTCGGTTATATACGGGCTGAAATTCCAGACGAATGAGCCGTCGGCATTTCTTGCCTGGAAATACTTTGTTTCGGGATTAAAAACATTCTTATAATACATCGACTTTGCGGTGTATTTCTCCGCATCCTCATCCTTACCGAGTGCCTTTGCGAGAGAAGCTATCGCCGCATCCTGCCAAGCATATTCAAGAGTGCATGCAACAGATTTTCTTACACCCTCAATATCGTTGGGAATATAGCCGTATTCATTATATAAGTCAACATTTTCTCTGCCCGCTCTGCTGACTTTGTTTTCCGATGAATATTTCATCGCTTCATAAGCCGCTTTAACGTCAAAATCAGTTATGCCTTTGAGATAGCTTTCGGCAATAACAATATTTGCGGAATCGCCGAACATCGAACCCGAATATCCCGCACCCATAGGCCAGCGGGGAAGATTTCCGCCGCCTTGCTGAGCCATATTGACGAGGCTGTTGAGACAGTCGGTCTGGATATCCTGAGCAATGAGGGTATAGAGCGGATGAGTTGTTCTGCAGGTATCCCAGAGCGACATATCCGTTCTGTAGGTGAAGCCCTCCGCTTTATGCGCTTTCTTGTCAAAGCCGAGATATTCGCCGTTGACATCGGTGAAATCCGTCGGCATTATCATTGCATGATAGAGTGCGGTGTAGAATATGGTTTTGATTTCATCATCCGCGTTGATTTTCACCGATGAAAGGCGGCTTTCCCACTCATTAACAGCATTCTTATAAACGCCGTCAAAATCAAGGCCGTCGGTTTCTTCCCTGAGGTTGAGAAGTGCGTTCTCTTCACTGACATAGCTGATACCGATTTTAAGCTCAACGCTTTCGTTTTTGATTGAGCCGAAATTGATATCGATACCGCCGTCTTTCACTTCAACAGACTTTATCGGCTTGCTTGCGGTTGCGGCAAAATATGCGGGTAAGCCGTCATATCTGCCTGCAAACTGTCCGTCGAGGATACATCCGCCTGTAATTATTCCTGCTTCTTCGTTATATAAAACATGAGCATCCTTTGAAGTTTTGTTTGCATTGGCACTTGAAGCATCAATATAAAGTCTTGCATCTTTATCCGTATTAAAAGTATATCGGTGAATACCCGTGTGTGCGGTTGCCGTCATTTCGGCAAGACATCCGACGCTCGGCAGATAAACCGCATAATAACCCGGTGATGCTGTTTCATCCGAATGAGAATAAGGCATAACCGAAGGCTTATTCTTGCCAACTGCGGGAGTTACCCTGAAATGCGAATAATCCTCCGCACCCGTGCCCGAAAGCCTTGAATGGCTGAAGCCCTTGATGTGCGCCTGCTCGTAATAATAACCCGAAGTGTTCATTTTGGTTATGTAGATACCGCCCAGAAAGGTTGTGTCCGGGCCGAGCCTTACCGCACCGAAGGGCACGGTTGCCGCAGGGCTGAGCATACCAAGTCGGATCGAAGCCATGACGTTCTGTGAG
>JAZNRG010000032.1:0-3554 GCA_045590575.1 Acutalibacteraceae bacterium | reverse complement strand
ACGGTAAAAGCGATGACCGACAAAGGCTACAAAGGTTGCCGCTGGCCGAGAATACCGACCTGGGGTTACGTCAACGAAGCCGACAGCCGTGTTATGGAAATGCAGATTGACTGCGCCGTTTCGTACGGAGTGAACGTTTTTATCTATGACTGGTATTGGTACGATAACCGTCCGTTTCTCGAAAACTGCCTTAATGACGGATTCCTCAAGGCACGCAACAACAAGGATATGAAATTCTGTCTGATGTGGGCAAACCACGATGCAACCCATCTCTGGGACAAACGGAATTCCGACAACGACCTTTCAACCGTTATCTGGAGCGGTGTTGTTACTCCCGAAATCTTTTCAAACATCTGTGACAGAACGATTGAAAAGTATTTCAGCCGTGAAAATTATTATATGATTGACGGTTGTCCCGTTTATATGATTTTTGACATTGATAACTTTATCCGTTCTTTCGGCACGAGTGAAGAATGCCGAAAAGGTATTGATGAATTCCGCAGAAAAACCGTTGAGGCAGGCTTTGACGGACTTCATTTTCAGGTTGTTCATTGGCGCAACCGTGTTTTCAACTGGCTCGATGATTCCGACAGCAACAAAGGTGTTGATTCTGCTGAAATGTACCGTTTTCTCGGGGTTGATTCCGTAACGAGCTATAACTGGGGCTGTTCAACGGATTTTGACGGCGATTATACCGAGATTACGGACAGATACATTGGTGAAATTGAAAAGGAAACAAAGAAACTCAACGTTCCGTTTTATCCGAATATTTCGGTTGGTTGGGATAACAACGTGAGATTCAATAAATTTATTCCCGGAGTTGTGGAAAACAATACGCCCGAAAACTTCAGGACCGCCTGCGAAAGAATAAAGGATTATGCGGATTCGGCGCTTGAAAACGGCATAATGAAAGCTCCGTTTATAACGGTAAACAGCTGGAATGAATGGACAGAAACAAGCTATCTTCAGCCCGATGACCTCTACGGTTACGATTATCTTGAAGCGATAAAAGAAGTTTTCGGTGAATGATATTTACTATCCACGAAGCGTAGGTTGTGGTTTTGCCGATGATAAGTTATACTGTAACTGTAAAGGAGAAACAGCTATGGATAATTATATTACAGGTGCAACAATCAAACGCTTGCGTGAAGCAAAAGGAATCACGCAGACTCAGCTTGCAGAGCAGATAGGTGTCAGCGATAAGGCTGTGTCAAAGTGGGAAACCGCAAAGGGTCTGCCCGATATTACGCTGATTGAACCGCTTGCAAAGGCTCTCGGAGTTTCGGTTATGGAGCTGATGTCGGGCGATACGGTTATCAATAAAAATATTTCGTCAAATATCCTGCGTTCAAAGTTTTACGTTTGTCCCGTATGCGGTAACGTTATCCGCACAACGGGTGACACGGTTATAAGCTGCTGCGGAATCACTCTGCCGCCGCTTGAGGCTGAAGATGTTGACGAAGCACACGGTGTAACCGTTGAAAAGGTTGAAGATGAGCATTTCATAACGGTCAACCACGAAATGACAAAGACTCATTTCATTTCGTTTATCGCTTATCTGACCTCCGACAGAGGGCAGTTTGTTAAGTTCTATCCCGAAGGCAACGCAGAAACACGCTTACAACTCCGTGGCAGAGGATATCTGTATATCTACTGCAACAAGCACGGACTTATGAAAAAGAGGATATAATGCAAGAGCCGTCCGATTATCGGACGGCTTGATTTTTTAACAGCACGCCTTAAGTAGTCCCACCGCACCGGCGATCAGTGCAACGGGTAAGAGCAGAACAAAACCGCCTACGAAGATTGCGAGAAGAATAAATGCGGGCACTGCAATTGCAAGCAGGATCGTTGCGCCGATTTTCGCAGCACCCCAAGTTAACTTGAATGCCAATCCGATGGCTTTGAAGAAAAGCCAGATTGCAAGAATCGAAAATATTATTTCAATCAATATAAATCACTCCTTGATATTATTATATTGCCGTCTGAATTATCCTTGCCGTCTTTTTTGTTTAATATCTCTACCCCGATAGTTTGTGCGTATTCGGGATTTTTTGCAAGTTTATCTGTCAGCCTGATAGCCAATATTTTCTGTCTTGGGCTCATATGCAACACTCCTTTGTGTTTTCCTTGGCTATATGATAGCTCAACAAATCGCAAAACTGAATTACACTTTGTGCGGAAAATACACCTTGTTTTTTCACAATAAATGCAAAAAACGGTGCCCGATTTGATATCAGACACCGTAATTTCTTATTCGCCTTTGATTTGATTATATTTTTCTATGTTGATTTTCTTGTCTGCTAGCATCTGCTCAACCCATAACTGCAGGGTTTCAACCGTGATTGAAATGCGTTCAAGCTCTTTCTGAATGAAAACAAAATCTTTGATTTCATCATCATCAATCATACCGTCGGCTGTGATTTCGATGAGTCTTTCCTGACTCTTTTTCATTGAATTGAGCGATGAAAGCATTTCGAGAACAATCTGTGCAAGGTCTTTGACCTTGACTTCGGGCACGTATTTCTCGCCGATGGGACATTCCTTTGAACAGTAATGGTTGCAGAGAGTCGGCTCGCCGTAGATTTCAGCAAGAAGCATAACCTCATCGGGAGTTATCGGGAATTTGCCGTTTTCAATTCTTTCAAGTCGCTCAGGCTGAATGGGATTATCCATTAGCGATGCCTTGTCACAAACATCGTCTCTTGTCAAATCGTGCTTTTTTCGGGTTTCTTTATAGATTGTGTCTGCCATAACAGTTCTCCTTGTAAACGGATTTCACAATGTGTATTGTAACATGAATCATGTAATATTTCAATATTGCATTAACACCTCAAAAATCAGAAAAATAGGTTCTCTGAAACCATTGTAAAACCTCCGTTTGCTTGAAATATATTTTAACATAACAAATTGTAAAAATAAAGTCATATTATGAATCTTTTAAGTTAAACCATATAATTCTGAACTTTCAGCAATTTCTTCTGTGCTATTCTGCAATATTTCATATTATCGGAAAAATTCTCAGTGCCGGTATCCGTACGGTTTTTGTCAATAACGGCAATTTTATCTCAAATCGGATAGCGGTGTGTAATCCGTATTATCCCGGAGATGTTCTTTCAGTTTTCCGCTGAGCAATAGTTTCACATATTTCAGCGGATCGTTATAAACAAGATAATCAAGTTCTGAGCGTTCATACATATTGTCGGCATATTCATCCTCAACTGCAATGCAGTCAATTCCCACCACAGACCCGTCTGTCAGAGTGACCTCAACGCACGCCGTATCCATATTAAACCAACAACTTCTGATAAATTTCTTCATTTTTAACACGTCCTTTAAAGTCCTTTTAATTTAATGATAACACAAAACAAACAGAAACTCTGATTTTTACCCTTTGCGGGTTGACACGGTTGAAAGAATCAATTTAGTGATATGTACTAAATAATTCCCATCCGTTTTGACAAATCAAGCATATTTACGCAGAAAATATCGGACTGTCCCAATGTCATCATTAACGGGTCGCCTTCGCGGATACGCATGGTGCGGCGGATTTC
>JAZNRG010000031.1:0-16402 GCA_045590575.1 Acutalibacteraceae bacterium | reverse complement strand
TTGATACACCTCTTGATGACAGAGATGCGGGCATCTGCTCCTTCGGTGAAAGCGGAGTAATATTCACTTCATTCAACAACACCGCGGAAATGCAAAGAGATAATAACGACGGCAACCCATATGTCGATGCGTATATCGATACGATAACCAAAGAAGAAGAAGAAAAGTATCTCGGCTCAACATTCAGAATCAGCAGGGATAACGGCATCACGTTCGGTGAGATTATGCATTCACCGATAACTTGTCCCCATGGACCTACAGAACTCCGTGACGGAACAGTATTATGGGCGGGAACCGACTTTTTTGATGTTATGGGCGGTATCCAGATAAGAAAACTGAACACAGATAACGGCGAAACTGAGTTAATAGGCAGAATAAATCTTGAAAATGCTGATGTTTATCTCAACGAACCACATCTTCTTGAGCTTCCTGACGGCAGACTGATCTGCCATATCAGAGCAGAAAACGATAATAAATTCACAACATATCAGAGTTTCTCGGATGATAAAGGCAAAACCTGGACTTACCCGGAAAGATTGCTTGACGAAACAGGCGGTGCACCTCCGCATCTGTTAATGCATTCGTCAGGTGTTCTGCTTTCAACCTACGGTCGCAGAAAAATGCCCTACGGAATTATGGCAATGATTAGCATCGATAACGGCATAACCTGGGAAAAAGATATCAGGCTTTATGAAAACACAATAACAGATGATATCGGCTACCCATCAACAATTGAGCTTAAAGACGGTTCATTGCTTACCGTATTCTATGCAAGCGAATACGAAGACGAGCATTGCGAAATAATGCAGCAAAGATGGCGGATTGTTCCCGAATAACAAGAAAACGGTTACCGAGAGGTAACCGTTATTTTTTATTTCAAATCATCAATAGTCGGCATTGAATCTGCGGCACCCATTCTTGAAACAGCGTAGCTTCCCGCCCTATTACCCATATCGCAGGCGGCATAAATATCACCCGAGCGAATATATTCAAGAGCCATTGCGGCGGTGAAGCAGTCGCCTGCAGCAGTTGTATCAACCACCTTTGAAGGGTATGCGAGAATAACTCTGAATTCCTTTCCGTCATATACGGAGCAGCCCCTCTCACCGAGCTTTAAAACAACAAATTTCGCCTTGCTTCTCTGAAGAAGTATTTCAGAAGCTTTAAGTGCGGATTCATCGGAATCGGGTATAATCCCCGTCAATGCCATAGTTTCGCTTTCGTTGGGAGAAATAATATCTGCACCTTGCATTTTTTCAAGGTTGAATTGCTTTGCAGGACCGCAGTCGATAACGGTTACAATACCATTAGCAACCGCTTTATTAACACATTCAATTACAACATCTTCGGAGGTTTCAAACTGAAGCAGAAGCAAATCAATATTTTCAAGTGCATCGGCGGCTTCTATAGAATTAATTTCGGCATTTGCACCCTCATAAACAACAATTCGGTTTTTTCCCTCAACGTCTATCAGAATAGCGGCAAGTCCCGTCTGAGAGCCGTTAACCGCAACAGAAGAAATATCAACGCCGTTTGCCATTAAATTGCTGAGAAGTTTTTTGCCGTTTTCGTCATTGCCGACCTTACCGACCATTTTAACACTTGCACCAAGCCTTGAAAGCCCGATTGCCTGATTTGCGCCCTTGCCGCCGCTTGCGTTAGAGTAAGTTGTACCGACAACATTTTCGCCGACCTCGGGCACCTTACTCATATTAAGAATCAAATCCATATTTATGCTACCAACAACGGCAGCACGGATATGAGAATACATATTAACCCTCCTGCAAAGCGGCTCTGAAATCATTCGCAGCGCTAACAATATCCTTATCTTTAAGGAACAGGCTGCTTGTGCCGAGAACAAAAATATCAGCGCCCGCATTTGAAGCCATAACGCCGTTCGGGATGCTCATATTACCGTCTGCCTCAATAAGAATATCATTGCCGAGCATCGCTCTTGCTTCACGGATTTTACGTTCAGCGCCCTCAAAAATCTTTTGACCCGCAAAACCGGGGCTGACGGTCATAATAAGCGCCATATCAACGTATTCACGCAGATATTCAAATGCAGAAAGCGGAGTCTGAGGGTTAACGGCAAGACCCGCCTTGCAGCCTTTTTCTTTGATTTTAGCGAGTGTTCGGTGAATATGGACATCTGATTCATAGTGAACACAGATGATATCATCCTCATCAAGATTCATCATATCAATGAATCTTGCAGGTTCTTTCACCATCATATGCACGTCAAGAGGAATATCCGTAATCTTTTTGACTGCATTAACAAGGTCAAAACCGAGAGTAATATTGGGCACAAAAGCACCATCCATTATATCAATATGAATATAATCAATGTTTGCTTTTTCAAGCTCTCTGATTGACTTTTCAAGATTCATAAGATCCGCACACATAACTGAAGCAGAAAGATACTTTTTCATATAAATACCTTCATTTAATTAAGGACAGTCAGAAACGACTGTCCTTAAAATTTAATTATTTTGCAACGGGAACATTGATAATAAGGTCGGTAAGCGGGAATGAACAGCAGGGATGAATGCAGCCGAACTTATAGTCTGCAAGTCTGCGGTATTCAAGGTGCTTCGGAACATAAACCTTGCCTTCAAGAAGATGTGAATGGCAGAATCCGCATTCACCGCTTCGGCATCTTGCGGGAACGGAAATTCTGTTTTTCTCAAGAGTCTGCATAACAGAATCCGAAGTAAGACCCGCAACAGTGTAAGTTTTATCCTGAATTGTTACGGTAATCTTAACCGTTTCGGGCACATCGGCGGGATAATCAGCCTGTGATGCGGGATTATGGAATTCGCCGAACATTTCACGGCGGATATATTTCTTCTCAATACCGAGCTTAGGAAGCTCACCGTCGAGGAAATCATACATAACCTGAGGACCGCAGATAAACACCGAATATGCTTCGTTTTCGGGAGCATATTTCTTGATGAGTTCGGCGGTAACAAAACCCTTTTCGCAGCCTTCGGGTATTTCTGCATTCTCATCGCTGAGAACGTGAACAACCTTTACCTTATCACATTTCTTCTCAACCTCAGCAAGCTCATCACGGAAAAGAATGTTATCATAATCTCTGCTGCCGTAGAGAAGAACCATTTCGAAATCCTCATCACCGTCTGCAATAGCATTTGCCATAGAAACAAAAGGAGTAATACCGCTGCCGCCCGCAACACAGATAACCTTTGATGCATCTCTGAGAGGCTGATATTCAAAGTTACCGGAAGGTGCGGAAACCTCAACAGATGAACCGACCTGCCAGTTATCAAGAATAAATCTTGACATTAAGCCACCCTCAACGAGCTTTATTGTGAGAACATATTTGCCTTCGAGTGAATCTTTAGGTGAAGACGAAATCGAATATGCTCTTGAAACGGGCATACCCTCGATTGTTTCAAAAACGGATAAATATTTACCTGCACCGAAATATGCGAGAGCCTTTATGCCCTTTTCTTCATCGGGAACAAGTGTAAAACTCTTGCAGCCTTCTCCCCTTTCGGTTACGGATTCTATCTTAAGATACTGTCTTTTGGGGTGGAGAGCCTTGGCAAGAGCCATAGCATTATCTGAAATTTCGGGAAGATCAGCGTTTGAGGATTTAAATCTTTCCTGACGTCCTTTAAGAATAGGGAAAAACTTTGTTGCCTTAAGACCCTGAATTTTCTTTGCCATATTATTTTCCCTCCTTAATATTTTTAATGACAATGCCTGCAGCTTTTTCACCTGTGTAATAAGCGCAGCCGTAACCGTCGCCTCTCTCCTGGGTTGCACCGCAGAAATAGAAATTATCAAACGGCTGATCTGCCATATACTGAACGGTTCTGGGAATCATACTGTCCCATTTTTCAAGCATATAGCCGTAGGGAGTGCCGAGAGGAGTATTCAGATAACGGGCAAAAGTGGGCGGAAGCGCAATTTCAATTTCTTCGATATAAGGTGTAATGGAAATATTGAGAGCCTTTTCGCAGGTTTCAATCATATCCTTTGCAACCCGGGTTTTGAATTTCTTATAATCCTGAGGTCTAACATCCTTCATAACATCGCCGAAGGTCATTGTAGTAAGGAAAAGCTGAGAAGTACCATCGGGAGTGCAGTCCGGAATAATTTCATTAAGGCAATTGATAATGCAAAATCCGCTGAAGAAATTCTGAGCGGCATCGTACTGTTTATCGGAATCCGAATCCGGAGCAATGAATACGGAATAATCGGTAATTCCGAGTTCTTCCTTAGTTTTGTTCATTCCAAGATAAACAGTGGTAAGAGAACAAGCAATCTTTCTTGCGTTGAGCATCTTGAGCTGTTTTTCGGGAACTTCTTCTTTATTGAAAAGATCATTCCATACGGTGTTGGGGGACGAATTACAGATAAAATACTTACCGTAAACTTCTTTTTCACCGTTGATAATAACTCCTGCAGGTTTACCGTTTTCCATAATAACCCTGGTAACCTCAGAATTATACCAGATATCGCCGCCGTTATCACGGATAACCTTATCAATGGAAAGGCTCATTTCGTGGCTACGAAGATGAGGAATACAAGTACCGTTCTTTATATACGTATGAAGAACACACATATAATAAAGGAAGTCAAATTGAGAACCGGGTGAACCCATATAACACCAATAAGTCGAGAAGATATCCTGCGCTTTTTTCGGCATACCGAGAGCATCAAGACCCTCATTAAGTGTATAAGATACCATTCTCATAATATTCGGAACATATTTAAGGCTGCCGGGTATCTTTTTGGGATCTTCAAGGCAATCAAACACCTTGAACATATCAACCGAAAGCTCAAATGCCCTCATACAGCTGTCATATGAACCGGGAACAAGTTCATCGAGCTTTCTTGCAAAATTCTCAAAACCGACAGGCATTCGTGCGTCAACGCTGACGAGAACACCATCTTCGTTAACAAAAGCATCCTTATCGCCTTCTTTGGCAGGAACTACAAGACGGAAGGTTGAATCATGGTTGAACCATTTAACATCGGCACCTAATTTTTGGAAAATTTCACTTGTTGAACCAACTTCTTCTGCTGCTCCCGCAAGTTCATGAAGTGAAGGTTCAAACTCGAATCTGCCTCTTACAAATGAAGATGCAGAGCCTCCGGGAATATTGTGTCTTTCAAGAAGGAGAGTTGAAAGACCTGCTTTCGCACAGGTAGCTGCAGCTGCAAGACCGCCATTACCTGCGCCGATAACAATTACATCATAGTTTTTCATTAAGCCGCCTCCGTTGTTGTTATTGTTGTTGTTTCTTCGGGGAATAACTTTTCTGCGGGTCTACCGTTAATCAAATCAACAGGTTTGGTTACTTCAGTTACAGGAACTGTTGTTTCTTCGGGTACAAACGTTGTTGATTCCTCAGTTACAGGAACATCCTGAGAATCATCTTCTCTGATATTGAACAAATCCTTAAACCAATTTTCAGTATCAGTCTTTACCTGCTCAAAATAATCATGAATTCTTATAAAAATCTTTTCAATATGATAGATTGCAACTATGTATTTGGAGTTAAGATATCTCAGATCATCGTTTCTTGTGCTCTGAATTCCGGTTTTGATAAGACCTCCGAGACGGTCAGCCTTTTCATATGAAGGATGAGCATAACCGACTATCTCAGCACGGGGGCCTTTTACGGGTCTGTTTTTCTGAGCAACATATTCCCAACCGTGATAATACTGGTTGGAGGTGTTTCCGCCGATGCTCTTAACGCAGACGCTGTCTCCGATTGTATGAAATCCGTCTTCGGCAATAATTTCAACATGGTGTATATCATCCGTACCGTCTGTTGCGGTATTCCAGAAAACTATATCTCCCTTAACGGGAACATAGCCGCTGTCTACAGGATAATATTCATCTCTGAACTTAAAGAAATTTCTCATTGAACTGCAGGCATTTCTCTGAGGAATTGCACTGTCAAGGCAGCCTGCCTGACCTGCGCACCACGAAACAAAGATTGCGCACCAATCGGATTCGGTCGGTCTGCCGTAATACCAGGTAATGAACTTATTTGTATCGTCTTCGTAGTAGCCGACCTGAGAAAGCGCAATATCAACAATTTTATCGCTGTATCTTCTTCTGGTTTCTTCAATTGCTTCCTTTGAATACTTGCCCGCAGTTGCAAACGCCGTTACGGATGCGGATAAAACAACCGCAAGAACAAGCATAATTGAAACTGCACGGATTAAAACTTGCTTAAACACCATATATAGCTCCTTCAGTTATACATATATACAATATAATATCACCAATCATTGCAAAGTTCAACATAAATTTTAAATTTTTCAAAAAGAAAAAGGAGCTGAGGGTTCGCCCAAACAGCTCCATAAATTTTTCATTGAATTTCGCCGGTTGCTTTGAGATAATTACGGAATTTCTCTTCATCAGGTCTGTAATCGGGATGCGAACAGCATGGAATATCGGGTGCTTTATCGCCGACCCAGAAAGGTGTTGAAAAATCGTTTTCCCACTTTATTCTGTCCTCTTCATTCCTGAAATCAGGAATATCGTAAGGAACACCTTTTTCAAGAATTGATTTATGACCGAGAATTGCAACGGATGACAATGCTGTTGCAAAATACTCGTCAAACACGGGCTTTCTGCCGTTTCTTATACAATCAAAAAATTCTTTGATAACGAAGAAATCGCTGCCGCCGTGACCTGCTTTTTCAGCAAATTCCTTTTCATCCTCCCTCCAATCGGGAATATATGAATTGATTTCTTTCATACCGTCGGGAATCTGCCAGGAATTATATCGGAGCATAACTCTGTCAAAATCGCCTCTGAAATTCTCAATCTGACCATATTGACCGCACACTCTGTATGAATTGCCGTGAGCACCGAAAGCGGCACAGCCCGTCACTTTGAATACGGAATCATCATCATTGAGAGTCATTATAACAGCCGCACGGTCGCCAACGGAAGAACCGATATGATTCATCTCGTCAAAGGGAGAAAAAACGCCGAATGCCGTTACTCTTTTGGGAAATGCACCCGTTATATACATAAGCGGTGCAAGAGAATGAGTTATATAATAACTTCTGGGCAGGAAATTACGCCAATGTTTATGATAGGGTCTTAAATTAACATGGTCTTCAACATTATCATAGTCAAACGGATGATTATATTCACCCTCGGCATAAAGAGCCTTGCCGAGACTGCCTCCGGAATAAACACGCTTCATTTCACGGTTAAAGAGCATATACGGATAATTTTCCGCAAGCATAAATATACCTTTGCTTTTTTCTGCCGCACGAACAAGCTGAACACCCTCGCCCATTGTTGCATTGCTTGTGCATTCGCAAAGAACGTGCAAATCTTTTTCAAGGCATTTTATAACAAATGGAGTGTGTTCATTGAAACAGTTTGCTATAAATACGGCATCCATATCATGCTCAATAAAGCTGTTAAAATCCTTATATCCCGTGCATTTACCGTCAAGATATTCAAGTGCTTCGGAAAGCTTTTTATCGTCTCTTTCGCAAACCGCAACAATCTCGCCGTCATTATTAATAATATTATCAAAATATGTGCTTCCTCTTCCGAGTCCGAAAACGCCGATTCTGATTTTTTTCATAATTTCACCTTACCTTGAAACAGTAATTCTCAGACCGTAAACATAATAGTTTGCGTCCAGTCTGTTCAGCACCGTTAGAAAAAATAGTCCTTCAACATATGAACCCAAATTTTCAAACAAACGAATTATAACACACTATCCACCTTTAATCAATGTAAAGCAGATAAAAAAATCAAACATTAAGAAACAAAAAGACAGTACCGAAAAACGATACTGTCTCAGAATATTTTTATTTAATAATAAACTGCGAATCGGCAATTTCAGCAACTTCTTCTGCTGTTGTTGCACTCTTCATTTTCTCAGCAACCTTGCTTCTTCTTTCACGCAGTTCACTATACATCAGGTCACGCTTTTCAGCTGAAAGAGGATAGAAGAACTTCGGAATGATGCCGAGAGAGCTTGTTATAATGGGAATACCCGTACCGAGAGCAAAAATCCACCATTTTGTTTTATCGGACTGTGTTCCGACCTTAATACCCTGAACATAGCCGATTTTCTTGAGAACAATGCTGTTTATACTGCCCATAACAGCCTGTTGAAGCTTTGAAATGGTTGACTGCGCAACACCTATCATAGCTTCTGCACGGTATCCGTTTTTCCATTCACAGTAATCCATTGATTCATTACTGATTTCTGCGGGAATAACTCGTCTTAATCCATAGACACACATCTCAAAAATTTCTTCAATACCCATAAGAGGCAGAATAACGGCTTTTCGCATAAAGTTTTTGTTTATTGAGCCTATGCCAAAAACAATCATCCATAGCATATCGGTCCATGCATCCTCGAGAATCCAAAGTGCCTTGGTTGAAAATCTTTTTCTGAGAGGTTCAACAAAACCATAACTGATAAACTTTATCGGAAAAGCAGGAATACCGACAATGGTTTTCCATGTAATCGAACCGATAACATCAATATAGAAATTGGTTCTGCTTGAACCGATACTGAATCCGGAAAGAAACGATGAAAGCACCTGAATAAACATTGGCTTGTTTGTAACAATAGCCTTCAACCCTTGAATAACGCTTGGTTTTTTAATTGTCTGCGCAACTCTTTCTCTGGTGGTAAGGAAGAAATAAAGACAGAATGCCGCACCGAGAACAGCAAAAGATACACCGAATCCTGCAAAAAGTTTCGGAAGTTTGATTTTTACTTTGTCATTAATTACAAGGTCATAAATAATACCGAAAATCTGTTTCGGAACGTCCTCAACAAAATGCGACATCAGGTTTGCAGTGGCAATAAGTCTTGAACGGTCCAACGGTTCCGGAGTTATCGTAGATCCGAAGCCTGCACGGGCAACGGCAGTAAATGTGTTTGCAGTTTCGGTAATAATCGACATTGCAAAATAGAAAATCCACTTGGGAAGATACTCTCCGGGAGTGTCGGGAAACATAAACGGGATAAGCCAATACCACAAACCCAAAATAGTAAGGGGAAGCTGACCGAGAAGAAGATACGGTCTGAATTTACCCCAGCGGGTTCTGGTCTTTTCAACAATAACACCGATGAAAGTGTCGTTGAATGTATCCCATATGGTCGCAACAATATTCTGAATGGCAAGATAGCTGAAATCAATTTTAACGACATCGTATATGTATCTGTCTTTGAAGTCGTTGATATTCAGGCTTGCAGCTGTATCTTCAAGAACATAGGCAACAGTTTCTTTCGTACCGACAAAACGTCTGTTTTTCAGAAGAATGGAATTATCGGTCGATGTTTCAACGTTTTCTCTTAATGCCGACATGGCCTCACCTACCTTACTTATTATAAATATAAAATATCATATACATTAAAATTTTGCAACAAAATTTTCTGAATAAATTACGAATAATAATTGTAAATCAAATTTTAATATGCTATTATTAGTAAAAACTGCGAGGTGAAAGAATATGCACGAAACAGTAACAAAAATTATTGAAGTTATAACATCAATTATAACCTTGTTTACCTTAATTTTCACGCCTGCCGAAAAGATATATCCCGAATTTCCTGTTTCGGAAACTAAGCCTAAAGCCACTTTCAATGAAGGAGAGTTTGTATATGGTATGAACGATATTATTGTTTCTCCCGACGGTAACGATAACAATCCCGGAACTCCCGATAAACCGATAAAATCAATTGAAAAAGCAAAAGAGCTCGTAAAATCAAGGAGAGGTAATATTACTGTATGGTTCAGAGAAGGTACATATCAGATTGATAAAACAATTGAATTCATTACATCGGACAAATCAGGCGTGATTTACCGTTCGTATCCCAATGAAAATGTTGTTTTCACCGGTTCAAGACCTGTAACCGGTTGGTCTGAAACAACGGTAAACGGTGTAAGAGCATTCATTACCGATATGCCGGTTAATAATGACGATGATTATTTCCGTTCAATGTTCAAAGACGGCAAACGTCTTCCCCGTTCATGTTTTCCGAAGGAAGGCGTTTTCAAGATTGCCGATCCTAATCTTTCCGAAGCAGTCGAACCAATTCACGACCCTCAATTTTTCACGCATTCAATGGCATTTACCGTTCACACCAAAGATATGCTTGATTTTTCAAATGTAACCGATATAGATGTCAGAATAATGCATTTCTGGTGTGATGAGCTTCTTCCCGTTCATTCTGTCAATTCCGCCATAGGCAGAATCGAAACAACCAAGCCTTCATCAATGACCGTCAGAGTTAATGATAATTATATTTTTGAAAATGTGAAGGAAGCACTCTCGCTTCCGGGTGAATGGTATCTGGACAGAACCGAAGAAAAACTTTATTATATTCCTGAAGAAGGAGATACTGTTGATAACACCGTTCTTTACGCAGGCGTTACTGAGCAACTGATAACATTCAGCAATGTTTCCGATATTTCGTTCCAAGGTATCAACTTTGAAAACACGGATTGGGAACAAATCAGCGGCTTGGGGTTCGCAGGAAATTTCTCCGAAACCAATCCGCTGTTTACGAATCTGAAATACGAATCCGTTCATCCTCAGGCTGCCTACGAAATCCCCGCTGCAATAAGCATTTCGGATTCATCGGAAATCAATTTCACCGATTGCCGATTTGAAAACATCTCATTCACCGCAATTAAATTCGAAAAGAACACCGAAAACTGCAATGTAACAACCTGCAGATTCAATGAAATCGGCGCAAATGCAGTATTCATCCACGGTGATTTTGTAATGCCTGCAACCACCAGGAACATCAATATTACTGATTGCCATATAAGCAGATACGGCAGAATATTCAATAATGCAATCGGCATTCTGCTCACTCACGCTTCCGATTGCAATCTCACCAACAATGAAATCCACGACGGATGGTATACAGGTATTTCCGTCGGCTGGAACTGGGGTTATACCGACCATCCGACCCAGAATATCAACATCAACAAAAATAAGATTTACAATATCGGCAACGGATGGCTATCCGATATGGGCGGTATCTATACTCTCGGCATTCAGCCCGGTACGGTTATTTCAGAAAACATTATATATAATGTAGGCTGTTATGACGGTGAATACGGCTACGGCGGCTGGGGAATATATCTTGATGAGGGTTCAAGCGAAATACTCGTTGAAAGAAATCTGGTTTACGATTGCTCATCACAGACTTTCCATCAGCACTACGGCAAAGATAATATTATAAAAAATAATATCTTTGCATTCGGAGGAAGCGGCGCATTCATCATCACCAGACACGAAGAACACAATTCCCTCACACTGAAAAACAACATTCTTGTTGTTGACAATAAACCTATCTATGCATTCAACACCGATGCCGACTGGTTTACGGATGACAGCAATGTTTACCACGACTATTCCCGAACCAAAAACGTATATTCAGGTTCTTCAATGAACATTGACGAAAGAAAGTCAATTGTTATACTGACCGCTCAGGGTCTGTATAAAAATGCAAATTATACCGACCCTTATTTTAAAGATGCCGAAAACCGAGATTTTACTCTTGCTCTCAACTCCCCCGCTCTTGAATCCGGTTTCGAGCCGTGGGAATACAATGCAGGAACAATAACAGAAATTTGTTAACAAATCAGTTACAAAATATTTATATATATTGACAAAAAATTCAAACCATGATATTATTCATACAATATATGGTTGCAGTATATTGATTTGCACCAAAAATATATGAAAGGAGATAAGGATAATGAAAAAGTTCTTATCAATCGTGCTTGCACTTGCTTGCGTTCTTTCAATGGTAACAATTGCATTTGCATCATCAAACAAATGCCCCTACTGCGAAGAAACATACGACAACGAAGCTGAGTACAACCAGCATCTTCTCAACTGTGACGGTTACTTCCGTAACTGCCCCTATGATTGCGGTGCTGACTTCGCAACAGACGAAGAGCTTGCTATTCACATTGGCGTTTGCCTTGAATTTGAAGGCGAATGTGACTACTGCGGTGCTATCGTTGTAACAAACAACGCTTTTGATGCACACGTTGCAGAATGCAAGGTTAAGTATTGCGGCATCCCCGTTCACAAGATTATGAAGTTCCTCGAAGAAACAGATCTCTATGAAAAGATCATCGGTGGACTCTTCGGTCTTCTCGCTGATATTCCCTACAACGATGTATTCGGAACAATCTTCGAATACCTTGAGAAGGGCATCCATCTCGGCGTTGATGAACTTGCATAAGTTTTGAGCAAAAAATTATGACCTCCCTTAATTGGGAGGTCATTTTTTATTACTTAAGAATAACTTTAAATGTCTTGATTTCAAAAGGTCTGAACTCTGCCGCTAATTTATTATTGCTGAATTCAAGTTCGCAGTCTTTTTCTTCAAGAAGATTACACTCGCTGACCGAAACTATTTCACTGCCGAAAGTGAATACACAGGCAGTCTTCTTGTTCCATGTTTCATAGCAGCGAATAATAATTGCATCACTGTCTTCTGCCTTCTTAACAGTTTCGATTATAACATTATCAGCATCAACCGAAACAAGCGAATACTCGCCGGAAAGATTACCTTTCTGAGCACCGACTGCCTTGCAATACATCGGAACGTTGAGATTATAACCTTCATATACAACATCCGAAGTGTTTACAGCTCCGCTGTGTGGATAAATGGCATAAGTGAACTCGTGACGTTCTCTGTCCTGATAATAGTTGGGTTCAGTTGCACTTCTGAGAAGAGTCGGCTTAATGCTTCCTTCCTTGATTGTCCAGCCGTATTTGCAATCGTTAAGAACAGAAAGACCGAAACTGTTATCCGAAAGGTCTGCCCATTTATGGCCGCAGCATTCAAACTGAGCATAATCCCAGGTTGTGTTGTTATGAGTTGTTCTTTCAATGTTGCCGAACTGAATATCATAGGTTGCTTTTGTGGTGTTTATATCAACGGGATAATGGGCTTTCAGGGCAACATTGCGCTCTTTCCAATTAATATCATATTTAACATCTATTCTGCAAGTATGAGGATAGAATACAAAATACTGGGTAATTGTTGAATTATTAAACTTACGGTCAACCTTGATAACGCTTCTGACCGGACCGCATTCAATGATTTCCTTGCTTTCAACACCGTCAATATTCCAGAATTTCTCATCATAATAGCACTTGATATCCCAGGCTTCATAAACGTGGGATCTGTCCTCATATGCAACAAGGTTATTGAGAACCTCACCCTCGGGAGCAACGCTTCTGCCACTTTCCTTATGATAAAGATTGCTGATATTCATATCTTTATTAAAGGAGATCCTGTAGAAACTGTTTTCTGCAGAATCAAGAGATACAGAAACAGAATTATCTTCAGCAGATGAACCGTCTGTAATTCTGAATGCTTTATAACCCTTGGCGGGAACATCTTTCGCAAGGAAAGCGAGCTTGCCGTCATAAGTTTTCTGCCATGTAAGGGAATTTCCGTCCGAATCAATGATTGCAAAACCGTCTTTTTCGGGCATATCTGTGAAAACAACATCCGTTCTTGCCATACCAAGCGTATTGAAAACGATCAATGAATCGCCGTCCGTATTGATGCAACCCGCCATAGAATCAATTGCTGTCAGAACAAGGTCTTTACCCGTTTTTGCAATTGCTTCATACTGCTCTTTGGAGTCTTCATAAACCTGAGAAATGGAAGAACCGGGAATAATATCGTGGAACTGATTGAGAAGAATTATTTTCCAGGAATCAAGAATTTCATCTGACGGGTATTTAAGTCCGGAAATCTTGCCTGCTGTTGCGCTGAGAGTTTCAACGTCGTGATAAAGAAGTTCACTCTTGCGGTTATACTTCTTATTTCGTGCCTGGGCGGTAAGCGTGCCTCTGTGGTATTCAAGATAAAGCTCGCCCCTCCACTTCGGTAAACGCTTGCTGCCTCTTACTTCGGAATCAAGACGTTTAAAGAAATCAAGCGAACTTTCCATCTTAATCTGCGGGCAGCCGGGAATACCTTCTGCCATTCTCATACCGCCTTCAATATTGCCTCTGGTCGGTCCTCCGCCGCCGTCACCATGGCCGTAGATACACATTTCCTTCTTGGCAAGATCTTTGTTGCTGTATCTCTGCCAACCGTAAATAATGTGAGCGGGGTCAAGCATTGCAGTATATGTTGCCTGAAAACGTTTTTCATCGCTGTCACGCATACTGGGTGCAAAGTGAGAAAGAATTTCGCTGCCGTCAATACCTTTCCAGAGGAAGGTGTCAAAGGGGAAGCGGTTGTATTCGCTCCAGGAAATCTTTGTTGTCATAAAATAATCAATATCTGCAAGTTTCATAATCTGAGGTAATGCTGCAGTATAGCCGAAAACATCGGGAAGCCACATAATTTTGTTATCAACGCCGAATTCCTTCTTGAAGAATCGCTTACCAACCAAGAACTGACGAACAAGAGATTCACCGGAAATAACATTAGTATCGGATTCAACCCACATACTGCCCTCAGCTTCCCAGCGGCCTTCTTTGATTTTTTCTTTGATTTCATCATAAAGCTCGGGATAATCCTGCTTTACATAATCATAAAGCTGCGCCTGAGGTGACATAAACTTATACTCGGGGAATTCTTTCATAAGGTTGATAACCGTCGCAAACGAACGACCAGCCTTATCCCTTGTCTGACGAAGTCTCCAGAGCCAGGCAACATCAATATGAGTATGACCGACGGCAGAAACGAGAATATCACTCTTTTCGCCGTAGATATTTTCGTGAAGATATGCACAAGCCGCCTTGACCGATGATTTGAAAACATCACGGTCGGGTGTTGAAAGCTCCAGCATATTGCATGCATCGTTAAGAACCTTGATAATATCAACTCTGTCAACGGAATCGTGATTATACATATGAGCTGTTTCCCAAGGAATACGGATATCATAATAAAGATCATTAACATCAGCATCATATGTTTTAAGAGTAGCTTTCAGCTGAACTTTGCCAGAATAAGTCCAATCATCGCAATATGCGTTAAGAGCAATATCGAACTCCTCGCCGCCCTGAGCACAATCGGTCAGGAAAATATGAGCGTGGTTAACGTCGAGCCCCTGAACCATTTTTCCGTTTACATAAATAATAAACTGCTGGTCTCGATTATCCCAGCTTTTATGAATTGAGGGCGAAACAAAATAGGCAACCTTTCTGCCTTTGAAACGTTCGGGAATTTTAACAGTCTGCTTGAACCAGCAATACTGCTCTCTGTAACCCCAGAAATCGTCCTTACCGAACGGAATCCATTCGCCTTCATTAATTTTATCGATTGTTGACTGACCGTCACGGAAAAGGAAATCGCCTGCATCTTCGCTGTCATCAAAGATTCTTGCCTTGATATCATCCATTAATCTTTTGATTCTCTGCGCAAGCATTTTTCTTTCGGAATTCTTATCACGGAACGGTATATCAAAATGTGACATAAACACTCCCCTTTCACTTTAACAAGCTGCTGCTTTAGTTTGTTAAATATTAACATAAACAAACACTTATTTCAATATCCAAATTCTATATTTATTAAGTAAAATCATTTTATAAAAAATTATATTTTAAATACCAGTTAATCAAACAAAAACACCCAACAATTATATTCAACTATTGTTTGACAAAAATTCAGTATTATTATATAATTAAGAAAAATAAAAGGTTTAGAGGTAATTATATGAAAAAAGTTATTTCTGTTTTTCTTTCAATCGTAATGATTATCAGTTTATCATTACCTGCTTTTTCATGGGTTGACCCCAACGAAAGCCGCAGTCAGATTCCCATTATCCGCCTTACAGGCGACGGCGAAGCACTTTATGATAAGGAAGGCAACAAAATCTTCCATTACCATGATATACCAAAACTTTTCAATGGCAGTGGCGATTCAGGAAACAGCGAGCTCTACAAGTCAATGGCAGAATCTCTCCTTCCTGCTATTGCAAAAGGTCTTGCAACAGATAACTGGGACGACCTTTATTCCGGCCTTGAAACCGAAATCAGCAAGATTTTTGCCAACTCACTTCTTGATGAAAACGGCAATGTACCCAACGGTTCCGGATTATCACAGTCACGCAAGGATCTGATGGAATACAAGAGAAACAACAGTCAGAAGGGCGACAAGGGCTATTTTGCATGGGATGACTACTGGTACTATTATGACTGGCGACTTGACCCCATGAAAACTGCCGATGAGTTACATTCTTTTATTCAGGATTTAAAAAGAACAACAGGTTGTGAAAAAGTCAGTGTTATTGCAACCTGCCTCGGAACAAATGTTTTTATGGCTTATGTTTCCAAATATGGTGTCAACGATATCCATGGCATTGCAATGGACGGCAGCGTTGTAGGCGGCGCTGAAATCCTGAGCGATGTTATCTGCGCAAAATT
>JAZNRG010000030.1:0-19108 GCA_045590575.1 Acutalibacteraceae bacterium | reverse complement strand
AGGGAGAACCGATGGGACCCATGGAATAGGGGATTACATACATGGTTCTGCCTGCATAGCGGCCTTCAGCGATAGCATAAAGCATCTTGTAAGCCTCGGCGGGTTCCATCCAGTTGTTGGTGGGGCCTGCCTCTTCCTTGGTGGGTGTGCAGATGAAGGTTCTGCCCTCAACACGTGCAACGTCGTTGACAGCAGTTCTGTGGTAGTAGCAGCCGGGAAGCTTTTCCTCGTTGAGCTTGAGGAGTTCGCCTGTGCTGCATGCTTCCTTGCGCAGAGCCTCGATCTGTTCCTCGCTGCCGTCAATCCAGACAATGTTGTCGGGCTTAACGAGTTCAACTTTTTCATTAATCCATGAAAGAACGCTCTTATTGGAAGTCATGTTTTCCATAGTTATTTCTCCTTTCTAATAGAAAAACCAACAAAATATAACAAATTTAAGAGGTTTTAAAAGCGGTATTTGTGAGTGTTGTCAATATTCATTTAATGCTTTCTCAACCTAACCCATTATGATTATATCATAGTTTTTTGTAAAGTCAATATTAATGGTAATTTTTGCATAAAAACTTTGCAAAAAATTCATTTTATCGATAGTTTTTATTGATTTTGCTCGTTTATGGGCATTGTTGCGAAGGCGTTAAGCTCCAATCCTGCAATATTGCCTTTTTTGAATTCAAAGTAACCCTGCGAGCCGACCATCGCCGCATTATCGCCGCAAAGCGAAAGCTGAGGCATATAAAGCTGCCAACCCTTTTCATTGCAGACTTCTGTCATTCTCTTTCTGAGCCTTGAGTTTGCGGACACACCGCCAGCAAGTGCAATCTTATCATAACCGAATTCTTCCGCCGCTTTAACAGTGTTTTTAACAAGGCAGTCGGCAACGGTTTCTATACAGGTTGCTCCGAGATCGGGAATGCTTACTTCAATACCCTTTTGCTTAGAATTGTGAATAATATTCACAACAGCCGTTTTAAGACCCGAAAAGCTGAAATCATATTCACTGCCATCAACTCTGGGATGCGGAAGTTTATAAACGGTCGGGTCACCGTCAACGCTGATTTTATCAAGGTTCACGCCGCCGGGGTATGGCAGACCCATCGCCCTTGCCGCTTTATCCATGCACTCGCCTGCCGCATCGTCACGGGTTCTGCCGATTATTTCAAAATCCGTATAATCCTTAACGGCAACAATATGGCTGTGACCGCCCGAAACAACAAGGCAGAGGAACGGCGGTTCAAGCTCGGTAAATGATATATAATTCGCCGCAATATGCGAACGCAGATGATGAACGGGAACGAGGGGCAGACCTGTTGAATAGGAAAGACCCTTTGCGAAGTTCACACCAACAAGAAGCGCACCTATAAGACCGGGCGCATATGTTACGGCGATTGCGTCAAGGTCAGAGTAAGTAAGCTCTGCATCGCTCATAGCCTTTGACACAACGCCACTGATTGCCTGAGCATGCATTCTGGATGCAATTTCGGGCACAACGCCTCCGTATATAATATGCTCACTTACCTGCGAAGCAATAACGCTTGACAAAACTTTTCTGCCGTCCTCAACAACGGCTGCCGCTGTTTCGTCGCATGAAGATTCTATTGCAAGTATTTTCATTGTTTACACCCCAAAATATTTAGTGTATATTATTCCGTTTTCTGTTGGAGAGGAATAAAAATTCTTTCTGATCCCTGCCCTTTCAAAGCCTTCGGATTCATAGAGAGATATTGCAGGAGAATTGCTTTCCCGAACTTCGAGAGTTATGAATTCACAATTTCTTCTTTCGGCACCCTCACACGCTTCCCTGATGAGCGCCCTGCCGATGCCCGATTTTCGGTATTCACCGAAAACAGCAATATTGGTTATATATGCTTCTCCGCATATTTCCTGAACACCGATATAGCCAAGCACTCCGTCGGAAACGGCAACGAGAAAATGAGAATTTTCATTTTCAAGCTCTTCTGCAAGCGCATTCTCGCTCCACGGAGAAGAGAAGCACACGATTTCCAATCGTGATACCTCGGGAATATGCTCCGAAGACATTTTTACAATTTCAAAATTCATTCGGAAACCTCCGAAATAATTGTGTCAAACTGTGTTTCAAGCGCAGTTTTGATTGAGTTGGCACAAATAATATAGGTTTCGAGGTCACCGCCGAACGGATCGGGTATTCCTCCGCCGAGAACCATTATCTTTTCTGCGGGCACATACAAGCCGAGGCTTGATGCGTGCTGAAAAGTCATACACACAAATTTATCGGTTTCGTCAAGAATATATTCATTGATTCTTCTTGCTCTGTGGGAAGAAATATCAACACCGAATCTTTCGCAGGCTTTAACGGAATTGGGAGTAACCTCATCGCCCGTCATTGCAAAAAGCCCTGCACTTGAGCATTCAATATCATTTATATTTTTATCGGCAAGAAACTTTTTAAAAAGACCCTCTGCCATGGGACTGCGGCAGGTGTTGCCAGTGCAGACAAACAATATTTTCATAATTTTTATATTCCTTTATCTTAAATGAATAATGAATAGTGAAAAATGAAGAATTAAGGACGGGTTTCACCCGTACCCATTATTATCGGTCATAGGCAGAGCCTATCCGAAATTTTTCACTCTTCACTTTTAATTTTTCACTTTGATTCATACCAGGTTTTGCCAATACCGACATCCGCCTGCATATTTACACGCATTTTAACTGCATTTTCCATTTCACGCTTAACGATGCCCGCAACAGCTTTTGCCTCGTTTTCGGGAGCTTCAACAATAAGCTCGTCGTGCACCTGCATAATAAGTCTTGCGTTAAGGCACTGTTCTTTAAGGCATTCCCAAACTCTTATCATTGCAATTTTAATGATATCGGCAGCGGTGCCCTGAATCGGCATATTAAGAGCAACTCTTTCACCGAAGGCACGCATCATGGCGTTTGATGAGCTGAGCTCGGGAAGATATCTGCGCCTTGCAAAAGCGGTTTCAACAAAGCCTTGTTCCTTGGCCTTTTCAACAACATTATGCATATATTTCTGCACTCCGCTGAAATGGGCAAGATAGCCTTTGATATAGCTGTCTGCCTCAGCTCTTGAAACGCCGATATCTTTTGCAAGTGAGAATGCGCCGATGCCGTAAACAATGCCGAAGTTTACCGCCTTTGCACGGCTTCGCATAAGAGGAGTTACCATCATCAGAGGCATATTGAACACCTGAGATGCGGTTATTGCGTGGATATCATCGCCGTTATTGAAGGCATCAATCATATTCTTATCATTTGCCATATGGGCAAGAACACGCAGCTCAATCTGCGAATAGTCGGCATCAACGAGCACACAGCCGTCTTTTGCCTTAAAGAACTTTCTCATTTCTCTGCCGAGCTCGGAACGCACGGGAATATTCTGCAGATTGGGCTCGGTTGATGAAATTCTGCCGGTTCTTGTTTCGGTCTGATTGAGGGTTGAACGGATTCTTCCGTCATCGCAGATAACCTTGAGAAGTCCGTCGCAGTAGGTTGATTTGAGCTTTGCAAGAGTTCTGTATTCAAGAATCTTTGCAACCACGGGATAATCCGCAGCAAGACCTTCAAGCACATCGGCATTGGTTGAATAGCCGCTCTTTGTCTTTTTCTTTGCGGGAAGACCCATCTTTTCAAAGAGTGCTTCGCCGAGCTGCTTGGGAGAATTCAGATTGAATTCATAGCCGACCTCGGCATAGATATCGGCAACAAGGGTTTCGATTCTGCCCTGAAGGTCAATTCCGAAATCTTCAATCCCCTTTGCGTCAACAAGGAAGCCTTCCTTTTCCATTGAAGCAAGCACTCTTGCAAGCGGAAGCTCAATTTCTTCAAGCAAACGCACCTGATTATGCTCTTCAATGAGCTTGTTCATTCTCTCAAACGCCATAGGAAGACAAGCGGTAAAGAACGCTGTTTCATTTTCTTCGGGGATGTCGGTAATTGCATATTCTTCAATGATTCGCTTGAGGTCGTATGCACCCGATGACGGATTTATAACATATGCCGAAAGCATTGCATCTCCGCAGATTCCGTTGATTTCTATATCATTGGAATAATCGTAGAAGAATGCGTAAAGCTGTTTGCAGTTATATGTGAATTTCTTTAGACTTTTATCAAACAAAAAATCGGAGCAAAAAGCGGCATATTCTTCATTTTCGGAGTCAACCTCTGCAACACCGTTTTCGGTTGCGAAACGGAAAACTCCGCCGTCAAAGGTGAAATATGCCTTCCCCGCTTTTTTGAGCAAATTAAAAAACAACTTGAGGTCATCCTGCTTATAACAGTTGATTTCAATCTTTTCTTCAGGTTTTGCCGATTCAATTTTATCGGGAGCTTTAAGTTCAAGACGCTCAATCATCTTATACATTTCAAGCTCTGCAAGAATCTTTGTTGCGGTAAACGCATCGGGTGCGGAAGGCACATAGGTTTCATAATCAGAATCGACAGGAGCATCTGTTCTGATTGTACCAAGTTCACGGCTGAGATAAGCCATTTCTTTATCATTCACGAGCTTATCGTGAACACCTTTTTTCACATCAATAGTTTCGATGTTTTCATATATATTGTCAATCGAACCAAAACGGCTGATTAAATCTTTTGCGGTCTTTTCGCCGATACCTGCAACACCGGGAATGCAGTCGGAGGTGTCGCCCATAAGAGCCTTGATATCAATCAGAAGCTCGGGAGTATTTACAAGATAATCCTCTTTGATTTTTGCAATATCATATTTAGTGCTCTGTGCCTTGCCCATTTTGGTTGAAGCAAGAAGAACATTAACGTTATCACGAACAAGCTGAAGTGAATCACGGTCACCCGTTGCGATATAGCAGAAATCGTCTTTTCCGCAGGCGGCGGCGAGAGTGCCGAGAATATCATCTGCCTCCCAGCCCGGAGCTTCAAGAATCTTATAACCCATTGCAGAAAGAAGCTCTTTAAGAGTCGGCATCTGCTGGGCAAGCTCGGGTGGCATACCCTTTCTGTTTGCCTTATATCCCGAATACATTTCGTGGCGGAAGGTCGGAGCTTTAACATCAAATGCAATCGCAACCGCATCGGGCGAAACCTCATCACGAAGCCTGAGAAGTATAGTCAAAAAGCCGTAAATACCGTTGGTGAATTTACTGCCGTCTTTAGTTGTAAGAAGTTTAATTCCGTAGAACGCACGGTTAAGAATGCTGTTGCCGTCAAGGGCTAAAAGTTTCATTCCGAATCACCTCAAATTACATTATATCATATATTTTGTAAATTTCACCATTTTTATGAAAAATATTGAAATAAAATCAAAATAATGATAACATAATCTTTATCAGAAATCTGTTTGGAGAATATTATGAAAATCGGTAACATTGAAATAAACGGATATGCTGCCCTTGCACCCATGGCGGGCGTTGCGGACAGAGCCTTCCGTGAGCTTTGCATCGAATACGGTGCGGCTTATGTTGTGACGGAAATGGTAAGCTCAAAGGGTCTAACGATGCACGACAGAAAATCGGATTCACTTATGGTACTCGGTGAAACGGAAAAGCCCGCGGCAGTTCAGATTTTTGGCTGTGACCCCGTAACAATGGCTGAAGCAGCAAAAAAAGCGGCAGAAACGGGATGTGTTGCAATCGATATCAATATGGGCTGCCCCGCCCCAAAAATTGCGGGTAACGGCGGCGGTTCGGCGTTGATGAGAGCCCCAGACCTTGCGGCAAGAATAACCGAGGCTGTTGTTAAAGCGGTTGAACTTCCCGTAACGGTCAAATTCCGTTCGGGCTGGGATGAAAATAATATCAATGCCGTTCACTTTGCAAAGCTCCAGGAAAATGCCGGTGCATCTGTAATTACCGTTCACGGAAGAACAAAAAAGCAGATGTATGCACCTCCAGTAAATCTTGACATAATCAAACAAGTCAAAGATTCGGTAAGCATTCCCGTTATCGGCAACGGCGATATTGTTGACGCTCTTTCAGCGGAGAATATGTATAAAACCACAGGATGCGATTTTATTATGGTTGGCAGAGGTGCGCTCGGTGCACCATGGTTGTTCAATCAGATAAATGAATATTTCAGAAGCGGCATTATCCTCCCCAACCCTCCTGTTGAAGAAAGAATGAATATTATGCTCCACCATATCGGAAAGCTTTGTGAATACAAGGGCGATTATGTGGGTATGCGTGAAGCAAGAAAACACGCTGCCTGGTACATCAAAGGCATCAGAGGTGCGGCAGCTCTCAGGCAGGAAATCGGCTCACTTGAGAATATGGAACAGCTCAAATCCATTGCTGAAAAAGTTATTGCTTCGGATGGTACAAATTAACAAAAATACTTATTGATGAATTGTTAATAACGCTGATTTTTATTCAAAAGAATAAATTATATTGAATATGTAGTATATTCGTGGTAATATACTACATATTGTATTTATAAGGAGAGAGAAAATATGTTTATGACATTTCTGATGAAAATCGTCGGTTTTCTGCTTGCGGTTTTAACTCCGCTTCTTTCACTTGTTGTTGCAACTCCCTTCTCGGATTTCGACAAGAATGTTGATGTTGCACAAGCAAAGGTCGGCGGCTTTATGAAAGGCGTTTGCCACGCAGACCCTCAGTATGACCTTCTCAACGAGGCAGGCATTGAGTGGTTCCGTGACGATATCCCCTTCCCCTTCGAGAAAGACGGTTCAATCTCGAAGAGCTACGAAAACTGGAAAAAAGAGAGCAAAGAGTTTGTTAAAAACGGCGTAAGAATTTTCGGTATCACTCCTTATCCGGATGATTTCATGGAATACGGTCTTGACCCCCGTAATCCCGAAGACAGAGAAGAAATTCAGGAAATCGCCAGATTTTATGTCAATGACCTCAAGGGTATTGTTGGTGCATTCCAGGTAACAAACGAAATGGGTATTGACCGATTCACTCTTCCCCTCACTCTTGACGAGGCGGCAGAATTCATAGGCATGCAACTTGAAGCAATGTATCCCATCAGAGGCGATGTTATCATCGGCTACAATCTCGGCGGTCTGAGCATTGCCACTCTTCCGTTCAAAATGATTAAATATCATAAATACTGCGACTATGTGGGCCTTGATATGTATCTCGGATGCTTTGAACCCGTGCTTAAGAATCCCAATCAGTTCTTCACTCTTCTCAATTGGGTAAGAAGAGTTACCATGAAGCCCGTTATTCTTTGCGAATTCGGCTATATCGGCTACGGTGAACCTAAGACAATCAAAGAAAAAGAGGTTATTCTCCAGAGCTACGGCTTTGAAAGCGAAAAAGATGCAAGAGAAAATATTGATGAATTTATCAATGTACTCCCCGAAGATATGAAGGAAGAAATCATTGAGGATTACAGCGACAGAACCCCCGAAGAACGCGGCGACCTTATCTTTGAAGGAGAATATTCAAACCATCTTTACTGCGAGCTTGCAGAAGGATTCGGTCTTTACGGTATTGACCATACTCCCGAAGGTCAGGCAAAATTCTACAGCTATCTCATCCCCAAAATTATGGAAGTTGATTTTGTTATCGGTTCATTCGTATACTGCTGGGGTGACAGCGACAGCTGCTATGTCTGCGGTCAGTCCGACTGCCCTGTTGAAACAGGCTGGGGTCTTGTTGACGGCAAGGGTGAACCCAAACCTGCATACTATGCAGTTAAAGAAGCCTACGCATATGTGACCATCGGCGAAAGAATCAGAATCAAAGCTGACGAAGCAAAGGCAAAAATCAACGAAAATATTGACGATGCAAAGATCTATATCAAAAGCAAAGCAAACAGTTTAAAGAAAGCACTCGATATGTAAAGCCCCAAAGGAACCGTTTTCGCGACGGTTCCTTTTTTGAATTTTAATTTTGTTTTTGACAACAATGATAACGTATGGTAAAATACTGTTAATAAATAATTATAAAGAAGGATTTCTTATGTTTGATTATTTCAGAGTTGCTTGTGCGGTTCCCGATGTTGAGGTTGCAGATGTTGATTTCAATGTCACGGAAATCAAAAAGTTTATCGATAAAGCAAACAGCCAAAACGTTGATTTGCTCGTTTTTCCCGAGCTTTCTGTTACAGGCTACACCTGCGGAGATTTGTTTTTCCAGAACGCACTTCTCAAAGAAGCTGTTGAAGGAATAAAATCGCTTGTCGAATTTACAAAAGGAAAAGAAACAGCCGTCGCTGTAGGTCTGCCTCTTAAAATTGAGGATTCGCTTTATAACTGTGCCGTTGTTATTTATGACGGTGCAATCGGCGGCATTGTTCCGAAAAAATATATACCCGACCACGGAGAATTCAGTGAAAAAAGATATTTTAACTCATCGACCAATCTTAACGCCGAAAACATTTCATCATTATTATCATTTGGTATTTCCGATGAATATTATATACCGGTAACAAGCGGTATCTTTCTTTTAAAGGGTGCAAACATCGGCATTGAAATATGTGAAGATCTGTTTGCCCCCTCTCCCGTCAGCACAGATTTATGTCTTTCGGGCGCTGAAATAATCATAAATCTTGCCGCAAGCAACGAAACCGTAGGTAAGAGAGAAAAAAGAACAGACCTTGTTGTAAATCAATCATCAAGAGGAATCTGTGCTTATGCTTTTTGTTCCGCAGGATGCAAGGAATCAACCTCGAGTCTCGTTTTCTCGGGTCACAGCATAATTTCCGAAAACGGGAAGATTATTGCAGAACAAGAAGAAAACATTTCATCCGATTATATGATAATCAGCGATATAGACCTCGGCAAAATCCGTCACGACAGAATGATAAACACAACATTTTCGGATTGCAAGGCATACACGCAAACAGAGTCGTACAGACATTTTGTTTCTGACAAAGAAACTGTTTCCGACGGTGAATTTGCATCGGTCAGCAAGCTTCCTTTCATCCCATCAACAGAAAAGGAAAGAATCGACAGATGTCTTTCTGTTTTTGGAATTCAGGTTGCGGGACTTAAGAAAAGACTTGAGAAAACGAACTGCAGACCCGTTATCGGCATTTCGGGCGGTCTTGATTCAACCCTCGCTCTGCTTGTCAGCGCTCAGGCAATAAAGGAGCTCGGTAAACCCGCAAGCGATATTATAGGCATCACCATGCCTTGCTTCGGTACTACGGACAGAACCTATAACAATGCCGTTAACCTTATGAAATCGCTTGGTATAACAAGCGAAGAAATCAACATCAAGGATGCCTGCCTTCAGCATTTCAAGGATATCGGTCAGATCACGGACAACTATGACCTCACATACGAAAACGCTCAGGCAAGAGAAAGAACTCAGGTCCTTATGGACTATGCGGGCAGATTCGGCGGTCTTGTTATCGGCACGGGCGATATGAGCGAAATGGCTCTCGGCTGGTGCACTTATAACGGCGACCATATGAGTATGTACGGAGTTAATGCGGGTATTCCCAAAACTCTTATCAGATGGATTATTGACAGCCTTATCAAAGAAGGCGTGTTTGATTCAAGCAAAGAATATCTTGAGGATATCGTAAACACTCCAATCAGTCCCGAGCTTCTTCCGCCCGATGCAAAGGGTGAAATCGCGCAGCAGACTGAAAGTATTGTGGGTCCCTATGCGCTTCACGATTTCTTCCTTTATAATATAGTCCGCTACGGTTTTGAGCCCGACAAAATCTTTATGCTCGCAAAGAAAGCGTTCACAGATGATTTTGACTCTGCAACCATAATGAAATGGCTCAGAACATTCTATCGGAGATTCTTCTCACAGCAGTTCAAGAGAAGCTGCGTTCCAGACAGCGTTAAAATCGGCTCAGTCGGTCTTTCACCCAAGAGTGACTTTGTTATGCCGAGCGATGCTTCCGCCGCAATATGGCTCAAAAAACTTGATGAAATTGAATTATAAAAATGCGGGTACACAATAAGTGTGCCCGTTTTATATTTTTTACTGAGAGTTTTTGCCGACTTTGGCGAATAATAGATGAACCATGGTTAGGGGGTGTTCGCATGGATAACGGTGAAAGTAGCTACCGCCGTTTCCTTGACGGAGACGAAAGTGCATTCGGGGAGCTCCTCGATATGTACAGCGAAAATTTAATATTCTTCATCAACCGCTATGTCAGCAATGTTGCAGTTGCGCAGGAAATTTCGGAGGATGTTTTTGTTGAGCTTCTTATTCATAAAAGGCGATATAATTTTAAAACATCTCTTAAGACCTACATATTCACCATTGCACGCAACAAAGCGGTCAGTTATGTGCGCCGCACGGCACGCAGACCCGAATATGCCTATGAATATATTGAAAACGAGGCTGACAGACGAAGTCTTGAGGATGAATTTATCAGGAAAGAGCAGATGAGGGAGCTTCACAAAGCCCTCGGAAGACTTAACGAGGGTTACAGAACCGTTCTTCACCTCATTTATTTTGAAAATATGAGCTATGACGAGTCTGCCGCGGTTATGAAGAAAAGCAGAAAACAGATTGAAAATCTGGCATACAGGGCAAGACAGGCCCTTAAAAAAGAACTTGAAAAGGAGGCGAAGCGCCCGTGAAGAGCAGAGAAGAATACGAGGCAAGCATCTTTGCAAAAAGAGACGCTTTGCTCGCAAAACGCCACAAAAGAATCACAGCCATAGCCACCGCATCGTGCATTGCGGTGTGCTTCATTACCGCCTTTGCTTTTCTGCCAAAAAGAATTTCAACGGATCTTACGGTTACGGAAGGAACGGCAAACACCGCTGTTCATACTTTAACCGTTGGAGAAATAAGTGAAATGGCTCAGGTTGAAGAATTTAAAGAAAAATATACTTTTTATTCTCAGTTTGCATTACCGTCCTACACCAAACCGCATTATTCGGAAAAACAGTTGGCAAATGTTGAAGATTATGCAGGTGCGGTTGCCGACGAAGCAAAAAAACCTTCAGCCACGAAAAAGTCTCCGTCTTTAAAAACAGAAATTGCTGTTGAGGGCGAAGAAACAACAAAGAGAAATTTCGGTTTCTATCCCGAATGGATGAGAGAGGAATATGATTTTTATGAAGAAAATGTCTCTCCCGAATCCTCCGACGGTTTCACAACCGAAGAAATCACGGATAAAGCAAAATCATATCTCTCCGACGAAATTAGAAGCGGTATAATTGAAAAGCATAATATGGTTACGGTATCACGCTCTGCAGACGGCACAGAAATATACACCGCATGGTTTTATACGGACGACAAGCAAATCAAGATTGAACTTGAATCAGAAAATCTTGAGCTTATTGAAGTAAGTGAAAAAACGCTTACGGATACTCAGACAACTCCAGCCTATATACCTACCACAGCCGCCCCCGCTTATATGCCGCAGTAAAGGAGGATAAGAATGAAAAAATCTGTTGTTATACTCTTAGCGTTTTTGCTGTCAATATTTCTTTTTTCCTGCGATAAAGGAACCAATGATATCGTAAACGATGTAACGGAAATCATCGCAACCGCAATTAATTCAGGCAGCAGCCGTTATAATGAAGTGAGAATAAGTCCTTTGGAAGACAGTAAATCGTCGGTTACCCTTACTCAGAGCGAAGCAGAGGAAGTTGCGGGAATCATTCTGAACGGCGATAGCAAAACAGAAGAAGTCAATCCAGACTGCCTTATCGATTATTCAATTACTATCAGCGGTGATGAATACTCATACCACACAAGCTGCGGAACACTCCAGAAAAAACAAGGCTTGAAATTCGAAATAATTGAGCTTAAGGAAGAAGAGAAAGAAAAGCTTAACGGGATTATTGCAAATTATTATGCATACTACACCAATTTTTGCAGACCCGAACCAACGGATACAACCAAAATATCAGCTGACCCGGTTGAGGATTTATCGGCCGTTTTTGAACCCGTAAGCGGCACTCCGCTTCGTTCAACGGTTGCGGCTGCTGATTTCGGATTCAGAATGTTTAAAGAATCGCTCAAAGATGAGAAAAACGCTCTTATCTCCCCCACCTCTGTTATAACCGCATTGACAATGGCGGCTAACGGTGCAAAGGGCGACACACTAAAAGAGATTGAGAATATGCTCGGAATGAAGCTGGAAACATTGAACAGCGCATTTGCGAAAAGCAAAGTAATCGGAGAAGGCGTAAAGACCGCAAATTCAATCTGGATAAGAAAAAACATTGCTCTCAATGTCAGCCCCGAATTCATAAACATCAATCAGAAAAACTTCGGAGCAGAGGTTTTCACAGAAAAATTTGACGGCAAGACCGTTGAAAAGATAAACGGATGGGTAGACGAAAACACGGATGGTCTGATTAAAAATATGCTCGATGAAATACCCGACGATGCCGTTATGTATCTGATAAACACTGTTCTTTTTGATGCCGAATGGGAATTCAAATACACATCCGACAATGTAATCAAGAATCAGATATTCACTTCCGAAAGCGGCAAAAAGCAAACGGTAGAAATGCTGTATAACGAAGATGCGTCAAGCGATTTTATGAATTTTAAACTCGGCAAAACCGATGTTGTTCTCAAGGACTACACAAACGGCTATTCTTTTGCCGCAATTCTTCCCAACGAAGGCGTTTCGGTAAACGATGCAATATCGAGTTTCAGCGGCAATGACTTTGTCAACGCAGTAACAAAGAGGGTAAATTCAGAACCGATGTACGGAATACATTATCTTAAAACCTGGATTCCGAAGTTTGAATTTGAATGCAGCTTTGATTTCAGCGACACTCTCAAAAAACTGGGTATGCCGACCGCTTTCAATAGCAGCAAAGCTGACTTCACAAAGATGGCAACCTCCTCTGCAGGCAATATCTATGTTGGCAGAGTGGGTCATAATACTCATATAGTATTTGACGAAAACGGAACAAAAGCAGGCGCCGCAACATATGTTGAAATGAAGTGTGGGAGTATGGCTGAACCGCCGAATTACCGTGAGCTCCGCTTCGACAGACCTTTTATATATGTAATTTTTGAAAAGCAGACGGGTATGCCGCTGTTTATAGGCACGGTAAGGGAATTTTAAAGCAGAAAACGGGTCAATGCCCTGAGCATTGACCCGTTGATTTTATTTGTCGTATTTATGATTTTTGATTATATCTTTGGCAATATAAATCGGTCTGCCTTTGGTCTGAATATAGGTGCGTGCGATGTATTCGCCGATAATTCCGATGCAGCAAAGCTGAATGCCGCCGAGAAGAAGAATTAGCACAACGATGGTCGGATAACCCGCAACGGGGTTGCCGAACGCAAGCTTCTGAATAACAACCACAAAGAGATATATCACCGATAGAAGCGACGTGAGAAGTCCGATGATGGTTGCTATTCTGAGCGGTGCGGTTGTGAAAGCAAAAATACCTTCCATCGCATACTTGAACAACTTCCAGAACGACCATTTGGAAGTTCCCGTTGCTCTCTCTTCAACTTCATAGGGAATGAATTTGGTGTTGAATCCTACCCAGGAGAACAGACCCTTTGAAAAACGAAAATATTCATCCATTTCAAGAATCGCTTCCACCATCGGGCGACGGAAGGTTCTGAAATCGCTTGCACCCTGAATGAATTCGGTATCCGAGAATTTATTTATCAGCTTATAAAATCCGTCTTTGAAGAACACAAGGAGTTTGCTTTCTTTTCTCATATCCTGAAAAGCCGCAACGCAGTCATACTCAGGCTCACTATCAAGGGTTTTAACCATACCGAGAGCTATTGACGGTCTTTGCTGAAGGTCTGCATCGATAACGGTTACATAGTCACCTTCCGACGCCTTAAGACCGGCATACATGGCGGATTCCTTACCGAAGTTTCGGGAGAAGTTAACGATTTTTACAGGGAGATCGCCGTCACAGAGCTTCTTGAGTTCTCTGAGCGTGCCGTCTTTGCTGCCGTCATTGACAAAAACAAGTTCATAGTCAAAGTCAACACCCGCAAAATCATTTTTTACCGCTTCATAAAATAAAGAAACGTTTTTTTCCTCGTTATAACAAGGAACAACAAGTGAAAGTTTCATAAGAATCTTCCTTTAATCAGATATTTGCCGCTTTTTTAATATCCTCAACTCTGTCTGTCTTTTCCCAGGGAAGGTCAATATCGGTTCTGCCGATGTGACCGAGAGCCGCAACCTGTTTGTAGATGGGTCTTCTGAGGTCGAGAGCCTTGATGATGCCTGCAGGTGAAAGGTCAAAGAGCTTGTTTACGATTGCGGAAATCTCGCTGTCTGCAATTTTGCCTGTACCGAAGGTATCAACAAAAACAGAAACGGGCTGTTCAACACCGATTGCATATGCAAGCTCAACCTCGCACTTCTTTGCAAGACCTGCGGCAACGATATTCTTTGCAACATATCTTGCGGCATAAGCAGCCGAGCGGTCAACCTTTGTGGGGTCTTTTCCGCTGAATGCACCGCCGCCGTGGCGTGCATAGCCGCCGTATGTATCAACGATAATCTTTCTGCCTGTAAGGCCGCTGTCGCCCTGAGGGCCGCCTGTTACGAATCTGCCGGTGGGATTGATGTGGTACTTTGTGTTTTCATCGAGCATATCTGCGGGAAGTGTTGTTTTGATAACCTTCTCGATGATGTCTGCCCTTATCTGCTCAAGAGTGATTTCGGGAGCGTGCTGAGAAGAAATAACAACTGTATCAATTCTGACGGGGGTATTGTTTTCATCGTATTCAACGGTTACCTGGCTCTTGCCGTCGGGACGGAGATAACCGAGAGTGCCGTTGTTGCGAACTTCTGTAAGCTTTGCGCAAAGCTTATGAGCAAGCGAAATGGGAAGGGGCATAAGCTCAGGAGTTTCGTCACAAGCGAAACCGAACATCATACCCTGGTCGCCTGCACCGAGCTTATCAACACCCATTGCGATATCGCCCGACTGCTTATCGAGAGCGGTCATAACGGCGCAGGTGTTGCAGTCAAAGCCGTACTCAGCATTATTATAACCGATTTCATTAACGGTTTCTCTTACGATTTTGGGAATATCAAGCTCAGCTGTGGTGGTAATTTCGCCCATAACGAGAACCATACCGGTTGTGCAGCAGGTTTCACAGGCAACTCTGCCCATAGGGTCCTGAGCAAGGATAGCATCAAGAACGGCATCCGAAATCTGGTCGCAGATTTTATCGGGATGGCCGCCGGTTACGGATTCTGATGTGAATAAGTAGTTTGCCATTTTTCTAACCTCTTCTTAAAATTTACTATCAACCTTTAGTCCTAAAAAATACCCGCCTAAGTGCTTCAGGCGGGCTAAAACACCTTATTTTCCGGCATACGCCGCAGGATTTAGCACCTTGTATAACACAGGTTGCCGGGCTTCAAAGGGCCTGTCCCTCAGCCGCTCTTAATAAGGACATATTCTATTGACACTTTATTATATAACAGCTGTCGATATTTGTCAACATTTTATTCTTGGCAAATGCTGTTAACCGTTACGTAATAAATATGAGGTGCATAAGACGGGGTATTATTGAAGATAACCGAGCCGTCATTTGAGAAAACAACGGTGTTATCCCCCTCTTCAAGGTGAACATTGAGGGTTGCTGTTTTAACCGTATCCCAGCTGTAGGTGTTGCGGCACCAGAGAGTCTGCGATTCGCCGCCCGCTTCAACGGTGATATATCTCTCGATAAGGTCAACGTTATAGCTGTGAACACCGCCCTCATCATTGTTTGAATAAGCAACGGTCATACGGTAATTTCCCGTTTTATTAACATCAACATTGAAAACTGCTTTGCCGCCCTCGGAAGAAATACCGTCGATATAATCATCAACCAAAACCGCGCCGTCCGCAAGCTTCATTTCGCTTGCGGTTATTTTGTCTGAAGCACAGGTTGCAACGTAATCCGATATACGACACTCAATGTCTGCGGCAGTTTTTACATCAATATAGTTCAGACCTCTGCGAAGATAAATGAGCGAATTTCCGTCAGTATGAGCAGGTGCACCGTCAACATAAATTTCCGCTTCAACGCCCGTTTCCGTTACATAAAATCCGTCATACGGGGCAATTGCAAGAAAAGATTTGTTATCCGCCGTTGTTCTGTCACCGTCGGGAAGAACGGTAATACCTTCCGTTTTTTTGCTTTTTGAAACGAGCATACTGTCGATAACAAAGGTGCCGTTTTTATGGCCGAGGCTTATGCTGTGATCTCCCTCTTCAAGGTAACGATTCAGAACCATTTTATCGGTATATTCGCTCTTGATAGTGTTGGGAAAAGAGAGTGTTTCTTCTTTGCCGTCAAGAATCATAACAGCTTGAGAATCGCATCTGTCATCGGGCGTCAAGCCGTCATTGGAGTTACCAAAAATGAGAGTGAGGTCATATTGGCCGCTTTCGGGCACGGTGAAGTTAACCGTTACTGAATCACCGTCACGCTCAAGACCGCCGACCATTCCGTTTTGCTGACCTGTGGTGGCATATGCACTGTCGTATGTGTAGGCATAGCCGGAAAGAACGCCTTCTTCAAACTCATAGCGAACGGGTAAATCCTTGTTGAAATAATCCTTCTTCCCCTCCTCTGCATCGGTTATCACAATATGATAAACCGCTGTGGGATCGGGATTATCAATATCAACACGAAGTCTTCCGAAAATCGGTTTTGCCGTATATTCGCAAACGGTTACGGGCGCATTGACAACACCACTTATTCCTTCAAAATATACGCACTCAATCTTTACATTAAGTTTATTACCGAGATTGGTTTTGCCGAGATTTTTGAGAGAAATGCCGCTCGAGTAGTCACAGCCGCCACAGATAACTTCAATTTTATCTTTTGATTCGGTAAGCGAAGCAATGCCGTTAAATCCATTGTAATGGAAACGGTCATAATTATATTTGATTACATTTGCGAAATCGGCATGAAGAACATCAATAACCTTTGATTCAAGAAGAGAGCCTTCCATATCGGCATACCATCGGTAAAGCCACCAGTTTGAATTGGGGCTGTTGTTATCAGCCGCTGTATCACAAAGATTATTTGCCAGACGCCAATAAGCAACATTGGCATAAACACCCGATTTCTCAATATTCACAACATATTTGAGCATATCGGCAGGCGCTCCGCATTCGTACATCGTGCCGTATTCGGTAATGATAATCTGCATTTCGGATACGCCGAGTTCTTTTTCAATTTGCCTGTATTCGTCAACGTGATCCTGCCAATAAAGAGATGACCTTTCGCCGAGTTCGTGATATATCATAATATCGGGAAGGCAGTTGTTTGCTTTGCACCACTCAAGAAAATGGCGGATTTCGTAGGAATCGTAATCGCAGTAACCGGGTCCGCCGATAACAGCATCGGTGTCTATGGAACGGATAAGTTCATATGTTTCTTTCCATGCGGAATAAAAGCGAAGTTTTGCCGCATCGTCAAACATCATCCACGTCCCGTCTTCCGATGGAGTTCCGAACCACACGGCATTATCCGCCTCGTTATAGGGGCAGTAAACAAGTCTGTCCGCATAATCCTTATCCTTTAGCGCAGTTACCTTTTCAGTTACAAGAGGATGAAACCTTTCACGAACGAACTTCTCGCAATCATATGTGCCGACCTTACGCATATTCTCAATCTCCTGCCAGCAATAATACCATGTATCAAAGCTGTCCTGAAGATAAACGGTTATGTAATCACAATTGTCAAGCACCTTTGCCGCCTCATCAACATCACCGATAGGATGCTGAAGGCCTCCGATGACTTTCTGCGAAACGCTCGAAACATCAATACTTTCAACCATTGCGGCATCGGGAACACCGTTTTGAGCTATACCGTAGAGATATCCTGCGGCCCTGCTCGAAATTTCACCTGTGCTGACAGAAGCATCAACCTCAAGAGTCGGTCTGAAAGCATACGGAAGCCCTTCAGAAAAGAGTGATAGAGCTGTTATGAAGCTCATTATAAAGCTGATTATTTTAGTCATAAACATTCCCTTATTTTATGTATTTATCAATAAATTCCGACACCTTTGATTCATAGAGTGTGCTGTCCTTAGGATAACTTTCGGCATGACCCGCACCCTCAACGACAAGCAAATCCTTATCCTCGCTTGAGCAGGCATTGTAGAGCTTATAAACCATTTCAGTAGGCACAAAAGTATCCATTGCGCCGTGAATAAAGAGCATCGGCACACTTGCGTTTTTAACCGCTTCAAGAGGATTGGCATCCTTGAATTCATATCCGGAAAGCTTTTTGTTGATTTTGTTTGCAATTCCCATAAAAGGAGCAACAACCGGTCTGAGCTTGCCGACATTGCTTATAAACTCATCATAAGCCGACGTGTAACCGCAATCGGCAACAATAAACTTCACATTTTCGGGAAGCTTTCCGCTGCCGCTCATCATAGTAACGGTTGCGCAACCCATAGAAATACCATGAAGAATAATCTGTATACCGCTTCCGAATCGCTCTGTCATAAATTCAAGCCATTTAAGGCAATCGGGGCATTCGTGATAACCGAATCCGATATACTTGCCGTCACTTTCACCCGAAGCCTGATGGTCCACAAGAAAAACATTATATCCCCTGTCGTGGTAAAATTTAGTGATCAGTCCGAATTCACCCTTGCCGTGGTTTCTGTAACCATGGCTGCAGAAAACATAAACATTGCTCGGCTTTTCCGCAGGAAGAAGATATCCTCTGAGCCGCTGAAATCTCTCATTTATCATTTCAAATTTTTCAAATTGCTGATTTTCAAACCAAACCTGTCTTTCATCGGGAACATCGGTTTTCTCAAGTCCCGATTCGCTCACAAACAAATTACCGAGCGCGGGGGCAAGTTTTGCGTTTCTGCCCATCACTTCATAGAATGTGAGATAACTGCCGACTCCGATAACGCCCGCCGCAAAGCCGATTGCTTTTGCAAAAGAAGAAGATTTCTTTTTCATAAATTCAACCTCCTTGAGAATATTTCCGTATATTTTAATTGTAACAAAAAAACATAATCATTTCAATATTTTTTAAGGGTTTAAGTAAAGGTTATTGAAAGTAAAAACATAAAAAATATACTGTATATTTGCTTTTATAGCACTACAAAAAATTTTTAAAAAAATTTCTAAAAAAGGGGTTGACATTTGCAAATTGCTTTGCTATAATAGGCAACGTTCCGAGCGAACAAAACTTCATATGCGAGAGTGGCGGAATCGGCAGACGCGCACGTTTGAGGGGCGTGTGGTAATCCCGTA
>JAZNRG010000029.1:0-22335 GCA_045590575.1 Acutalibacteraceae bacterium | reverse complement strand
GATGATGCTCTCATTCTTATCACAGATAAAAAGATTTCAAATATTCAGGAAATTCTTCCTCTTCTTGAGCAGGTTATGCACGCAGGCGGCAAGCTCGTTGTTGTTGCAGAGGATGTTGAGGGTGAAGCACTTTCAACAATTCTTGTCAACAAGCTCCGCGGTGTATTCACCGTTGTTTGCGTAAAGGCTCCCGGCTTCGGCGACAGAAGAAAGGAAATGCTTCAGGATATCGCTATCCTCACAGGCGGTGAGGTTATTGCTTCAGACCTTGGTCTTGAACTCAAGGACACTCAGCTTTCACAGCTCGGCAGAGCACGCCAGGTTAAGGTTTCAAAGGAAAACACAATTATCGTTGACGGCGTAGGCGCAAAGGAAGAAATCGCTTCAAGAATCGCACAGATAAAGCTTCAGATAGAAAACACAACTTCAGATTTTGACAGAGAAAAGCTTCAGGAAAGACTTGCAAAGCTTTCAGGCGGTGTAGCTGTTATCAAGGTTGGCGCAGCAACAGAAACAGAAATGAAGGAAAAGAAGCTCCGCATTGAGGATGCTCTCGCAGCAACCAAGGCAGCAGTTGAAGAAGGCTGCGTTGCAGGCGGCGGTGTTGCTCTTCTCAACGCAGTTTCAAGCGTTAAGGCACTTCTTGACACTACTGATGATGTTGACGAAAAAACAGGTATCAAAATTGTTCTCAAGGCACTTGAAGAGCCCGTTCGCCAGATTGCGGCAAACGCAGGACTTGAAGGTTCAATCATCATCAATGCTATTCAGGAAAGCGGCAAAATCGGCTACGGCTACGATTTTGCAAAGGATGTTTATTGCGATATGGCAGCAGCAGGTATCCTTGACCCCACAAAGGTAACCCGTTCAGCACTTCAGAATGCATCATCGGTTGCTTCAATGGTTCTCACAACAGAAAGCCTTGTTACCGATAAGCCCGACCCCGCAGCAGACGCAGCTCAGGCAGCAGCAATGGCAGCCCAGGGCGGCGGAATGTATTAATTAAAAATTTTTTCAGAGCAGTCCGGGAGGGCTGCTCTTTCATTATGTTGAGTATGGTTGTTACGTGACACACAAAATCTGTAAAAATCAAAGAAAAAACGGATATGTTTTTACATTTTGTTAACCGAAATTTCAAAAATTGACGGATTATTCGGTTTGACAAGCAAGAAAAAATATGTTAAAATATCGCCGTCAATACTAAATTGATAAAATAAGGAGGACAAAAAGATGAAAACAGCAAAAAAATTCCTCGCTCTTCTTCTTGCTCTTATAATGGCTATGAGCTGTGCATCAGCAGCTTTTGCGGCTAACGATGAAGTTGAGCCCAATGCAACTCCCTCATCCGCAACCGAAATCGGCGTAGGCAGCTCAATCAACGCAAAACTCGATGAACCTACCGATATTGACTGGTTCACATTTGCATCCGATGCCTGCGGTCTTGCAACCGTTACGCTTGCTCACACAGCAATCACAGGTGCAGACTCAGATGCATCGTTCTTCAAAGTTAATATCGTTGATGAAGATGGCGTTTATGTTGAAGAATTCAAGTCAGCAGGCAACCAGGCTTCCGCTTCGGTTTCTTTCAGCGTAGTTCCCGGCAAATATTTTGTTAAGGTTGCTATGGACAGACAGCATATCGATAACCTTACATATACTGTTTCTGCTTCAATCAACAAGAGCGCAAACGTTGAGAAGGAAAGCAACGACACTTTCGGCGATGCAACCGCAATGACAACCGCAACAAAAGCAAAGCCCGACCTCACATATTACGGCACAATCGATAAGGGTGCATCCGTTGACGGCGATGTTGACTATTTCAAGTTCACAGTCAGCGAAACAACAATGGTTTACCCCAGCATCTATAACACAGCAACCAACACCGGCAAATATAAGCTCTCAATCCTTGACACCGTAACAGGTGCAGGCGGCGAAGCTGAGGAGCGTGTTCTCGGCACAATCATCATCGCATCGGATGAAGATCAGGTTGACGGCGGTGCTATCGGTGTTAAGAAGGGCACATATTATGTAAGAATTTCGGGTATTGACGGCAGTGTAGGCGGCTATCAGTTCAGAGTTTACACTCAGGGTTCTTCGAACACCGAAATTGAATATAACAACACAATGAAGGATTCCAACAGCATCGCTGTAGGCAGCAAAATCACAGGCTGTCTTTTCGATGAAACAGATACCGATGCTTTTTCCTTCGTTACCAAGGGCAACAACGGCGGCTACAAACTTATTTTCAAACCCTACAGTGCTAACCCCAAGACTCCCAACGGTCAGTGGGTTGTAACCATCAAGAATTCAAGCAACGGTCAGGTTTGCAAGATGGATGTTGCTGCTAATGCAACAGGTGAGCTTGTTACCGACCCTCTTCCCGCAGGTGAATATTTTGTTTATGTAACAAAGGGTAATGTTTTCACAAGCGATGTATATTATCTTGAATTCCAGGCTCTTCCCAAGGGTGACGACCCTGTTGAAGAACCTGATGAAGGTACTTTTATTGACAGAATCGTTGCTTTCTTCAAGAGACTCGGAACTCTTCCCTGGACTGAATTCTTCACCCCCATCATCGAAGTTGTTCAGAACATCGAAATCACAGGCTTGCTCGGAATGATGACCGACCTTGTTTCAAGTATCGGCAAATTCCTTCCCTTCCTTCCCGAAATTTTCGGCAGTATGAGCGGTCAGTAAAATAGTATACCAGGGGCTGTTTTTAAACAGCCCCTTTTTCATAGCGAAGGAGAATCATTATGTCTTTTGATAAAAATTTCAATCCTGTTCTCAGATTTATGGTGGTCAGCGATATCCACTATAAGGATGAAAATTCCGTTGAGCGAGAAAGAATGAGAAATGCTGTCAGAACAGCCTATGAGCTCAGCGAAAAAGAAGAATATTCAAATCTCGATGCGCTCTATGTTGTCGGCGATTTCGCAACAAGCGGAACCGAGGAGCAGATGCTTGCGTTCAAAGAAACTCTTAATGAAACCGTAAAAGAAGGCACCGAAGTTGTACTTTCGCTTGCAAGCCACGAGTTTTTTGCAGGAGAAGAAGTTGCGCTTGAAAGATTCGAAAGAATTTTTTCTCAGGAGCCCGATTCACACAAGGTTATAAACGGCTATCACTTCATCAGCGTAACCTGCACCAACGGCTGCCATTTTGATGATGCAAAAAGAGAATGGGTAGTTGCAGAGCTTAAAAAAGCAGTTAAGGATGATCCACGCAAGCCTATCTTTTTCTTCCAGCATCCCCACATTATGGGCACCGTTTACGGAAGTGCAAACTGGGGTGAGGATGAGTTGACCGATATTCTTATGAATTATCCCCAGATCATCGATTTCTCAGGTCATTCACACGCACCCATAAACGATCCCCGTTCAATCCATCAGCGCCATTTCACTTGTCTCGGCACGGGTACTCTCAGTTATTTTGAACTTGATGAGTTCGATAAGGTTTACGGTACCTGCCCTCCGGGAAAAGAAAAAGCAGCTCAGATGCTTATTGTTGAAGCCGATGCGGACATGAGGGTAAGAATTTATCCCTATGACCTTATCACTTCAAACTTCTTCCCATTCACCTGGAAAATCGATGAGGCATGGAATGTTGATTCATATCTTTACACCGACAAACGCTATAAATCAGACCTGACTCCTTATTTTGATGCCGATGCAAAAATCATTATCAAAAATGTAAAGGCAGACGGATTTACAGCAGAATTTGACCAGGCAAAGATTTCCGAAGAGTATGTAAACGACTACAATGTAATCGTAAAAAATGCTGATGGCGTAACTGTTCGCAATTCAACGATCTGGAGCGAATTCTATTTTTATGAGATGCCCGAAAAGCTCAGCGTTTCGTTTGACGGTCTTGAAAAAGGCTCGTATAAAGTCGAAATTTATGCAAACAGCTTCTGGCGCAACCGATGCGAAAAGCCTCTCACAATCGATGGCATAATTCTCTAAAAGCAAGAAAAACGCTATATATCAACAATCAAATCAAGTGGAATTCATATTTTTTTGAATTTCACTTGATTTTTTTTGCTGTTTATAATATGATGTCTGATATATTGGGTAAATTCGCGAAACTGCAGATAATTCTTAGGATGGTGATTATTTTGGCAGAAGAAATCAAGGCTTCCGTTTCTGTTGAAGCCGAAGACGAAGCGGTTCTCAGAGAGTATAATAATCAGCATAAAAACTATCTCAGCCCCAAGCATTATGTTGCCTATATCCTTTCGGGTATGGGCGATACGATGTGGAATACCTTCAGCAAAAAGCTCTTCTTTTTTGCAACTCAGTTCCTCGGAATCAACGCTAAAACATGGGGTCTTGCAGAGACAATCAGTTTTATTGCCGATACTCTCGATAATGCCGTTTCAGGTCTTCTTATCGACAGAACCCGTACCCGCTGGGGCAGAGTAAGGCCGTATATTATTCTTACCTTGCCGTTCTGGGTTTTCTCTTCGCTTTCTCCGTGGCTTCTTCCCGGGGGAATGTCGCAGACGGCTCTTCTTGTTACGTTCCTGATATTCAATTATGTCGGCTCGATTGCAAGGTCTTTTTATGATACGAGCTATCAGATCATTCTTTTCAATATAACCCCAAACCCCATTGAGAGAAACAGACTTATTGCAACGGATGCTTACGCTGATCTTGTCGGGGTCTGGCTGCCGTCGCTTTTCCCGGTTCTCGTTGACTTCCTGCCGCAGCTTCTCGGCGTCGGTTCAAGAAACATCTATACCGGCGGTGCGGTTGTGTTTGTTGTTGCTGTCGTTCTTTTCAGAACCTACGGTTTCTTCAAGCTCAAAGAAAGAATGCCTCTTTCTACAAGGCAGGAAATGAATGAAATGGGTCTGATAAAAACCATCAAATCCATCGGCGCCTGCCGCCCGATGTGGGTTCTTCTTATCAAGAATTTCTTTGCTGTAGGCAAGGGAACGGGCACGATGGTTGAGGATTTTTTCTGGCTCAACTGTATGGGCAAGCTTTCTTACGGCACAATTGCAGGTCTTTTCACAGGTCTTCCCAGCTATTTCGTACTTCCTCTTGCCCCGAAGCTCACAAAGAAATTCGGTTTGAGAAATCTTGCTGCAGGCAGCTATATGTTCTGCGGTCTTTGCTATTTCATTATGTGGATAGTCGGTTATAAGCCTTTCGGAGAAGACCATTTTATTCTCAATCTTATCTGGATTGTTATTGCGCTCACCTTCTGCGGCTCGCTCAACAGTATTCAGAGATACTGCGGAACAGCCCTCAACGGCGATCTGTATGACTATGTTGAGTGGAAGTCGGGCGTTCGTAACGAAGCAACAATCACCGCCGCAATGAGCTATTTCAAGATCATTTCCGATGCTGCGGCAAAGATGATAAGTGCTTTTGCCGTTGCCGCAATCCACTATGTACCACTCATTGATGCAAACGGAATTCAGGTTCCCCAGACCGATCCCGGAATGCTTGCAGGCATTTGGACGGTATTTGCTCTTGCTCCGGCAATAGGCAGGTTTATGAAGGGTGTAACACTTCTGTTCTTCAATGTTCACGGTAAAACAAGAGATACGATGATGTATGAGCTTGCAAAAATCAGAGCTGCAAAGGTCATCGATACCGAAACAGAATCCCAATAATCACACAAAACCGTCAAATTAACCAATATTTTTCGCTTTATAATATATAAATAATTATAATTAATACTTGAAATTCAAAAGTCGATATGTTAAAATGACTTGTAATATACGAAAGTGTAACTTGCGCTTTCGGGCACTTAAGGAGGAAAATGCATATGGCACGTTTAAAGAAATCATTGGCAATGCTTCTTGCAATTGCAATGATATTCAGCACCATGTCAGTTGCAGCATCAGCTTGGAAGAAGGATAAATATGACGATAATGACGTCAGATTTACTGTTCACTTCTTCAGAAAAGATGCAGAAGGCAATTGGGTGGATGCAGAGGGCAGAGCAGCCCCCGGCGATGAAGTTCAGGCAAGAGTTTATCTTGAAGCAACTTATGCTCCTGCCGATATCAACACTGCTCTGTTTTTTGACAAAACTTATTTTGAGCAGAACATCGGAGCAAAGGCAGCTATTGTCAAGGACTCAACACCCACGCTCAACACAAGCAGCGAAATCTATCAGGCTGTTTCTTCAATAGGCAGCCATGTATGGAGATCAGATGTTAATACTTATCCGCAGACATCCGGAAACAAACTTGTTAACTATATGATCGCAAACGGTTTTACCGATAACGATTATTACAAGTATGATGCAGAAAACGGTGTTTACAAAAAAGTAACAACCGTTGATAAGCAATATTTTGATTACACAGACATTATCGCATCTGCTTTCTCAAAAGATTCTTACTATGTTCCCAAGGTTCCTGCTGAGCTTGCTCATAACGAAGACGGCTCCATCGCTGAATCTTCCAGAGAGAACGGTTGGCTCTATGCCATCGAGCTCAAGGTCAAGGAAGATGAAAGAGCAGTTGTGGTTGATGAAAAAGGTAAGGGCGGCTCCGCAAAGGTTCCCGCACTTTACAATAAGATGTCTGAGGTTCCTTACGGAACAGATGACAGCAGCGGTTCGTTAGTAAAAATCAGAACCATGTTCCTCGAAATTCCTAAGGCTGAATTCAATGACGACGGTTCTTTCGCTTCTTCAATGAGTTCAATGTCCAACTGGGCATACGATGCAGAGTTTGACACAATTCCCGGCTATGTTTCAACAACAAGCTTCATCACCTTCGACCCCAACGGCGGTTACTTTGCGGACGAGTCAGTTGAACCTGCCGCTAAGATAGAAGGAGTTCAGAAACTTGCGGGTATTATCGGAACATCAGCTTCAATCAGCGATCCTAAGAAAGACGACGGCGCAATATTCGATGGCTGGGAAGTTGTTACAGGTGCTGACAATTCAAAGACCTTTGATTATAAGGACAAGGTTCTTAAGGCAAAGTGGAAAGCACCCGACCCCACAGCAACAACATATGTAACCAGATATCACGAAATGGATGTGAACGGCGAGTATCAGGTTAAGGGCACATCAGAGCCTGAGAATACCACTTCAGGTGAAACCATCAATGCCGAATACGATGCTCCCAAGCCAGGCTTCTATGTTGACGAAGAAAAATCTGTTCTTTCTATGACTGCGGATGCAGACTCCTCAAAAAATGTGCTCGAAGTTTACTATGCAAGAAATGAATATACAGTAGAATATTTCTACGAAGATAACGCAGGAACCAACAGCTTCACAGGCAAAGCACTCTACGGTGCGAAGGTTCCCGCATTCGGAGATTCATTTGACGGTAATGTTCCCGAAGCCTCGGGCAAGGATTTCATCGGCTGGTCAGATAAGGCTGACGGTGCAGTGCTTGATGAGCTTCCCGAAACAGTTGAAGGTGATCTCACATTCTACGCAGTTTATGAAACCGAAAAGTATATCTTCACTTTCTATGCAAACCCCGAAGAGGAAACTGAAGCAGCATTTGCTGACGGCAAGACCGTAGCTACTCTTGAAATCGAGTACGGCACAACTGCTGAAGAAATCGCAGCACTTGCAAAGGAATATCTCGGCGATCCCGAACTCGCAGGTTATGAGTTCCTCGGATGGGACAACCTTCCCAAGGCAGCAACAGAGCCTCTTGATGTTTATCCCTCATACCAGGCAGAGAGTTATGAAGTAAAGTTCTTCGATAAGGATGGCAATCTCATCGAAAACACAAATCCCGAAGATCTCCTCTTCGCATATAAAGAAAAGGTTACCGAAGCAAACATTCCCGAAGGCTATAAGGCAGAAAACGCATGGACGATCAACGACACTTCAACCGTAGCGGTATTCCCCTACGAAGTAACCGATAATGTTGAATTCCACGCAATCGACGGTGCAAATGTTTACAATGCAACCTTCAAGGTCGTGAACGACAAGGGCGAAACCGTAGAAACAATCGTTGTTCCCACAATCTACCTTGAAAAGATTGAAATTCCCGAATACGAAGCCCCCGCCGGCTATGATTTCAGCGGCTGGGATTACGATATCGGTTCCGAAGGCGAAGTAATGGATAGTGTAAACGGTAAGGAATATACCGGCACCATTACTCCCAAGGATATCACTCTTACTTTCGTTATCGAAGGTCAGGAAGATACAAAAATCACCGGCAAGTTCGATACAGTTATTGAAGGCATCCCCACAATTCCCGCTAAGGATGGCTATGCAGCAGGAACATGGACTCCCGCAGTTCCCGAAAAGTTCCCTGCAGAGAACAAAACCTACACAGCAACCTGGAATGCAAATGTTAACACCCTCACATTCGTTGATGTAGTTGACGGTAAAGAAGAAGTTCTCGGTGAAAAGACTGCAGCAACAGGCGCAGAAATCGAAGCTCAGCCTGACCCCAAAAAGGATGGCTACACCTTCACCGGTTGGCTTTGTGAAGACGGTTCAACCATCATCAAAACCGCTCCCACAGTAATGCCCGCAGCAAGCCAGAAGTATGTTGCACAGTGGGATATAAATGAATATGACTACAGCTTCGATGCAAACGGCGGCGAATTCGCTGATGATGCGGTTGCATCCGGCAAGGCAGATTACGGCACCGAAGTTCCCGTTCCCGTTCCCTCACTCGAAGGCTTTGAATTTATCGGTTGGGCAGAAGCAGGTGTTGCAGAACCCACCGAAGAGGATGTTGTTGTCGGCAAGGATGAAACAACAATCACTCTTAAAGAAGATGTTGATTACAAGGCGGTATGGAAGAAGAATGTTAATACCGTAACCTACGATGCAGATGAGGGTCTCATCACAAAGGATGACGGAACAACAGCTTCAAAGGTTGAATTCGAAGTTCCCTACGGAGAATCAGTTCCTACAGTAAGCAATCCCGTAAAAGACGGTTATACATTTATTAATTGGACTGAAAAGACATACGGAACAGATGCTCCCGATGCAATGCCCGATGAGGACCTCTATTTCGTTGCAAATTGGGACAAGGATCCCACCGCTGTTGAATATACTATTTATTCTGTAACACAGATTCCCGGCACTGAGAACTACAGCGATCCAGTTTCCGTTAAGACAGGTGCAGCTCTTCCCGGTACCGTAATCGAGGTTGTTGAAGGCGCAGCAGGCAGCAACCAGTATAAGTTCAGCGACCTTGTTCCTCAGGAAAGCCAGGTGCTTGATACAACCAAGCCCACATCAATGACTATTACAGAGGAAGGTCCCAACGAGCTCACTATCTATTCAAATCTTGCTGAATTCACAGTAATATTTGATGCAGGCGAAGGCTCATGGTCAGGCGAAAAGACAAAGACTGACAGTGGCAAGTTCGGCTATGAAATTGAAGCTCCCGCAACAAAGCCCACACTCGAAGGCTACACATTCAACGGTTGGACAGGCTATACCGAAGGCGATACCTTCGCTGAGGATAAGACCTACGCGGCTGATTGGTCAGTCAACACCTACGAAATCACATTCAACAGCGGCGAAGGCGCTTCGAAGGTTGATCCCGTAGAGTTTGAATATGGCGCAGAAATCAAGGATCTTCCCGTTCCCACCAAGGATAACTTCATCTTCTTGGGTTGGACAGATAAGGACGGAAATAAACTTCCCGCAACAATGCCCGCAGACGATATCGAGGCATTCGCAAAGTGGACAGAAGAAACCAAGTATGAATTTGTTCTTGATGCAGGCGAAGGTGAATTCACCGACGGCGAGAAGCAGCATACAAACGAGATTTATGCAGGCGTAAGCCTTAAGGACTATCTTGCAGAAGAGCCTGTAAGAGATGGCTATGATTTCATCGGTTGGTTCGATGAAGACGGCAACAAGGTTGATGCTGAATCAGCAACAATGCCTGCAGAAGGTATGACTGTAACAGCTGAGTGGGAAATCATCAAGTACGCAGTTAACTTCTATCTTGCATCAGGCGAAGGCGTAGATCCTTCAGAAACCAAGTATTTCGCTCCCGGCGAAGAAATCGTTTATCCCGAGGATCCCGAGCTTGAAGGCTTCACCTTCAACGGCTGGTTCGATAAGGACGGCAACGAGCTTCCCGATGTAATGGGCGAAGAAGATATCAACGCATATGCAAAGTTTGATATCAATACTTATAAAGTAACTTATATGGCAAACGGTTCGGTTTACGCTGAATACGATGTTGTATATCAGGCAGAGATTCCCGTTCCCGAAGATCCCGCAAGTGCAGATACAGCACTCGTGTTTGCAGGCTGGGAGCCCGCAGTAGAAGCAGCAATGCCCGCATATGACGTTACTTATACTGCAAAGTTCGTTTCACCCGAACCCGACAAGTATGAAGCTAAGTTCGTTGTAGACGGCAAGACAGTTGACCTTCAGATTCTTGCTGAAGGCGAAGAAATCGTTCTTCCCGAGAATCCTGAAAAGTTCGGCTTCAAGTTTGTTGGCTGGGAGCCCGCAGTACCCGCAGTAATGCCCGCAGAGGATATGGAATTCGTTGCTCAGTTTGAAGCTGACGAAACCTTCCTTGCAGTTGTAATCGGCGGAACTGTTGTAGCAGGCGGTATCATCGCAGGCTCAATCATCGGCAGCAACGCAGCCTGGATTACAGGCGTTTCAATCGTCGGTGGTGTGCTTGTAGTAGTTGGTGCTGTTCACCTTGCGAAGCATACTCATACCGTAACATATCTTGTTGACGGTGAAGAATATAAGACATATCTTGTTGTTGAAGGAACAAAGATTCCCGTTCCTGCTGATCCTTCAAAGGACGGCTTCAAGTTTGATGGCTGGAATCCCGAAGTTCCCGAGAAGATGGGCGAAACAGACCTTGTCTTCGAAGCAACATGGACAGACGGCGATGTTTCGGGCGACGGTAACGGTGATTCAGATGTTAACGTTGAAATTCCCGCAACGGGTTCAGTTGCAGGCGGTCTTGCAGCATTTGCAGTTATTTCAGGCGCAGCTGCAGCAGCATATGTTCTTACAAGAAAAAAGAAGGAAGACTGATTCGGTAATCAGTAATCCCGAATAAACAAACAGCGGAGCTGTCGCGAAAGCGGCGGCTCCTTTTTTTATGTCACAACCTCCGTACCACTGCATATAATAGAATGAAACGGAGGTTTTGTTATGGATAAACGAGAAATGGAGCGGCTGATGGACAGATACAAAGCTGAGATGCTCGAATTCAGCCGAAGAAATAATACCAGGAATTATCCTCAGCAGGATGAGAGAGAAAAAGAAATGAGCGAAGCAATTGAAGAAAACAATACTTTTGAAAGAGACAGAAGTGACCCCTTGCCTAAGGAAACTGAAGAAGTTTCAAATGAAATAAAAGTTGAAGCTGTTCCCGCACAGACTCAGCCGATGCAGAATGAAAACACGGCGTCTGTCAATACTTCAACGGATGTGGCTGAATCATTGCGAAGAAGCTGTGAAAGACTGCCTTCGGATGCAACTGCGGAGCAGAAGCAGAGGTGCAGATATATCAATGATTTCCTTGCCGAAAACAGCGAAAGCGGCAGCCTTAAGGTTGAAACATATGCGGCAGACCGAAGTTTCGGAGTCGGTAGTGCAAGGGTTATGGTATTTCTTGAATTGCCGGGCGGCAATGTTGCCGTGTTTGACGGAATAACGGATAATGACGGTTCAACTGAAAGCATAAGGCTTCCCGCACCGCCCAGAGAGCTTTCTCAGTCACCGCAGCAGGGCAGCAATCCGAAACTGCCTTATTCAACATATTCCGTTTATGTTGAGCATCCCGATTTTGTTCGTTCCGTGTTTACGAATGTACCGGTTTTTTCGGGAGTTGAATCGATTCAGCCCGTGCGTATGCTCGCAAAGGTTGACGGTGTGGATGAACCCGAGCCAATTATTGTTAACGAGGGCAGCAATTTTGCTCTGATAAACAGGGGGGAGAGATAATGGCAGTAACCCCCGTGATTCCCGATTTTATAACCGTTCATCTCGGACCTCCAAATTCAAATGCAAGAAATGTGCGTGTGCCGTTCACGGAATATATAAAGAATGTTGCATCAAGTGAAATATATCCCTCGTGGCCCGAGAATGCAATCAGAGCCAATATCTATGCGCAGGTTTCTTTTGCGCTTAACAGAATTTTCAGTGAATACTATCGAAGCCGCGGTTATAATTTTGATATCACGAATTCAACATCATATGACCAGGCATATGTTGACGGAAGAGATATTTTCTCGAACATTTCAAAAATCGTTGATGAGCTCTTCAATGATTATGTAACAAAGGGTAATCAGATTCAGCCGTATTTCACCGAATACTGCGACGGAAGAACAGTTACCTGCCGCGGACTATCGCAGTGGGGAACGGTAACCCTTGCAAATCAGGGCAGAACACCGTATCAGATTCTTCAGAATTATTACGGAAACGATATAAATATTGTTCGTAATGCACCCGTTAAAAATATATCCGAATCTTATCCCGGCACGCTGCTTCGCCTTGGTTCATTTGGCGGTGAGGATGTGAGGACAATTCAGCGGCAGCTCAACAGAATCCGTCAGAATTACCCCTCAATTCCGAGAATACCTGATGCCAACGGCTTTTTTGATGCTTCAACTCAGGCAGCAGTAAGGCAGTTTCAGAGGATATTCAACCTCACTCCTGACGGAATAGTCGGTAAGGCAACCTGGTATAAAATCAAGCAGATTTACAATGCTGTCAAGAAGGTTTCAGAGCTTTATTCCGAGGGAATAACCATCAGTGAGGTTGAGCGTATTTTCAGTGAAGTTCTCAAAAGAGGCAGCAGGGGAAACGATGTCCGTGCGATTCAGTATTTCCTTGCATTTATCGGCTATTTCAACGACCGTTTACCTGAAATCAGTGTTGACGGAATATTCGGACCTGCAACGGAGAATGCAGTCAGGGCTTTTCAGCAGCAATACGGACTTACGGTTGACGGAATTGTCGGCAGGCAGACATGGTACAGAATCCTTGATGTTTATAACAGCACGCTGAATTCACTCCCCGATGAATACCGTTCGTATTCCTCACTTCTTTATCCCGGATACACGATAACAACGGGTGCAAGCGGCAATGTTGTTACCCAGCTTCAGACCTTCCTTCGCACCATTGCGCAAAATAATAATTCCGTACCTCTGATTACGGTTGACGGTATATACGGCGACAGAACAAAAGCGGCAGTAACTGCCGTGCAGAGGCTTTCGGGTATTCCGCAGACGGGTGCCGTCGGACCTCTGACCTGGAATGCGATTGTTAATCTTTATAATGAATACCGATGAAATAAATGAAAATAATAAATGGTGACAGCGGAAACTGTCACCATTTTTGTTTTATCGGAGGATTTGATGGAAAAGATATTTCTCAGCGATTATCAGAGCTGTGTTTCAATGCTTGATAATGAGCTTCGCCTGAGCGAAAGTTTTGACCTTGTGGGAAGAGATCTGAAAATAGACAAGCATAATGCAAAGCTTTATTTTGTTGACGGTTTCTGCAAGGATGAAATAATGGTAAAGATTATGACATATTTCCTAAGTGCGGAAGAAAAGGATTTCAAAACCCTTAAAAGTGCAAGGGAGTTTGCCAACAGATTTATTCCGTATGTTGAAACGGATATAACAAGCGATGTCAGCAATTTCATCAAATCTGTGCTGTCGGGCGGTATAGGGCTGATAGTCGAAGGATATATGGACGCAATTATCATAGATGCAAGAACCTATCCTGTTCGCTCGGTCGATGAACCCGATAACGACAAGGTGCTTCGCGGACCTCACGACGGATTTGTTGAAACTCTTGTTTTCAACACGGCACTCATACGCCGCAGGATAAGAGATATCAACCTGACTATGGAAATCCACTCTGTCGGCAAGGTATCGCAGACCGATGTGGTTATATGTTATATGAAGGACCGTGTTGACAGAAAAATGCTCAGGGTTCTGCAGAAAAAGCTGGATTCAATATCGATAAATTCCCTCAGTATGAGTCAGCAGAGCCTTATTGACTGCCTTGTGCCCAAGCAATGGTTCAATCCTTTCCCGAAGGTAAGATATACAGAAAGACCCGATGCGGTAGCCGCAAGCATACTTGAGGGGAATATGGTTGTGCTTACGGATAATTCTCCCGCTGCAATGATAATTCCGACGGGTATTTTTGATTTTCTGCAGGATACCAACGATTATTATATGTCACCCGTTATCGGTTCATATATGAGAATCATCCGTATGGCTATTTTTGCGATGACGATGCTTCTTGTTCCCGTGTGGCTTCTGTTTATTCAGAATCCCGAATATATACCCGAATGGCTGAGTTTTATAAAAATAGAAGAACCGAACACCGTGCCCATTGTTGCCCAGCTTTTCATAGTTGAAATTGTTATCGATGCAATGCGCCTTGCATCAATAAACACCCCGCATTCTCTGAGCAGTTCATTCGGTGTTATCGGTGCGCTTGTTCTCGGCGAATTTGCTGTTTCTGCAGGCTGGTTTGTGGCAGAGGTTGTGCTCTATATGGCGTTTGTTGCCTTGACGAATTTCACCCAGCCCAGCTATGAGCTCGGATATGCCTTCAAGCTTTTCAGAATGATGCTGATAGGTCTTGTGGCTTTGTTTGATATCTGGGGATTTATCGCTGGAATACTTCTGATTGCGCTCGAAATTGCAACAACAAGAACCGTAACGGGGCAATGCTATCTCTATCCTCTTATCCCGTTCAGAGCCTCCGCCCTTGCAAACCTCCTTCTCCGCCGACCGATAAGCAGTAAGAATAATTGATACCTCAGGGGCGATTCACGAATCGCCCGAAAAAATAAAAACGCGGTACCGATTGGTACCGCGTTGATTACATCTTCCCTATACAGAAGTCACCGTCAACGGCGGTGATTTCTGTTTTTATTATACCGTGGATATCGCAATCCGAAGCGATTTTAACGGGGGTATAGTTCTTTGTGTACCCTTGAGCAAATCCGTCGTGATATTCTTCAATAAGCACCTCGAGTGTTTTGCCGATTTGCTTTTTGAGGAATGCCTGTCTTATTTCTTCGCAGGCTTCGCTCATAACTGCGGCTCGTCTTTCTTTTTCGCATTTTTCAATCTGGTCGGGCATCTTTGCGGCAGGAGTGCCGGGTCTTATCGAATAGGGGAAAACGTGTACCTTTTCAAAACCGACTTTCTTTGCAAACTCAAGTGAATCAATAAAGTCTTCGGCGGTTTCACCCGCAAAACCGACCATAATATCGGTTGTTATTGTTGTATCATCAAATGCCGCACGCAGTTTTTCGCAAAGTTCGAAATATTCGCCGCTTGTGTAGTGGCGGTTCATGCGCTTTAAAGTGCTGTCGCATCCGCTCTGAAGTGAAATATGAAACTGCGGGCAGAATTCGGGGATTTGAGCAAGACCCGAAATTATTTCATCGGTGATATGGTCAGGTTCAAGCGAGCCGAGACGAACTCTCTTTATTCCTTCAAACGATGCTGCAAGGCGGACTGCATCAACGATGTTGTGATCCATGCCCATACCGTAAGCGGAGAGGTTGATTCCGACAAGCACTATTTCGGAAAAACCGTTTTTCTCAAGGGCGGCAAGCTCTGTTTTCAGTTCTTCAATCGGTTTTGAACGCACTCTGCCTCTTGCATAAGGGATGATGCAGTAGGAGCAGAAACGGTTGCATCCGTCCTCGATTTTAACGCTTGCTCTTGTTCTTTCACGAAAAGAACTGATGGTATCTCCGGAAAAAGCATCTCCCGTTTTGTGCTCGTCAACGGCAAAAATCCTGCCGCTGCCGTTTATATATTGCATTATGTAACCGTGAATAAAGCGGTTGCTTTTGTTGCCGATAACAATATCCGCTTCGCAAAGCTCATTGCCTGCTTCGGGATTTGCCTGCGGCATACAGCCTGTGAGCACAACAATGCTGTCGGGATGCTGCTTTTTGAATCTGCGGACCGTCTGCCTTGTTTTTCTGTCGCTTTCGGCAGTTACGGTGCAGGAATTTATAACATAAACATCAGCTTCCTCCGTGTGGTCAACAACGCTGAATCCGTGGCTTTCAAGATTCTGAGCCATAGCCTGAGATTCATATTGATTAACCTTACAGCCGAGGGTGAAAAATGCGGCTTTCATAGAAAACTCCTTTAGATTTATATGGAAATATTATATCAAAAAAATATGTGATAATCAATAACAATAACCATATATATTTTCTTGAAGGGAGAGTTTGATATGAAAAGAATAATTTCTGCATTGTTATCCGTAATAATGCTCGCAGTTGCTATTCCCGCCTTTGCCCAGGAGAAGGAAACACCCGTTGAAATCAAGGCGAAATCGGCTGTGCTTATGGACGCATCAACGGGTCAGGTGCTTATGACTCACAACGAAAACGAAAAGGTTTATCCTGCTTCGGTCACGAAAATTATGCCGCTTCTGCTGATATGCGAGGCAATTGATTCGGGAAAAATTTCGCTTTCGGATACCGTTACCGTTTCGGGCACCGCCGCTTCAAAAGGAGGCTCACAGATATGGCTCAAGGAAGGAGAGCAGATGACGGTTGATGAGCTTCTCAAGGCAACTGCGGTCTACAGCGCAAACGATGCCTGCACAGCACTCGGCGAATATCTTGCGGGGAGTGACGAGGCATTTGTTAAAATGCTCAATGACCGTGCAAAAGAACTTGGTATGGAAAACACTCATTTTGAAAACTGCACGGGTCTTGATGACACAACAGAGAATCATCTCACAACCGCCTTGGATGTTGCAATTATGTCAAGAGAACTTCTCAAACACGAAATCATTATGAACTACACAACCATATGGATGGATTCGCTGCGAAACGGTCAGACGGAGCTTGTGAATACGAATAAGCTTGTTAGATTCTACGAAGGTGCAACGGGTCTTAAAACGGGCACAACCTCAAAGGCGGGCTGCTGTGTTTCGGCAAGTGCACTTCGAGAGGGTACTCATCTTATTGCCGTTGTTATGGGAAGCGGCAACAGCTCCGACCGCTTTGAAACCGCAAAAGCAATGCTCAACTGGGGTTTTGCGAATTATTCAACCGTAACTCCCGCAATAGACCCCTCACTCATTCCCGATGTGGGAGTTACCGGCGGAGTTACCGAAAGCATCACCCCCGAGCTGCCCGAGATAAACCCCGTGCTTATTGAGAAGGGCAGGGATGCCGATATAACGCAGACGGTTGACCTTGCCGTTGATGTTGCGGCGCCCGTTGAAAAGGGCCAGGTGCTCGGCACGGTGACATTTAAACTCGGCGATAACATTATAGGTAAATATAATATAACAGCGCCCGAAAAGGTTGATGCACTAACCTTTGGAATCGTGTTTAAAAGAGTCCTTAAGGCACTTGTGTCATAGAAATATTATTTGCAAAACAGAATTAAATGTGGTAGAATAAATACGGCAGGAGTAATTCGTGCCGTATTTGTTTTCTTTTTGAGCAGCAACCCGAAAAAATTTGCCTTTTTTTACGAAGAATTCAAAGAAATTTTGCTTTTTTCTGTTGCAAAGTATGCATTTATAGGGTAAAATATATTAAATAACTTTTATAGAAGTGCTTTTTATAGTAGGGGTGTAACTTAAAGAGATGGCAATGAAACTCAATCTCAATTATGCAGGCGATTTTGCCTGCAAAGAAAATCTCGAAGCAATGCAGGCGGAAGTTTCCAAAGCTCATGCAATGCTTCACGAAGGAACAGGTCTCGGCAGCGACTTTCTCGGCTGGGTAGACCTTCCTGTTAATTATGACAAGGCGGAATTTGCGGAAATCAAAGAATGCGCCGAAAAAATCAAGAAGGATTCCGAAGTGCTCGTTGTGCTCGGTATCGGCGGTTCATATCTCGGAGCCAGAGCGGCTATCGAATTTGTAAAATCCAACAATTATAATCTTGTTAAAAAGGATACTCCCGATATTTATTTCGGCGGTAACACCATCAGCTCATCGGCTGTTGCGGAGCTTATCAAGCTCATTGAAGGCAAAGACTTTTCAATCAACGTTATTTCAAAGTCAGGCACAACAACCGAAACAGCTGTTGCATTCCGTATCTTCAAAAAACTTGCCGAAGAAAAGTACGGCAAGGAAGAAGCGGCAAAAAGAATTTACGTAACAACAGACAAGTCAAGAGGTGCACTCAAGGCTCTTGCAGACAGCGAAGGCTACAAAACCTTTGTTGTGCCCGATGATGTAGGCGGCAGATATTCGGTGCTCACAGCGGTCGGTCTTCTTCCGATTGCGGTTGCAGGCATTGATGTTGATGCTCTTATGAAGGGTGCGGCAGATGCAAGGGAAGCATATCTCAGCGACGATGTTCTGTCTAACGATTGCTACAAGTATGCGGCAATCAGAAATATTCTCTATCGCAACGGCAAAAAGCTCGAAATGATGGCGGCATATGAGCCTTCAATGACCCTTTGGTGCGAATGGTTCAAGCAGCTTTTCGGCGAGAGCGAGGGAAAAGACGGCAAGGGTATTTACCCCACTTCCGCCATTTTCTCAACCGATCTGCATTCGCTCGGTCAGTATATTCAGTCAGGTGAACGCAGCCTTTTTGAAACCGTTATCTGGGTCAACAATCCCAAAACAGATGTTGAAATTGAATTCGACAATATTAACGGCGACGGTCTCAATTTCGTTGCAGGCAAAACTCTTCATTATGTTAACAGCAAGGCTTTTGCAGGCACCGTTCTTGCTCATACCGACGGCGATGTGCCCAACATCGTTATCGAGATTGACAAGCAGGACGAATATACTCTCGGTTGGATGATTTATTTCTTCGAGAAGGCATGCGGCCTTTCAGGCTACATTCTCGGAGTCAATCCTTTCGACCAGCCAGGCGTTGAGAGCTATAAGAAGAATATGTTTGCTCTTCTCGGCAAACCCGGTTACGAAGCTGAGAAGGACGCTCTTGAAGCAAGACTCAAATAAACCACTTTAGGAGGATTTCAAAATGGTAAAACTTATTATCGGTAACAAAGGTTCAGGCAAAACAAAGAGACTCATCGAGCTCGTAAACGGTGCAGTTGAGAAGTCAAACGGTAACGTTGTCTGTGTTGAAAAAGAAAGACTTCTTACCTACGATGTAAACTACAGAGCAAGACTTGTTGAAACCGACTATTATAATATTTCAGGCTACGAAGCTTTCTACGGTTTCCTTGCAGGCATCGTTGCAGGTAACCACGACATAACAGACATCCTTGTTGATGCAACTCTCAAAATCGGCGGCAGAGATTACGAAGCTCTTGCAAAATTCCTTGAGAAAGTTGCTGCACTCAGCAAAGAGGCTGAACAGGACATCACATTCACCATTTCATGCGATGAATGCGATCTTCCCGAAAGAATTTTTACATTTTGCGAAAAAATCTGAATTTAATCAAAATTTTAGTTGACAAATCACGCTAAGAAATATATAATATTTTGTGCGTGATTTCAGGTGAAAATTTATGATATTGGATTTAGAACCTATATTCAATAACGAGGGAATGGTCAGGGAGTTCAGCTTTGAGCTTGACCTTTCTACTCAGGAACTCAGCGGCTCCAAGCCTTTTACCTCTCCGGTGAAGGTCAGCGGTTCAGCAGGTAATTATACCGGCATTGTTGAGCTGCGTGCAAAAGCTGATTTTGTTCTTGAGATGGATTGCGACCGTTGCGCAAAGGAAATCAAAGTTCCTTTAGAGATGGATTTTTTCCACACCCTCGTTACTCATCTTAATGACGAAACCAACGATGAGCTGTTGCTTGTCAATGAGCTTCGTTTTGACCTTGATCCGCTTATCACCGAGGATATTTTCCTCGACCTTCCCGCAAAATTCCTTTGTGATGAGGAATGCAAAGGAGTTTGTCCGAAGTGCGGCAAGGATCTCAACACGGGTTCATGTGGCTGCGAAAAAGAAATTGATCCGCGACTGGCAGCGCTGAGGCAGCTTTTGGACGATTAAAACACAAAACCTCACGGTTTAATAAAGCACAAAATTAAGGAGGTGCTTAGGCATGGCAGTACCCAAGAGAAGAGTTTCTAAGGCAAGAAGAGATAAGAGACGCTCCAACGTATGGAAGATGAACGCTCCTCAGCTCGAGAAGTGCTCAAACTGCGGTGAGCTCAAGAGATCTCACAGACTTTGCCCCGAGTGCGGTTATTATAACGGCAAGCAGGTAGTTGTTAAGGAAGCATAAGTCTAAAATAAAGCGGCAGAGGCATTAAGCCCCTGCCTTTTATTTTTTTACAGATAATTATTTGTTTTTCGCATACCGATATGATATAATATTCGTAACGGGAGGTTTATATTAATGAAAGACAAACTCAAAAAACTTCGGAGAATAAGAATAGTTAATCTGCTGATGCTTACCCTTGCAGGCATTGTCAACGCAATAGGCATCACAATTTTTCTTTATCCCGTAAACCTTTATGACAGCGGTATTTCGGGCACCTCGATGCTTCTTGCTCAGGTTACCCCCGAATATCTGCCGCTTTCGTTTTTTCTTGTTGTGCTGAACATACCGATGTTTCTTTTCGGATTGAAAAAGCAGGGCAAACTCTTCACTTTTTATGCGGTTTACACCGTGGCGATGTATTCGCTTTTTTCGTGGCTGATAACCGATGTTCTGCCCATTGATGTAAGTGTTGCTTCACCCCTGGCAGGAACCGATTTGCTTTTATGTGCCCTTTTCGGCGGCGTTATATCCGGTGTCGGAAGCGGTATGGCAATCCGTTTTGGCGGTGCAATGGATGGTGTTGAGGTTATGGCGGTGATTTTTGCAAAGAAGCTTGGCGTTACCGTCGGCACTTTCGTGATGATATATAACGTTATTCTTTATATCATATGCGGTATTGTTATCAAAAGCTGGATTCTTCCGCTTTATTCAATCGTTACTTATGCGGCTGCACTTAAAACAGTTGACTTTATGGTTGAAGGTTTTGATCGGGCAAAGGGAGCGATGATAATAACATCAAAACCTGAAGAAATCTGCAAGGCGCTTACGGAGGAATTTGAAAGCGGTATGACCAAAATCAGCGCAAGAGGCGGTTATTCCGATTCCCAGCTTACGGTTGTTTATTTTGTAGTTAACAGATTTCAGGTTTCAAAAATGCAGCAGATTGTTCACGCAATAGACAGAAACGCTTATATAACAATCAGTGAGGTTGCAGATGTTTTTTCTTCAAATCAGGATAAATCTTGAGGTGATTTTATGATGAAAAATAAGCTCAAAGAAATGAATCTTCCTTCTCCGCTTGAGGTTTCGGGCAAAAGGGCGAATACTGTTGCTGAGTGGGAAGAAACAAGACCCCTTGTTGCTCAAATGATGCAGGAATGCGAATACGGTTATATCCCGGATGCGCCCGAAAGTATTCGCATAAATATGATTGAGGATGATCCCATCAGATACTGTGCGGGCAAGGCATCTTATATGCATTTTGAGATTGTTACCGATGTTAACGGCGAGGAATTCAGGTTTCCCGTTACCTATGTTTATCCGAGGAAAGGCAATAATTTCAAAACCTTTGTGCATATCAATTTCAGACCTGAAGTGCCCGATAAATATATGCCCACCGAAGAAATTATTGATAACGGATTTGCCTGCGCATCGTTCTGTTATCAGGATGTAACAAGCGATGACGGTGACTTCACAAACGGTCTTGCAGGCATACTTTATAAAGATAAAGAACGCACTCCCTATTCGCCCGGTAAGATTGCAATGTGGGCGTGGGCGGCAATGAGAGTTATGGATTTTCTGCAGACCCGTGACGAGGTTGACAAGGATAACATCTGCGTCTGCGGTCATTCAAGGCTCGGAAAAACCGCACTTGTGACCGCCGCTTATGACGAAAGATTTGCTGTTGCGCACTCCAACTGTTCGGGTTGCAGCGGTGATTCACTCAACCGAGGCAAGGGCGAAGGCAATGAAACAATCGGTGATATAATTGACCGATTTGATTATTGGTTCTGTGAAAATTATAAAACATTCTACGGTAAGGATAACGAAACACCATTTGAACAGCATTTTCTCTCTGCGCTTATCGCTCCGAGAAAAATTCATATCGCATCGGCAAAAGAGGATGTTTGGGCGGGTCCCAATCTCGAATTTCTTTTCTGTGCCGCATCAAACGAGGTCTATGAGCTTTACGGCAAAAAGGGTTTCGTTTATGAAGACGAAGATTATCTCAAAACAGGCAAGTATCTGAACGAGGGTAATCTCGGTCTTTGCTTCAGAGAGGGCAGGCACTATTTTTCCCGCGACGACTGGCATGGGCTGTTTGACTTCATGAATAAATAGGGGACTGTCTCACAAGGCGAAGAACAAAAGAAAAAAATAAAATTTAAAGCGGCTTGCATTGGAAGTTAACCATTGCAAGCCGCTTTTTTAAGTCGGATCGTAGCCAT